>CAXBSH010000455.1:0-4070 GCA_963977705.1 uncultured Planctomycetaceae bacterium
AAACTGTCGGAAGACGGCAAATTCTTTATCCTCGACGTACTCGCCGAAGATGCTCTCGGACGCAAATTCAATATTGAAGTCCAGATCGCACTGCCGGCTGGAATGGCCGAAAGAATGGTCTTCTACACCGCAGAAACCTACGTCCGAAGGCTGCAGCAGGGACAAAACTACACGGACCTACGACCGTCCATCAGCATCTGCGTCCTGTCCGGGGCGCTCATCAGACAACCTGCAAAGCTGCATCTGGACTTCAGACTGCGCGAAGAAACACTGCCCATCACCCTGACGAACGATCTGCAAATCCACTTTTTACAACTGAATCATCTTCAGGTCACCGCAGAATCCCTGTATACTGCGACTCCGATCGAACGCTGGTGCTGGTTTCTACGCCACGCGCAGGAACTCACCACTGAACAGGTCAGCCAGTTACTCCCAGATCAGGAATTCACTGAAGCCGCCAGGGTGCTTGAGATGATCTCCCAAACGCCGGAACAACTCTACGAATACAACGCCCGAGTCAAAGCACAGCGCGATGAAGAAGCTCGTATCATCTACGCACAGCAACAAGGGGTCGAAATCGGGATTGAAATAGGGCAGCAACAAGGAATCGAAAAAGGGATCGAAATCGGCGAAACACGTGGTGAGGCACGTGGTGAGGCCCGTGGGATTCGCCGAGGTCTGTTGCAGGGGCAAATCGTGCTGTTACAGCAACTGCTGAAACTGCCAACCTGTACTGACGAACAATTTGCCGCCTGTGATATCGATCAGCTCACACAGATGCTCACACAACTGCAGCAGCAGTTCAAAAGTCACGACAGCTGAAATACGCCTGTTCGTTCCTTCGCACACAACCGACAGGCGGTAGGTGCACACGTGTTACACACAATGCACTGCAAAGCCATCGCCCATAACGCCGTCCACGGCAACGGCCTACCCCGTCAATAGCTCTACCAGCACCGGACACCCGTCGGTTTCCACCGACGGCTCGCCCCAGCCCCCCGGGACCACCGAGCACCAGCTCGGTAACGCTTACCCACCTAATTGCAGCTCAGCGGGAGCCTCGCCCTCCCAGGGGGAATTTCGCACACACTAACCACTAACACTCGTCCTTACGAGGCCCCAAAACGCCGCCTCAAACACCGCTTATCCACTCACCCGCTTCCGCTGCCAGCTCGCCTCGGATGAAAAAACCGTGTGCCGCTCTAGCTCAGGCAGGCAGTGAACGGAATCGCAGCAAACCCAGCAAATAAAATGCACCTGCAAACGCCAGCAGCATGCCGCACGAGCTGCCAATGACGGACAGTGACGGCTGGTCTTTCGCCAGCATCTCGTTGTAGGCGTCCAGGGCCCACGCATGCGGAGTCATCAGGCTGATCTTCTGTGTCAGTGGCGGCATCCACGCTCGCGGCACCAGACAGCCACTGATTCCGGCACTGGACAGCAGAATCAGATTGCCAAAACTACTGACCTGAGATTCTGTTCGCGCGACAGTCGAAAACAGCAGACCCAGTGCTGTGGCCGCAGCCGAGGTGCACAGCATGATCGGCAGCAGCAGCCATGGCTGCGAACCCCACGACATGCCGAACAACAACCGCCCGGAAATCATCAGAATACAGGTCTGGACCAGCGACAGCACCAGAAACGGCAGGGTCTTGCCAATCAGTATGGCCGTTGGTCGGATCGGCGCGACTCGCAGTCTTCGCAGCGTTCCCGTTTCACGTTCATTAATAAATGAACGCCCCATGATGTTCACCAGAAAGAAGACAAACAACACTGTATAGCTGGGAATAAAGAACTCATACACCCGATTGCTCGTTTCCTCGACACCGCTCTCAGCCACCTGCTGATTCTCCCACGCCGGCGGTATCACGGACGCCCGCGCTGCACCACGAAAGGCAGGGACCTTCTGAGCAATCACGGGCAGCAGTGCGTTCTGCAGCGACAGTTTGATGAGTGTCTTTGTCAATCCTTCCATCATCGGATCGGGCGCTGTCGTGTTAAAGGCCAACTGCAGGTCCAGCGCCTCAAGGCCACCCTCACGCGTTGTCTGATCGGGGGCTGTCAGCTCCTTCGGAGTCTTTCCTCGCACTATGCTCTCAAACTGCGGGCCAATGATCAGCCGCGCATCTGCTTCGCCCTCCGGACGGCCCTGCTGCAGTCTGTTTCGCAGAACACTGTCCTGTGGATCGGATACAGGCAGGGAACGCACCAGCACATGCTCATAGCTGGCCAGAAACCCAGCCAGACGCCGCGACGACTCCGTACCACTGAAGTCCGCGACCTCCACCTGCAGACCCTCACGGTTCTTTTCCCGCGATGCACGCAGACGCCCGGTTGACGATCCTACAATGGCGATGATCACCATCGGCATGGCCACCAGAATGACCAATGCACGGCGGTCCCGCCGCAGCAGCAGCAGGTCTTTCAGAGTAATCGTCAGGGCATCCATCACGGCAGCAGCCCACAGAAACAGGGCAGTCAGAACGAACCACCAAAAGCCGAACGCCCGCAGAATAGGACAGCCACAGCCGGCAGCAAACAGCACAATCCGTGTTTCCGGCGGGATCGTCGGCCTTTTCCCGCTGATCACCCCCGTCTGCGATTGCCAGAACGCCGATTATTGGCGAATCTGCCAACCTCGTTCCTGTCGAAATGACAGTCATCTGCCATCCGCCTGTCTTCGCCGGTTGTTGACCGCCCTGTACATGCTCAGACTGCCTCGCAATCTGTTCCGTCGCCGACGCACTGGCTCTGCCCGTCGCCCGTACCGGCGACCTACGCCCGCACGCAGTGCCCTGGTCCTGCTGGCCGGCTTCCTGCTGCTGCGACTATTCGTACTGCCCGCCGGTCAGACCGGTCAGCAGTCCGGTCGCAGCTCCCAGACCGTCCACTGGGTGATTGATGGTGATACGTTCGACCTGCAGGATAAACGGCGAGTCCGTTTGCTGGGCATCGATGCCCCAGAACTCCCGCATCTCGACAAACCCGGCGAATACTGGGCCCCGGAATCCACAGCGTGGCTGAAAAACCTGATCGAAGGTCACAACGTCACCCTGCAGTTTCAGGGTAAGGACAAATATGGCCGACATCTCGCATGGGCATGGACTGCCGATGGCCGCCTGATCAATCAGGCCAGCCTGAACGCCGGGATGTCACGTCTGCTGGACGCATTCGGCCTGCCAGCAGACCTCGAACCTGCACTCCGCCAGGCAGAAAGCGAAGCCCGACTTCTGAAAAAAGGGCTCTGGAACAAAAGTCGCAAGCGATAACACAAAGCTGCAGGTTGCAGTTTGATGAGGTTGGCGAAAAACGCACTGGATACCGCTTCCGTGCCAGAAAAAAACATTCGCTCAGACGCAAACGACAACGCCCATCAGCTGCCTACCCTGGGACCACCGAGCACCAGCTCGGGAACGGCAGCACGACAACACCCGTCAGCTTACGCTAACCGGCTCGCCTCGCGGGGGGGCTTGAGCGCGGTGGACGACACGGGCTGAAGCCCATGCTACGACCACCGAGCACCAGCGCGGTAACGGCAGCACGACAACACCCGTCAGCTTACGCTAACCGGCTCGCCTCTGGTGGGGGCTTGAACGCGGTGGACAACACGGGCTGAAGCCCATGCTACGACCACCGAGCACCAGCTCGGTGACGATGCCGAGACGCCTCTTTGCTGAGTTGTTATCCGCTCGCGGAATGGCTGAGCAACGGGCAATCGTGCGCCGCGTCGCAGCTTTGTGTGGGCCAAAGGGCAGCCGGGCAGGAATGACGCGAGCGACAAAAGCCGTAGTCTGGGCTTTAGCCCGGGCACAAGCTGCTCGTCACCCTTGAAATCCCCAGTGTTTTTAAAGGATGGGGCCGAGCAGGAATGCTCGGGCTACATTTTGTCTGACCACTGACTAATGAGAACTGACGACTGCTTTCGGCTCGGCAGGAGCCTCGCCCTCCCAAAGGGGACTTCCCCGGAACCACCGAGCACCAGCTCGGGGACGCCCAACAACAACAACCGTCAGCTTACGCCAACGGCTCGCCTGAACGGCGGGGGGGCGTTCGGCTCGGCAGGAGCCTCG
>CAXBSH010000456.1:0-4069 GCA_963977705.1 uncultured Planctomycetaceae bacterium
GATCCCTGGGTACGGTGCCTTCAATCAGAAGGTGTCCATCGTTTGTGCCACGTTGCCAAAGGTATGCTGCAATTCTTGCTGAAGCGTCTGAATTGCTGAAAGGATCAGATTCAACTGTCAGCAGGTACTTGCCGTCCGGACTCCATTGTGCTGCAAATGCAACGCCACCACGCGAGTACTCATGGATCACCTTTCCAATCACGACGTCAGATTCGATAGCGGAAAGGGTCTTGTGTTTTTGGGCTTCGAGAACATTTGCGGTGGTGATGACTGACCTATTGTCCGCGTTCAGGGCAACAGCACCCTCCTGTACTGATTCAGGTCGAAGGGCCCATGTTCGATGATGATGGTTTTCGCGGAGGGCGAGTGCGAGTGCTGTATAGCCTTCGGGGGAGTAGGATGTGTTGAGGGATTTGATGGCGAGTTCTGTGGCAAGAGAGGGGTTGGTGGTACGAGTTTCCTGCGAGATAGCGAGGTAACGGGCTGCCTCTGAGTCTCGAAGAGCCTGTTTTGCCTCTGCCGATTCACGAGTCTTCTGCTCTGCAAGAAGTCCGTTCTTGACTCGGTCTCCATTCACCAGTACCAGCAGCAGTCCGAGGATTACGATGAGGAGTGCGGCGGAGGCTGCGAGGGAGGCGGCCAGCTTCTGTTCACGTTCGACCCAGAGGGACAGGCGTTTGAGTGGGCCGGCTGGCTTCGCAAGGATCGGCTCGTGCCGCTGAAAACGACGCAGGTCGTCCGACAACTCCTGCATCGTCTGATACCGGTCCCGGGGACGGTGCGAAATCGCTTTGTGGATGATGGTCTCAAGATCACGCGGGATCGCAGGGTTGCGGCGTCGCAGCGATACTGGCTCACCAAACGCTACCTTGTTACGAATCTCCTTTGAATCATTGCTGTCGCGGACCGGTTCAAGACAGAGTAACTCGTAGAGGGTGGCACCCAGCGAATACATGTCCGTGCAGCGGTCGATCGACACCTGACCGCCCAGCAACTGCTCTGGACTCATGTACTTAAGTGTACCGTGGATATGACCGGTCATGGTCAGCGGTGTGGCATCCTGTGCCTGGGCGAGGCCGAAGTCAGCAACCCAGATGCGTCCATTCCTGTCGAGCAGAAGATTGTTGGGTTTGAGGTCACGATGAATGACGCCGGCATCATGCGCGTGTTGCATCGCGTTCGCAACATCGATCCCGATCTGTACGATGGCCTTCGTCGCCTTGTGGTTTTCAGTCCTGCTGCGCTGTGCACAAAATTGGATAAAATCCTCCGATGGATACGCAATTGCCCCTTCCGCAGATTTGTGGTGTCCACTGGATGAACCTTTGCGAGTCAATGGCGCGGAGGCTGGGTCGGGAGGCAATGTGCTGTCTGCAGCCTGATGTGGCGTCATTGCTGCGGCAGTATGGCGACGCTGGTTGACGGTCTGTTGTGCTGCCCTGATCAGCAGTTCAAGATTTGGGCCATCCACATAATCCATCGAGTAATAGAGCACCTCGTCCTGCTCACCGCTCTCATGCACGCGGACGATGTTCGCATGGGATAACCGCTTCAATGCAAAGATCTCATTTTCGAATCGCAACTTGATCTGTGGATTCGTTTGGTGTTTCGTGTGGATAATCTTGATTGCCACAGTCCGCTTGAAACGCCGATCGTATGCCTGAAAGACGGCGCCCATACCGCCTTCACCAAGGCCTTCCAGCATGTCGAACCCGGAAATGCTCGGGGCTGGCGTTAAAACACGGGAATGTTTCTTTTTGGGTTGTGACGAATCCAATGCTGCATCTGGCGGACCAACCTCAGTCGGTTTCTGGTCCGGCGCTGACTGTTTGACAGGATTACGCGACAAAGCTTTGTCAATGATGGCCTGATCCTGTGGGAAGCGCTGGCGCAGGAGTTGTGCGTCAGGCTGCTGACCCCGCAGGGTCAGATACTCCAGCTCTTCGCTCAACAGCCATTCCAGTAACGCCTGACGTGGCAGGTCGCTGTGCTGCTGCAGCAGTGACTCGATCGACGGACCAGCAGTGTCGGCGGTGGAGCGACGTAACTGATCCGCAAACTGCACACAGATCCTGTCGATGCGTAGGTCGATGTCGTTATCCGGGGTCTGCTGTGTCATTGTTGATACTCGGTCTTACGTTTTTCCAGACTTTTACGAAAGGAATCGATCCGACGCTGAACCGTGGCCATGCTGGGGCTGGGCTGCTGCCGACAGACTATTTCCTCCAGCGTGTGTCCCAACAGCCAGTCGATCACCATACTGCGATTCTCGGCAGGAACATCGTTTAAACAAACCTGCAGCAGATCCGACAGCTCAGCCGCTTCGGCCGGGGTTGGTTCGCGACCGGCCACATAATTGAAAGGCTGTTCGTGGTCGTCTGCCGCCGCAAGGTCAGCAGCTGCCTGAACCGCCCCGCCACCTCGCTTCTGAGCCTGCTCTGCCCGCCAGCGACCTCGTGCCTGTCGCTCCGCCAGCATCAACAGAACCTGCCACAGATCCTTACGGTCCTTCAGATTTCGAAAACGATCCTCACGCAGGCCACGATACAATTCGACGAAGACTTCATTGGCGATGTCATCACCGTCCATGATTCGACGCAGCCTGCGGCTGAGATGCGAAGTTGCCTGCTCGGCTACCTGCGCTATGTAACGCTCAAAAAGTCGGGCAAATGCTTCAGGACTGGATTCATTACGAACCCGATTCAGCCACTCCGTGACAGATGCGTTGGATTGGTCCGGCTGACTGGCATTGCCTGAATTTTGAGCTGAACCTGTCATACCAGACCCGCCATTCCAGAGTCCTTACATCTTCAGTCCCTGTCGATGATCCTTTTCAGGACGCCGACAGGTTCCTGTGACAATTGACAACGGTTGGAATAATAGGCCAGTGAACATAGATTCGCCAGCAGTTTCAGGCCTGTCGTGCCAGAACATGACGCAGGGCATCCAATTCCCAGCGAGCAGCCCCGGATTCACCGCGACTCAGATACTGATCGGCATTCTGCAGGTGCCGCGCTGCTCGCACCTTCAGGTCCACTGAGACTCGCAGAATCTGCAGCAGACAGCGAGCCTGTTCAAGGCTCTGACGAGCTCGTTCGGGAGCATGCAGGTGTCGCAGAATAACGTTCACACTGACGGTCAGGTCCTGAACTCGAGCGGTCGGGCTGTGTCCAACTTCGACCTGCAACCGACGGACACTGCGATCACCTGAAAACATGCTGGGATTGTAAGCCATCGCTGAATTCTCCTTTGGGTTTAAACTGTCTCAGAATAGACTGTACTTTGAATTGTGTTTGTGTTCCTGTTCCGGTCGGTCTTTGTGTCCTGCAGCAGCAGGCACAAACTACTACTGGCAAACCGCCGCCGAAACCTCGCAGGTTTTTTTGCAAAATTCTGACAGAGGCACAAAATCGCGGTTTTTTCGCGTTGGGGAGGCTGCAGAGATGTGTGGTCGATATACTCTGAGGTCATCACCGCAGCAGTTGATGAGTCTGTTTGGTGTTGCGTCTCTGCCGGAATTCAGTCCGCGTTACAATATTGCTCCAACGCAGCAGGTGCTGGCGTTCCGTGCGGTAGATTCGTCAGGCTGGGCAGATTTGGGGGTTTCGCGGAGTTCGGCTGACGCTGTTCTGGGTGTGGTTCGGCGCCCTGCCCTGCTCCGTTGGGGCTTGGTGCCTCGCTGGGCGAAGGATCTGAGTGTTGGGTCGCAGATGATCAACGCACGGTCCGAGACAGCAGCTGAAAAACCTTCGTTCCGCTCGGCGTTTGTCAGCCGTCGCTGTCTGATTCCGGCGGACGGATTCTATGAGTGGGAAAAGCGTGCTGACGGTCGCAAGCAGCCGTGGTGGATCCATCAACCGGGCCAGTCGGTGTTTGCGATGGCCGGTTTATGGGAGTCGTGGATACCACCGGGGGGTAGCGAGGCGATCGAGACCTGCACGATATTGACGACGGCCGCTGGTCCCGATGTGGCGGGGCTGCATGACCGAATGCCGGTGATTCTGGCTGCTGCGGACTGGGATCTGTGGCTGAGTGCGGCCGCATCAAAAGCTCAGCTGCAGGCATTGCT
>CAXBSH010000457.1:0-4062 GCA_963977705.1 uncultured Planctomycetaceae bacterium
GGATGGGGCCGAGCAGGAATGCTCGGGCTACATTTTGTCCTCGGCGTCAGGAATGCCCGGACTACATTTTGGCTGACCACTGACTACTGAGAACTGACCACTTCTTTCGGCTCGGCGCGAGCCTCGCCCTCCCGAGGGGGGGCGCTGCAGCTGCGCACAGGATTTCCTGGTGATAGTTTTTTGCGGCGTTTTGCTGGGTTTCCCCGGTTCTTTGCAAATCTTCCGAAATCTTTTCGGATTTCGCCAGGATTTCGAACCGGGTGGCGAATTACATCCCCATTCCGCGAGCCCGGGTTTGCATGTCGCAGCCCTCCGGAACACGAACATCAAACTCCGAGGAAGCCAGATCATGCTCAGGAAACTCATCACCGGAACTGCCGCTGCCGCACTGGCCGGAACCATGCTGCTTGGCAGTGATGCATCCAGCTACATCAAAACGATGGGCAGTAATGTCCGTTCAGCCGTGCGTCAGGAAATCTCAGTGGAATTCGAACTGGATCGGATTCGGCATGAGGTGGATGATCTGCTGCCGGAAATTCGTCGGCATTTGAAGACGGTGGCCAGTCAGACCGTGGATGTGAAGGATCTGGAACGTGATATCGCATCGCGCGAAGCCAGCCTTGCTCAGCAGAAAGACGCCATTCTGACGCTGCGCAAGGACCTTGAAGCCGGGCACAGCAACTATACGTACCGCACGGTGTCTTACAGTCGAGCGGAGGTTGAGGCCGATCTGGCTCACCGGTTCGCTTCGTTCTGCACGGCGGAAGACTGCGTCAAGCGTGACCACCAGATCCTGACGGCTCAGCGAGATACGCTGCGTGCCAATCAGAAGAAGCTGGACACGATGTTGTCCCGCAAACAGGATCTCGCCGTCAAAATTGCTCAGCTGGAAGCACGCCTGCGTCAGGTACAGGCGGCCGAGGCCATCAATTCAATGCAGGTGGATGATTCCCAGCTGGCTCGAGTGGAGCAGTTGATTCGCGATGTCGGACATGCTCTGGACGTCCGGGAATCGATGCTTGAGACGGAAGGTACGGTGCTGGGGCGGATTCCGGTGGAAACCGACAGTCAGCCAGTGGAATCGACGGATCTGCTGGGGGATATTGATCGGCATTTCAGCGGAATCGGGGCCTCTGTTGAGGGTTCAGCGCCCGCGACCACCGTGGCTGGTCCGCAGCTTTGACTGTGGTTGCGGGGCAGCCCCATCTTCGTGGAAACGTGGCAGGTTTGAGTTTCCTGGAGTTTCAATAGAAAATGCCCGGACAGTCACTTCGTTCGTTCCGGCGGGAAATCACGACCGTGCCAACAGTCTCCTCTGACAGTTTTTTTCTCTGGATAGACGCCATCGGTGTCTGGCAGGTGCTTTGTCAGCATGATCTGTTGATCGGGGCAGCTGCGGCTGTGGATGAGGTGGCTGACATCGCTCTGCTGGCACCGTTGTCCCGTCGGCATGCTCGTTTTATTCGCGAGGATGATGCGTGGTTCCTGCTGCCACTGCAGCCCTGTTCGGTCGGTGGGCGGCCGGTGACGGGAAAGACGCTGTTGCGAAACGGCAGTGAGCTGCAGCTGGGGGATCGAGTGCGGCTGCGGTTTCGCATTCCCAGCGTGCTGTCAGCAACTGCACTGCTGGAATTTGTCAGTGGGCACCAGCCAAGGCTCAGTCTTAATGGCGTCCTGCTGATGGCTGATACGCTGCTGCTGGGACCGCGTCAGGATTATCATGTGTGTTGTCCGACTTGGCCGGATTCAGTGGTGTTGTTTCGTCGTCAGCAGCAGCTGTTATGTCGATCAAAAATGTCTCTGACCCTGTCTGATTCTCCGCTCTCGGAACAGCAGGATTTGTCTGCGGGAGCCATTCTTTGCGGGCCTGAGCTGCGGTTCCGACTGGAACCTGGTCGTACGAATTCTGCCGTTTGAAATCGGTCAGGACTGAAGATTCATGAAGTTCACATTCGGACCAGAAACCAGACCTCTGGATGGCTTCACCATCAAACGCGCGATTCATCGTGGCGGTTTTGGCGAGGTCTATTATGCGGTCACGGATGCCGGCAAGGAAGTGGCTCTGAAGCTGCTGCACAACAATCTGGAAGTTGAGCTTCGCGGAGTATCGCAGTGTCTGAATCTGAAACATCCCAATCTGGTCACCATCTTTGACATTCGCCAGGACTCTGAACGCGACCACTGGATTGTGATGGAATACGTGGGTGGGCAGAGTCTGCATGATGCTCTGCAGCAGCATCCTCAGGGGATGCCACTGCAGCAGGTGCTGAACTGGCTGACCGGGATGACTTCGGGGCTCAGTTTTCTGCACGATCGAGGACTTGTGCATCGCGATCTGAAGCCGGCCAACATCTTCAGCGATGGCGGTGTGGTGAAGGTAGGCGACGTGGGGCTCAGCAAGTTCATTTCTGAAAGTCGCCGCAGTGCTCAGACTCAGAGTGTCGGTACCGTCTACTACATGGCTCCGGAGGTCGCTCGCGGTCGCTATGGGCGTGAGGTGGACGTGTACTCGCTGGGCATCATGCTGTATGAAATGATGACTGGTCGGGTCCCGTTTGAGGGTGAGAGTGCCGGCGAAATTCTGATGAAGCATCTGACGGCCGAACCGGACCTGCAGCTGTTGCCGGCTGCACTGCGTGCGGTAATTGCAGCGGCGCTTGAAAAAGATCCGGATCGCCGAATTCATGATGTGGATACGCTGCAGCAGCGTTTTCGTGAGGCGATTGCTGCCACGTCACTGCCGCTGCAGCAACCCGCTGTGTTTCATTCACTGCAGCCTGCGGAATTGCCTCCGCCACTGCCCCCTGCAGCAGGCAACAAGGCTCGTGGTCCGGCCGCAGCGCTGGCCGTTGAAACGGCCGCAGCAGGAACAGCTGCCGCTCAGCCTGCCGAGTTCGCGGAGGAGGTTCCAGGTCCGGCCGGCGATTCACTGGCGGCCGAATCCGGCCGAGCCTTCGGGGCTTTGCTCAGTTTCTGGAACCACGATCTGCCAACGCCCATTCGCTGGATGCTGACCGGCGCCATGCTGCTGGTCGGACTGCGTTCCGGTCTGCTGACAAGTCCTGTCGCTCAGGGGTTGGGGATCGGCTGGCTGGCATGGTGGATGTTCGGCAGTGAACGGCGGCGAGAGAAGTCGCAGGAGCAGCGAAAGAGCCCTGCTATGGCCCGGCAGAATGGCCGGGATTTTGAAGAGACAATGATTGCTCCGTCGCAGCAGGTGGCTGTTGCCGGAGCAGCGGGTCCGAGGCGGCCACAACCTGTGGGCGCGGGCAAACCGCAGACCGGCTCGCCTGCGTGGCGTCCGACAGTCTGCACTCCGGCCACGCTGCGCAGTTTCACTTTCACCGAGCGACTGCAGAACGCCACCACTTCGATGGCATTGGCGATGCTGACAGCTGTGGTGGTGACTGCAGCCGTATTTTTCGGGACGGATATTCTGCGGAATCCGGTGGAAGCCGTGTATTTCATTACGGCGACTCTGTTGTCCTCGTGGACCTTGATTCTGATGGCGAAATTCTGGGAAGGACGACGTGGTGAAACGCTGTTCCGTCGTTTCTGGCTGGGTCTGTGTGGACTGGGTGTTGGAACTGTGTGCGGGTTGATGGCCGAGTTTCTGTTGCTTGTCAACAGCCCGTCGCCATCAGCTTTGTTCTTTACCGACAACAGTGGTTTGCTGGGAAATCGTGAAGCAGCGGGACTGCGAATTCTGGACTCTGGTTACCCCACGGTGATCGGATTTGCTCTGTTTTTCAGCCTGCTGTTTATGCTGCGTCGCTGGTGGCTGCAGTCTGACAACTTCCGCTCGTCCCGGTTTCGCATCAGCACTTCGATTGTCGCATTGATTGCGGGGGGGCTGGTGGCGTTTATTGTACCGTTTCCGGCCTCGTTGGGCTCGACACTGGCACTCGCTGTTTCCGTTGTGGTTCAGGTGTCGTCGGTCTGGACGCCGCCTGAGCAGCGACTGTCACCGGAGGGGTTTTGATTCGAGGCCTGTCAGGGGTTGGATTTGCTGAATTTCAGAAATTCCATTGGCAGGCCCGGATTTTTTACGTCGTTGTACTG
>CAXBSH010000458.1:0-4059 GCA_963977705.1 uncultured Planctomycetaceae bacterium
CCAAGGGAAAAACGCACCGCCACCCCACACCACAATTTGGCCAACGGCCATAGTCAACATAGCCTTGGGCAACGCCCAAGGGAAAAACGCAGCCGAAAATCATGGATTTCCGCCTCCGCAGCAGCGGAGCGGCATCACCAACACTGCATTTTCATGGGTAATGACAAGGCTCCAGCCCGGGCACGAACTTCTCGTCACCCTTCAAATCCCCTGTGTTTCTTAAAGGACGCGGCCGAGCAGGAATGACGCGAGGGACAAAACACGTAGACCGGGCATTCCTGCCCGGCACCCCCCTTGAATGCAAAAGTGTTTTCAGAAGTGATGCGGTGCTGTTGCCCGGGCTGAAGCCCACGCTACCCATTTTTGTCCTCGGCGTCAGGAATGCTCGGGCTCCATTTTCTCCTCGGCGTCACACATGCAGGAACCGGGCGGATTTGTCCGTTTTCGGGCAATTCTCCAGGTGTCATCAAACCGCCGAAGGACAGATCCTGCCACACCGGACGCATCAACGCACAACGCCGGGGTAGTGTTCACCTGGCCTCCACGAACAAAAGCCGCTGATTTGCATGAAAATGCGTGCATTCCGTGTTACACTCCCGGGTAACCCACTCCACCCGCTCGTTCTTTTCCTGCAAGCCACCCATGTCAACCAAGGAAAGCCAGCTTGAACAGCAGTTCATCGAAAAACTGCAAAGTCTCAAGTACGAATACCGACCGGACATTCGCGATCGCGATGCGTTGGAGGCCAATTTTCGCAGGCACTTCGAAGCTCTGAATCGTGTCCGATTCACAGACCCGGAATTCAGCCGACTGCTTGACGAAATTGTCACCCCCGACGTCTTCAATAACTCAAAGGTCCTCCGCGATCGCAACAGCTTTACGCGGGACGATGGCACCCCGCTCAATTTCACACTCGTCAATCTTCACGACTGGTGCAAGAACACCTTCGAAGTCGTCAACCAGCTGCGGATCAATACCAACAACAGCCACCATCGCTACGATGTGATTCTGCTGATCAATGGCGTGCCCGTTGTGCAGGTGGAATTCAAAACCCTCAGCATCAGCCCGCGGCGGGCGATGGAGCAGATCGTCGAATACAAACAGGATGCCGGTAACGGATACACCCGAACCCTGCTGTGCTTCATGCAGCTGTTCGTCGTCAGCAATCGCGACGAAACGTATTACTTCGCCAATAACAACCTGCGTCACTTTGCGTTCAATGCCGAAGAACGTTTCCTGCCCGTTTACCAGTTCGCAGACGAAGACAACCGCAAAATCAAAGCGCTCGACCCATTCGCCGACCGCTTCCTGCAGAAATGCACACTGGCACAAACCATCAGCCGCTACATGGTACTGGTAGCCAGCGAACAAAAACTGATGATCATGCGGCCCTATCAGGTATACGCCGTCAAACAGATTGTCCGCTGCATCGAAGACAACGCCGGCAACGGTTTTATCTGGCACACCACCGGCAGCGGCAAAACCCTGACCTCCTTCAAAGCCTCCACACTGCTCAAGGACAACCCGCACATCCACAAGTGTGTGTTTGTCGTCGACCGCAAGGACCTTGACCGCCAGACCCGTGAAGAATTCAACCGCTTCCAGGATGGCTGCGTTGAAAGCAATACCAACACTGCCACGCTGGTCCGGCGGCTGCTGTCAGAAAACGCCGCCGACAAAGTCATCGTCACCACCATCCAGAAGCTGGGACTGGCACTGGATGAAGGCAGCAAACGCAACAAACAGCGGAAGAAAAACGACCAGCCCACCTTCCGTGAACTGCTGGAAACGCTGCGTGAAAAACGCATCGTGTTCATCTTTGACGAATGCCACCGCTCGCAGTTCGGCGAAAGTCACCGCGCCATTCGCGACTTCTTCCCGCGTTCCCAGCTCTTTGGATTCACCGGCACCCCCATCTTCCCCGAAAATTCCACTCGCATCCGCATCGAAGACGACCAGGCGTCCCATCAGACAACGCTGGAACTGTTCGGAAAACAGCTGCACGCCTACACCATCACGCACGCCATCGAAGATCAGAACGTGCTGCGGTTTCACATCGACTACTTCAAGCCGGAAGGCAAAGTCCCGCCGAAACCCGGTGAACCACTGGCCAAGCGCGCCGTCGTGGAAGCCATTCTGGCCAAACATGACATCGCCACCGCTGATCGCAAATTCAACGCCATCTTCGCCACCGCCTCCATCAACGATGCCATCGAATACCACGATCTGTTTCGATCCGTACAGGCGGAACACCAGGCAGCCGACCCGGACTTCAGGCCCCTGAACATCGCCTGTGTGTTTTCGCCGCCGGCCGACGGTGATCCGGATGTGCGTCAGATTCAGGAAGACCTGCCGCAGGAACAGGCGGACAACGAAGTAGAACCGGAAGGCAAAAAGGAAGCGCTGCGAGCGATCATCACGCACTACAATGCCCGTTACGGCACCAACCACCGCATCACGGAATTCGACCTGTACTATCAGGACCTGCAGGCTCGCATCAAAAATCACCAGTGGTCAACTGCGGATTTCCCGTTGGCTCAGCGAGTCGACATCACGATCGTGGTGGACATGCTGCTGACGGGTTTTGACAGCAAGTACCTCGGCGTCCTTTATGTGGACAAAAACCTCAAGCATCACGGTTTGATCCAGGCGTTTTCGCGGACCAATCGAGTGCTGAACGACACCAAACCGCACGGGAAAATCCTTGACTTCCGCCAGCAGCAGGACGCGGTCGACGCGGCGATCGCCTTGTTTTCCGGTGAGAAGTCGGCTGCACAGGCTCGCGAAATCTGGCTGGTCGATAAAGCTCCGGTGGTCATCGAAAAGCTGCAGGTGGCCATGCAGCAGTTTCAGGCGTTCATGCATTCACAGGGATTGCCGGCTCAGCCGTCCGAGGTGGCTAACCTGAAAGGTGACGACGCCCGGGCGGCCTTCTGCAGTCACTTCAAGGAAATCCAGAAGCTCCGCGGTCAGCTGGAACAGTACACCGATCTGACGACCACCGATACTCAGGCCATCGCTCAGATCCTGCCGCCCGACCAGCATCTGGGCTTCCGCGGGGCCTATCTGGAGACCGCTCGGCGGCTGCGGGACCAGCATCCGAAAGCGGGCGAAGAACCGTCCGCGGCGCAGCAGCTGGATTTCGAATTTGTCCTGTTTGCCTCGGCGGTGATCGACTATGACTACATCATGGGTCTGATGACAAAGTTCTCGGCACAGGGTCCGACCAGGTCCCGGATGTCGCGTGAGCAGATCATCGGGTTGATCAGTGCTGACGCCAAGTTCATGAACGAGCGTGAAGAGATTGCGGCGTACATCAACACGCTGAAAGCTGGTGAAGGACTCAGTGAACAGGCAATCCGGGACGGTTACGTACGGTTCCGTGACGCGCGGCGAATGCAGGAGCTTACTGCGCTGGCAACTCGCCATAGTCTGGATCCAGTGGCACTGCAGCGATTTGTGGAAGAGATTCTGGAGCGGGGGATTTTCGATGCGGACCAGCTGAGCGACCTGCTGGCCGCGCGGGACCTGGGCTGGAAAGCGCGAACTCAGGCCGAGCTGTTGTTGATGGAAGACTGCGTACCCTACCTGATCAAACACTCCGGCGGCCGCGAAATCTCGGGATTGAAGGCGTATGAGCAGTAAGAAGAAAACGGCGGCAGAAAAGCGTGAGGGGACTGGCACAATGGTCCCGAAAATGCGATTCCCCGAATTTGCACCAAGTGGTCCATGGATTGCGCGGACACTTGGTTCAGTGGCCAAAATCTGCACTGAAAAGGTGCGTGACAATCCGTGTATTCCGATGAGCATCACGTCTGGAATTGGGCTTGTCAGTCAGGTGGAGAAGTTTGGTCGTGTTATTGCGGGAAGCTCATTTTCAAACTACCTTCAGCTCAAATATAACGATTTCGCTTATAACAAGAGTGCTACAAAAGACTACCCAGAAGGTTTCATCGCGCGCTATACCGGCAGCCATCTCGCGGCAGTTCCAAATAGCATATTCACCTGTTTCCGCATCAACGCGGATTCACCTTCGCCAGAGTACTTGAATTACCTTTT
>CAXBSH010000459.1:0-4028 GCA_963977705.1 uncultured Planctomycetaceae bacterium
CACGGAATCAGCTGCCTCGGCACTGACCTGAGCCGCCGCATATTGCAGATACTCAGCCAGCCGCGCCGGCTGAAAGTCGGCAATCACCTGCATCTGATCAGCCACAAACGCCGCACCCGTCGCTGATTTCACCGCCAGACAAAGATCGGCCACAGCCGAAATCTCAGAACCAATTCGCAGTGTCCCCGCAAATCGCTGCAGCCAGTCCTCATGCTGCAGGTGATTCCTCAACGCTATCCGTACCGTATGCCGCAAATGCACATCACCCAGCTCGGTGGTCAACAACAACCGCAGCAACGGCCCCTGCAGTGACTCAGCACAGTGCACAGCCGCCGCTGCCGCCGCTGCACGCCGAACCAAAGCAGACTCATCCGAAAAACCACGCAGCAGTAAATCCACTGCAGCCGCCGTCACCGCCGACCCGACTGACGATTCACGAAGTGTCCGAAAGACATGCACCCGCACTGTTTCATCGGAATCACCAAGCAGCTGACCCAGATCCGCACTCTGCAACTCACCCAGCTGCGACAATAACCGCAGACTGTTTCTCCGCAGCTGCCCGGACGGTGAACTCAGACCCGCTCGCAGCAAAGGTACGGCCTGAGCTCCGTGGCGGTCAACCAGCAGATCTCGAGCCAGTCGCTGCTGCGGCAGCGTGCCCGCTGACAGAACCTGCACCAGCTGCTCAGATGTCTGCTTAGTCAGATCAGGACCATAACCCGTCTTCCACGAACGCTGCTCATCCGCAGCCGCCCACGAAACACGCCAGATTCGCCCACGATAACGATCCCGACCGGGATGCTTCAGATCAACCTCATAATGACCAATGATCCGATTGTAAAAGTCCGCCACATACAATGCACCATCAGGACCAGCCACCAGATCCACCGGACGAAACCACGGATCCCGGCTGCTGACAAGATCCGGACGCTCCACCGCTCGCACACTCGAACCACGTCGCTCCAGCTGATTCTGATTGACCCGCGAGGTCATCACGTTGCCATCAAATGTCGATTCCGCATACTCGGCCGGAAACATCGTCTCGGCTCCCAAAGCCAGAGCCGCAATCGCTGTGGATCCATGCAGATGATCCATCACATTCGGGACATAACCCAGACCATCGTGCGGCCGACCAAAACTGTCGTAACACCCGCCCGGCAGCAACAGCGTCACCGGTTTCGTATGACAGTCCGCCGTGTAGATGTCACCCAGCCGGTCAATCGCCATCCCAAAGGGATTGACCTGCCCCTGAGTATACAGCTCGATCCGCGAACCGTCCGGACGAAAACGAAACGTGTTGCCCGATGTCAGCACCACCCGATGACCATCACGCCCGGCCACCTCCGAACGATTATTGAACCCATGACACGCATAGATCCAGCCGTCATCGCCCCGACGAAACGCATTGCACATGCCATGAGTGTCTCGAGTCGTATCGAATGGCCCGTACAACACCTGCCGACTGTCACATACCCCATCACCATTCGTATCACGCAGCAGCCAGATGTTGGGGATACTGAAACAGATCACACCATCCTGCCACGGCAGCAGACCAATCGGAATATTCAGACCGTCAGCGAAGACCGTTGACCGGTCGGCCCGGAAGTCGCCGTCCGTGTCCTCCAACACCCGAATCGTATCTCGCGGTACTGCATCCGCAGCAGCAGCAAACGGATACTCCAGGGAACTGCTGACCCACAAACGACCACGCGCATCAATCGCCAGGTTCATCGGCTTGGCAATCTCTGGCTCACTGGCCACCAGCTCAATCCGAAATCCCTGAGGTAACTCAAAGGTGCCCCGCTGCTCGGCAGCACTGACTGGCTCAGTCTCGCGGACACCCAGAGAAAATCCGTCAGCCTGCTGCCCGTTTACAGGCTGCAGTAACAGCAGCCCCTGCAGCCACACCGCCAGACAAAGAGCCGAAAAACGCCTGCACATGGAACGCTCCTGACTTCAGACATGCCTGCCGGTCTGCCCTCAGATCTCACTCATAACGCAAGGCATCAATCGGATCCAGACAACTGGCCCGCCACGCCGGATACAGCCCGAAGACCAACCCCACAAATGCCGCAAACACCATGGCCACAATTCCAGCCGGAATCGAAACCACCACCGGCCAGTCAGCCCCCGGACTGATCGAATTGATCAGCTTCGTGATGCCCACAGAGGCACCAATTCCCATCGCCAGCCCGATCACTCCACCAAAACAGCTCAGCACAACCGACTCGATCAGAAACTGCACAAGAATATCGCGTCCTCGAGCCCCCATGGCCATCCGAATACCGATCTCACGAGTCCTTTCGGTGACCGATACCAGCATAATATTCATGATCCCTACGCCACCCACCAGCAGCGAGATCCCGGCAATCGACGCCAGCAGGGCAGTCATCATTCCCGTAATCGTTCCGAACAACTGCGACAACTGCTCGCTCGTCACCACTTCAAAATCCGCTTTCTGACCCATCGCAATCCGATGACGATCCCGCAGCAGCTGGTTGATCTCACCCCGCGCCGTCTCAATCAGCTCAGGACCTCGAGCCCCCACCAGAATGGCAGCCACATCATTGAAACTGCTGCCCTGCAGACGACGCTTCACTGTCGTATACGGCATCAGCACCACATTGTCCTGATCATCCCCCGTCAATGATGCTCCCTTGGCACCCAGTACACCCACAATCGTAAACGGAATGTTGCCGATACGAATCTGCTGACCCACCGGGTTATCCGACGGAAACAGCTCACGCACAACCGTGTAACCAATCACACACACACAGTTGCCGGCCCGCTCATCACGCTCCGTGAAGAAACCACCCGCCTCAATCACCCAGCTGCGCACTCGCAGATAGTCCACGCCCACGCCCCACATCTCCTTCGGCTGCATGTTCGTATTACCACGCACCACAGGACGGGCACCAAACACCAGCGGGGAAAATGCGAGCACAGAACTGCACTCACGACCGATCGCTTTCGCATCGTCATCCGTCAACGTAATCATATTTCCGGACTGCACACCCCGCCGACGATCAAATTTGGGCTGCACGACAATGAAATTCGAACCAATCGACTGCAGCTGATTCTGCAGCAGCTGACCGGCACTGGTCCCCACCGAAACCATCGTCGTCACCGCAGCAATGCCGATCACGATGCCCAGCACAGTCAGCGCCGCTCGCATCTTGTTCCGCAGCAATGCCCGCACCGCCACATACACCGTCAACAGAAAACTCATGGCGCCTCCGGAGGCTTAATGCCGGTCACCACTTCATCGCCGTCCTTCAATGTCCCACTCAGCACCTGAGTAAATCGATAGTCACTGTCACCAATCTGAATCTCAGCAGCCTTCAGACGGCCACTGTACTGAGCCTCTGCGGATAACTCGCCCGAACCACTCGCCGCCGGAACCGCTGCCGCCCCCGCAGAATCGCCAGCCTCCTGCACTGTCTCACGCAGCCACACTATCCGCTTCGTCGCCGCCTTTGCTGCCGCTACGTTCTCGTCAACCGGCGGAGTCAAAGATGAACTGGCCGCGTTTTCACGCGAATCCTGCACACTGAACAACTCCAGATACTTCTGGTCCGCCTCACGCACCTGAGACTTCTCAGGATTGAATCGCAACGCCTCATTCGGAATCTTCAGAATCCCCTTCAACTCCGAAACCTGAAAGGTCAGACTGGCCGTCATACCCGGCAACAGCTTCAGATCAGGATTCGGAGTCGCCACAATGACCGGATAGGTCACCACATTCTGACTGACAGTCGGCGAGATACGGATCTGCTCAATCATCGCATCCCGAAAGACCTCGTCCGGATAAGCGTCCACCGAAAAGAAAATCGGCTGCTTCGCCTCCCGCGCCTGCTGAATCAACCCAATGTCCGCCTCGTCCACCGCAGCCAGAATATGCATCTTCTCACGCATCTGCGGCGCAATCACGAAAAGCTCAGGAGTCTGAAATTGCGCAGCCAGCGTCTGTCCGGGATCAATCTTGCGATCAATCACCACACCGTCCACCGGGGACGTGATTCGAGTAT
>CAXBSH010000460.1:0-4023 GCA_963977705.1 uncultured Planctomycetaceae bacterium
AGCCTCGCCCTCCCGAAGGGGCTCCGCGTCCACTGACCACTGATTACTGATTACTGACAACTGACAACTGACCACTGACCACTGAACCCCGTCGATATGATTTTCCGCAGCCCCGTCTTATCCTCGACCTCACAAATGTCGGGACGAATGTGTTTCCACTGCATCACGTGGCCCGTCAGCCTGCCACTCGCCTCATGTCAACTCAAACGGCTTGCCACGCAGTAACTCCGGCAACTCCGCCACTGACGTAATGACATAGTCCGCACCAGCGTCCAGAAACTCCTGCTCGATCGCCAGCAGTCGTTCAGACAATTCATTTGCTGGTAATGCACAAACTTCCGCAAGTGACAACCCCATGGCATTCCCGGTCAGTGATACCGCAACTGTCATCATCCCCGCCGCCTGACCAGCCTGAATCCCCACGATGGTATCGTCCACCACCATCACGTTCGCTGCTGTATCCGTTCGCAGCTCCGCCGCTGCTCGCAGATTCAGCCATGGTGCCGGTCGACCCGCTGAAACCTCGTCTGAACACACAATCACATCCGGTGTGTACCCCTGCGCTGCGGCAAGAGGTGCCACTACCGACATCAGTTCCCGCGTATAGCCGGTGGTTGAACCAATCCGGATACCACGCTGCCGCAGCCATGCCATCGTTGCCGGGATTCCGGCGATCACATCCGAGCCTTCCGACAGGACAGACTTCTGCAATGGCAGAAAGTCCTCGTACATCGCCGTGACATCCGCCTCCGCCGCAGGCTGCCCATGCACTCGCTGCCACTCCTGTGCGACACGAGGCATTGCCACGACGGCCGCAATATGGTCTCGCTTGGCCCGCCCCATCGGCTCACGCGCTTCGGCCACCGTAATCGCCACACCTCGCTGACGAAAAATCTCAACGAACACCTGCGCCGGTGCCCGACTGCCGAAATCCACCGTCGTTCCTGCCCAGTCAAACAGAATGGCCTGTATGCGCTGCTGTCCAGACATCCTCGTCACTCCCTGAAAGGTCCACGGTTTCCGGATCAACCATTGTCGATCCCATTCCAGAAGTCTTCCGCCAAACCAAAGGACATCGTCATTCCCGATCCACCCGTGCCCGCGAAAATGTGGACACCACGCCGGACTTCATGCTGAAACACCGGAAGTTCAGGATGCTTCGCATAAATCCCATGCCAGCGACGACTGAGATGCCATGAAGGCAACCGCAGCAGCGTTCGCAATTCACGCAGGATCCATTCGTCAATTCGCACATCATCAAAGGGCTCAATCCGATTGCCATATTCGTGCGAATCGCCCAGGATCAGATCGCCATGATTGTTCTGAGATGCCATCACATGGATGCCGTACTCGTCCAGTTCCGGAGTCTCCTCAGCGATCCGCTGCCGCAGCTTCGCCAGGCTTTGACAGATTTCAAAAATCCGATAGTGACGCAGCGTCAACCCACTGGCCAGATGCGTTCCAAGGCGGTAATCGGCTGCTGAACCATCAATCGCCAGCATCTGCAGCTTACAGGCCACTAAGCCGGATCCCGCCAGGATCTCTGGATACAGTGTCTGAAAATCTGAACCACCACAGACAATCACACGATCGAACGTCTGCTTCCGACCATCGGAAAACACAATCTCCGGACGGCCACCGGATTCCTCAACCGCACTGGCCAGTACTCCAAACTGAAACGTCACCCCCAATCGCTCGGAAAGCCACGCGGGCAGACTGCGAGTCGCCTCGGTGGGATTCACGCACAACTCAGTCGGGCTGAATAATCCACACCGCAGACCCTCGGGATTGACAAGCGGTGCCTTCTGCTGCACCTGTTGAGCTGTCAGCAGCTGGCAGCTGATGTCCAGGCCTGTTGCCGCTGCGGCAAATTCCTCCAGGACGGCCTGTTCATCGCCACGATGCGCCGCATGCAGCGAACCGCACGGATTCACCCAGATTCCGGCTTCTGTTGCCAGCCTCAGCCAGCGCGAACGACTGCGAAGCGCCGTCTGATACAACGTTCCATGTGGCTGACCAATCGGCCAGATCATTCCGAAATTTCGAATCGAAGCGCCCGCAGCCCGCTGAGAACGCTCAATCACCGTGACCTGTCGCCCGCTCTCGGCGGCCAGCCACGCATGAGCCAGACCCACGATGCCTGCACCAATCACTGCCACCTGTTCCGCTGAACGGCTCGACAACACACTCGCACTCCTGAAGGCGGCTGCCGGAATTCCGGAAAACCCTGCAACTGTTTACTATTCCTTAACGCCCGCTGCACACCATCGCTTCAAGGCAGTGCATGTTAACACCGGCTGCGAAAATTCTGTGAAGGCTGAGTAAGGATCCCGGAATGATAACAGATTCCACCGCAGAGACATCAGAGCAGCCGCGGTCACACTCGCAGTTTTCGGCGAGCTGGGCATTCTGGGCCACCCTCGCTGCTTTCACAACCTACTTCTGCGCCTACGCATTTCGTAAACCGTTCACAGCTGCACGTTTTGCTGACTCCCAGTTCTTCGGATTTGACTTTAAATTCCTCGTGGTAACCACGCAGATAATCGGCTACAGCCTGTCCAAGTTTATTGGGATCGGAGTCATTGCCGGTATGCCCCCCGCGGGGCGTGCCCGAGCACTACTTGTGCTGATCGGACTCAGCGAACTGGCGCTCGTGCTGTTCGGATTGCTGCCTCGCCCCTGGAACATCGTCTGCATGTTTCTCAACGGACTGCCGCTGGGCATGGTATTCGGGCTGGTGATGGGCTTTCTGGAAGGGCGGCGAGTTTCTGAAGCACTGCTGGCCGGCCTGTGTGCCAGCTTCATCGTCGCTGATGGTGCAGCAAAATCCACAGGTGCGTGGTTGCTGGAGCAGGGGATTCCTGAGGACTGGATGCCGGCGGCGGCCGGAGCCCTGTTCCTGCTGCCGCTGACACTCGCTGTCACAGTGCTGGCACGCACCCCGGCCCCCTCGCCACGCGATATCGCAGCCCGCGCTGCCAGGTCAAGGATGAACCGCGACGAACGCTGGGCGATGCTGAGACGCTTTGGACCAGGACTTGCCGCCATCGTTTTCATGTATCTGCTGGTGACCGTCATTCGCAGTGTGCGAGCTGACTTTGCAGCGGAAATCTGGCAGGGACTTGGCCAGACCGCCGCGCCACAGCAATTCACAACCTCGGAAATCTGGGTGGCACTTGGAGTGCTTGCGGTGAATGGCAGCCTCGTCTTTGTACGAAATAATCTCGCAGCCTTTCGCATTTCACTGGCCACCTGCCTTGTCGGATTTGTGCTGATCTTCGTGGCTTTGCTGGGGAAGTCAGCCGGTTTATCCGCATTCAGCTTTATGGTGCTGATTGGACTGGGGCTGTATCTGCCTTATGTCGCCGTGCATGCGTCTGTATTCGAACGGCTGCTGGCCATGACTCGCGAAAAAGGAAATGTGGGTTTCCTGATGTATGTGGCAGATTCCAGTGGCTACCTCGGCTACGTCGGCTGCATGCTGCTGAACGGGACGCTGCGTAAGAACCAGAACACACTGGAACTGTTTACGGATCTGTGCTGGGTCGCCGGCTCTGTGTCGTGTGTGTGCGTGCTGCTGGCACTGGTCTGGTTTGCTGGTCACCGTCTGCAGCCGGCCGAAATGGCGGATCTGCCGCAGACAACGGAAAGTTAGCGTGCCCTCTGGTGGCATCAGTTAAAATGGGCTGAACGAAAAATCGTGTGCGCACCTGCAGGTTGCCGTTGGATGCGGTTGGCAAAAAACGCAAAGGATACTGCATTCGTGCCAGGAAAAACACAACCGATCAGACGCAAACGACAACACCTGTCAGCCCCCCAACACGCACCCTCCAACCGCACGAAAAACAACACCCATCGGCTGACGCTTACGGCTCACCTGTGGGAGGGGGCTTGAACGCGCTGGACGACACGGGCTGAAGCCTTTTCATTACCGACAAAACCCGTCCGGTCACGAGTCCGTTGCGGCGTGTATTTGGTTTGTGCCGTCCGTATTTTTCCGATTCAGACCTGAAGGGTCGTTTG
>CAXBSH010000461.1:0-4021 GCA_963977705.1 uncultured Planctomycetaceae bacterium
GCTTCCGCCCAGATCTGGGTTTAGCAGTGGTCAGGCACTTGAGTCCTTCGGTCTGAAATCGTTTTCGCCAGAAGGCGGCCGTGCGTCGTGAGCAACCGACCTGCAGTGAAATCTGGTGGCTGTTGAGACCGCGTGTTGCGGCCAGCAGAATCCTGGCCCGAAGTTGCAGTTGCGCGGAAGTTTCCGGGCTGCTGAGCAGTTGCGACAGAGCGCTGGCTTCGGCTGGAGAGAGCTGAATCGGAGCGTAGTTTCGCATAAGTTCACGGATTGGGTGAGGTTTTCCGCAGGCTTGTTTGGGTGTGGGGGGGGCGGTGGTGTCGCGGCGGGTGTGGGTGTTTACCCGTGTTGTAAGGCGCTGCGAGGTGGGTGTTGGCGGACATCTTTTTCAGGTTTTTTGCGGGTATGACCTCAGGTGGCTGCGGAAATCGTGGGGGTCGCAGGGGCAAAACGGCTTTACAGTAAGGGAATCGTGGGCGAGACTGTGCAGGGGAGTTCTCGGGCCCAGCGATTCGCGGGTTGGGTGTCCATCTCTGCCGAGCAAAGTGGAAGGGCTGGTTGATGTTACGTCGCAAACCTGCGGTGATTCGGCTGCTTGTCGGGCTGGGTGTACTGGTCAGTGCAGCGTTGGTGGTGGCCTGCCAGGTTCCTGTGTTTCGGTATGCGCTCGAGCGCTGGGCTGCCGACCAGTATCGATATGTCATTTTGTGCGACCAGCCGCTGTCGGCGTCTGAACAGGGATTGGTGGACAAGCTGGTCAGTCCCCGGCAATCTGCGGCAGCGGGTGTGCTGCGTGTTCATCAGGTGACAGACAAGTCGGATGCCTATCTGCAAAAGCTCTGGCGGGGCCGTACTGCTGGTCAGCCCCTTGTTGTCTGCCTGTTTCCTCGAACAGCCTCAGTCGAGACTACTGAGCCCGCATTTGTCTGCAGCCTTGAGCCGAAGGCGGTACAGTTGATATCAGACAGTCCTGTCAGGACTGAGCTGCGTCGTCGTTTGCAGCAGGGGGATTCTGCTGTCTGGCTATTTCTTGAGTCCGGGCAGGCAGAGCGGGACAATGCGGCGCGTCAGCGACTGGAGGCGTCGCTGGCTGTGCAGCAGTCAAAGTTGAAGCTGCCGACGCCTGCAGAGATGGAGGTGACTGTGGATCAGCTGCAGTCGCTGCAGGTGCCTTTGAAGCTGTCGTTTTCAATCCTTTCGCTGCAGCGTACTGATGCGGCTGAGGCATTTCTGGTGAATTGCCTGTTGCAGAGTGAAGAGGACCTGCTGAGTCTGAATGAGCCGATGGCGTTTCCGGTGTTTGGTCGTGGCCGAGTCCTGTATGCTCTGGTGGGGGACGGGATTTCGGAAAGTACGATTGCCGACGCCTGTCAGTTCCTGACTGGCCCCTGTTCATGCCAGGTGAAGGAACAGAATCCGGGATTTGATCTGCTGCTGCCTGGTGACTGGGAGCGAGTAATCGGGGATGTTCTGATCAGCGATCCATTGCCGACAGCGGGTGAGGGGCAGCGGAAAGGAGCTGCTCCGCAATTGCTGACCATTCCCCCGGGACGAAAGTCGGGTTCGCCGGCGGACGGTGGGAAAAACAATCCGTGAAGTCCCGTGTCGTGGATCGTGGACTTTGCGATGTGTGGTCAGGTGGGCGGCAGGTGGAATATGCAGGCGGGTGAATCGCGGCCTTTATTGCGTTCGATCTTCAGTGGGCCTCGGGGTTGGTGGCTGTTGTTGTTGCTGCTGTTGCCACTGGTCCCGACATTCATGTTGTGTCGGCAAAAAGCTGTCGATGCCTTCTGGTGGCCTTTTCTGGGCTGCTGGCTGTGTCTGCCGATTTTTTATCGGGCTTCGGCAGGAACATTTTTTGCGTGGCGTCCTGGCAGTCGCCTGCTGCTGTTGCTGAGTTCGCTGTCGCTGTTGACTGCGGTGGTGATCTGGTCCCAATGGCTGTGTGCCGTTGCCCTTTGTCTGGCATTGTGGGCTGTGCTTGGATCCTGTCAGAATGTGGCAAAGGATCGTCGTCTGTCGCGGCTGGTTTTACTGCCGCTGCTGGCCACTGGTCTGCCGCGCAGGGTCAGTCAGGTGGCAACTCCGTGGCTGCAGGACACATTGACCTGGTTGGTGAATCTGCGATCGCTGGAGAGTGGCTGGGAGCAGTGGTCTGACGGCGGTCTGCTGATGAGTCCGGCGGGCACATTTTCGGTGGCAGCGATCTGCTGGTCGCCCTATGCGTGGTCAGGTGGGATGGTACTGGCGTTGTGCTGGTCTTTGCTGCAGCGACGATCTGTTGTGCAGATTGTGTGTCTGCTGGGACTCAGTTTTCTGCTGTGCTGTACAGCAATTGTACTTGTTGGTCTGTATGGAGCCTATCAACTGCACTCGGGTAGGGTGCTCAGTTCCCCAGACAGTCTGCTGCTGTGGTTATTGGCGGCTGAACTGCTGCTGATTGTCAGTGCTGACAGTCTGGTGTTGTTTCTGACATCTCCGGTGCTGCGTCCGGAGTTGCTGGAGATCAGAGAGCAGTCGCGGTTGTTTGAGCAGGAGATCGCGAATCCGCTGGAAGTTTTCTGGAATCGTTTTATTTCTGCCGAGCGTCGAGCATTCGGTCAGCAGATTGCCCTGCGACTGCCCGATGGTGCTCCGTTACCATGGCTCAAACTGCTGCGGATGGTGATGGGTTTGTGGTTGAGTTCCCGTAATCTGTGGTTTCTGGCGATTGGTTCCCCGGTGATCCTGCTGGGACTGTTTGGCGCGCTGACGATTCGTGGCATGTCGGTTCTGAGTGTGGAGCAGGCAGTGCTGCGTGAGCGGCGTCTGGCAGAGGCTGTTGAGCGGCGGGACCCTGTTGCTGCGGAGATTGCTCATGATGTGCTGCTGGGGCTGCGGCCGAACGACCAGCTGGCAACGTTCCGTTACGCCGGATTTCTCTGGGAAACTGGTCAGCGAGAGCAGGCGTGGGAACGCATGCAGGGACTTGCTCAGTCCGGTGCTGCCAGTCTGCCGGCAGCGCAGATGTGGCTGGTGGAACGTTCTCGTGAGCGATCGCCGTGGCGAAGTCTGTCCGATGGTGAGTGTCTGCAGCTGCTGCAGCAGGTTGTAGCACGCGAGCCCGTGAATGCGCAGGCTCATGGGTGGTTGTCGGATTATCTGTTTCGAGCGGGTGAGACGAAGCTGGCAGAGCGATCTCTTGAGCGTGCGGCGGATCTGGATCTGCGGTATGTGAACAGCCTGCTGCGACTGCAAAAGAGGCTGGGACGTCTGCGATTGCCGGATGAGCGTCTTGAGCGTGCGGTGCAGCAATTGACCGGGCAGCTGCAGGCAGCCCCGGCGGATGTTGATCTGCGTCTGCGACAGGTGGAGTTATTGTTGCTGGCCGAGCGATCGAGTGAGGCGGAGCAATTGTTGCGGCAGGCTCCCGAGGTGCATGTTGATTCGCGACTGAAGTCCGGGCTGTCGGGGGTTCTGCTGCATCGTGTTCGGAGAATGCAGGACGGTGGTGAGTTTGATGGTCTGGCAGCGACTCGCTGGCTGGCCGAGGCTGTGCGACTGGATCCTCGTCAACCAGAGGCGGTGTATGCAGCAGTGCGTCTGCGCACGATCGGCGTCATTCCGGGACCGGACGTCATTGCTGCAATGGATTCCGCATGGCGTGAAATGGCGACTGAAGTGTCGGGCCGGGAAACGCCTGAACGAGTTTTGCAGAGGCTGCTTGTGCGTTTGCTGGCAGAGGGGACCGTGGGTGAATTGCATGCTGAGATTGTGCAGTTGCCGCAGGTTTCACTGCTGGTTCAGTTGCTGCATGTGCTGGGGGCGACTCAGGAGGCGGGTCAGGTTGCCGATCAGTTTCTGGAGTGGCTGGCTGCGTTACCGGGGACACCTGAACGAAGTGAGCGTCGGGTAGAGATTCTGCTGGCAGCCGGTCGATTTGCGGAGGTCCGTCAGGAGCTGCAGCCATTGCTGGGGAGTGGGGGACTGGGGGGCAGTGCAGCGTTGCGGCGGTTACACGGGTTGGCATTGCTGGCTGAGTATG
>CAXBSH010000462.1:0-4005 GCA_963977705.1 uncultured Planctomycetaceae bacterium
GGGACCTGTGGCAACTTGGGAGGTTTTTCCCCGAAGAGACCGGAAAAAAACGGGCCGTTGAAGGCACCAATGTGCCGCCTCAGCACGCCTGGGACCACAAAGCACCAGCTCGGGGACGATAATGACGCGAGGGACAAAAGTCGTAGTCTGGGCTTCAGCCCGGGCCCGAACTTCTCGTCAACCTGCAAATCCCCAGTGTTTTTAATGAACGGGACCGAGCAGGAATGCTCGGGCTACATTTTGTCCTAGGCGTCAATAATCGACGTTCTTTCGGCTCGGCAGGAGCCTCGCCCTCCCAAGGGGGGCTTCGCACGCACTGACCACTGACCACTGGACATCGGGCCGTGGCGTCAAGGCATGCAGGGCGATTGATGGATTCGTCTGGCCAGTCTGTTCAGACTGGCCGGCCGGTTGCAGGGTTGTCCTCAGCGCACGGGCATCTCGTCCGGGGGGCTCGGTACGGGACGCATCCAGTGCAGCAGGACAGACAATGATCGCAGTAAACAGCGAAAGCGAAGGGCAACCGGCCGGCGGACGGCGGCAGTCAGCAGAATTCCTGCCGTGAAAAATTCACACAAACCACAGCGACTCGTCAGTTATCCCCATTCAGACTCTTGTAAAGACGTCGCAGGGCTTCACTTTCAATCTGTCGGACTCGTTCGCGAGTCAGACCCAGTGACTCGCCAATTTCCTTCAGCGTCTGTGGTTCGCGGTCGTCGAGCCCGAACCGCATCTTCAGGATGGTTGCTTCCCGCGGATCCATTTCGTCCAGCAATCTGGAGACATGGGTCAGGTTATCCGTGTTGATCAGCTCGTCTTCCGGACCGCGCACTCGTTCATCCGGTACGATATCTCCCAGAGTCAGTCCGCCTTCTTCCGGTTCCGGATTGGGGGATGCGTTGTACAGGGTGATGGCTTTCTTGACGATCCGCAGCTTTTTGCGTGGGATGCCAAGTTCGCGGGCGATATCTTCCGGCGTGGGCGTACGATTCAGTTCGTCCGCCAGTTTTGCCGAAGCGCGACGCCACTTCGAAAGCAGTTCGACCATGTAAGCAGGGATGCGAATTGTCTTGGCGGAATTCACCAGTGCCCGCTTGATGGATTGCTTAATCCAGTAGCTGGCATAGGTGCTGAAACGCGTGTTCATGTTCGGATCGAAGCCCTCGACTGCACGCAGCAGTCCAAGGTTGCCTTCTTCGATCAGATCCTGCAGGGGCAAGCCCTTGCCGGTATAACCGCGAGCGATATTCACAACCAGTCGCAGATTGGCACGAACCATACGGTCGCGAGCAGCGCCATCACCCTGAGAGATACGGTTGGAGAGTTCCTTCTCGTCGTTAGCCGTCAGCAGGGCAGTTTCGTTGATCTCGCGGAGATATGTTTCCAGCGGTGTCTGCAACCGGGAGGATGGTCGTTTTTTCTTCGTCGTCTGAGTCATTGGGTCGGGGCCTGAGCAGGGAAGAGCACAGCAAACCGAATGACCTGTTTATCGTCGGCAGTTTTCGCCGCAATCACTGCCCTCCCGGCGATAACTGCCGGAAAACCGGTTCTTTCCAGGAACGGCTGCCCAATCCGCACCGCTTACCAGATCATCAGACTTTGCCCGATCGCTACCTTCAACGCCGCCGGCAGTGTCAGCCTGACCGCCATATTGTTCCGTGGAAAATTTGACGGGAAGCGATGAAAAGAGAATTGCTTCTGTGCGGCTCTGCAGGAGCTTCGCCCTCCCAAAGGCCGGAGGGCAACGCCGCTCCTCGGGAGGGCGAGGCTCCCGCCGAGTCGGGCGTCAGTTCTCAGTGATCAGTTCTCAGCAATCGCAAAGTCCCACTCGGGAGGGCCCGGGCTCCCGCCGAGCCGGAAGATGCCACCGGTCTGACAGGGCGTTCGGCTCAGCAGGAGCTTCGCCCTCCCAAAGGGACGCGGGGGCAACATCATGCTCGGTCGCTGACCGTCCACTCAACAACAACGCTCACTTCTTCCACGGCCAGTCAAACCCCAGATCCAGCGCCGGGGACGAATGCGTCAGACTCCCCACACTGATCCGCTCCACGCCCGTCTCAGCAATGGCCCGCACTGTCTGCAGACTGACACCGCCCGACGCTTCCAGCAATGTTGCGGGGCTCAATTCATTCCGGATCTGCACAGCCTGCCGCAGAGCATCCGGCGGCATATTGTCCAGCAGCACAATCTCCGGATACGCCCTCAATGCATCCCGCAACTGTGCAAGTGTATCCACTTCAATCTCAACTGCGGAGGGCAGGCCGCGTTCGGCAGTCCACTGTCGAGCCTCAGCAACGGCCGCCGCACAACTCTGCTCGCCCCGCGCCGCCAGATGATTGTCCTTGATCAGCACTCCGTCATACAGACCCATCCGATGGTTGACTCCACCACCGCACCGGACTGCATACTTCTGCAGCGCTCGATATCCGGGCAGGGTTTTGCGAGTATCCAGAATGGACGCGGACGTGCCCGCCACCTGCTGCACAAACTGAGCCGTCCGTGTGGCGATGCCGCTGAGATGTGTGGCGAAGTTCAGCACTGTGCGTTCGCCGATCAGCAGACTGCGGACCGCCCCGCGCATCGTTGCGACCACAGTACCGCGTTGTACGGGCCTGCCATCTTCAACATGCACCTCGGTCTGCACGGCCCCCGGCAGCTTCTGAAATACCAGCGGCAGTATTGCGATTCCACTCAGCACACCCTGCTCACGCGATACCAGCTGCACTTCTGCCGTCAGCGTTGCAGGAATGGTGCTCTGACAGGTCAGGTCCCCCACGTCCCGCAGGTCCTCGGCCAGTGACAACTCCACCAGCACTTCAGCGGCTGCCAGACATTCGGCGTTGAAATCAGGAACACCAGACATCGCACAAGCTTTCACAGAGAAACCGCACGGCAGCGTACGACCTTCACAATTCCGGCTGCCCCCCGAACTCGGGTATTGTAACAGGTTCCGCGTCGACTCACAGCAGACCCTGTGCACTGGACGGACAGCAGTGCTGTCGGTAGGCTGCAGCGACCTGCCGCCCATCGACCGGGCCTGCCCACCTCGTCATCCTTCGATCCCCCGCACTCCGACTGTTCCGGAAGCCTGTCATGTCACTGCTTACTCGCCGTCAGCTCCTGACCACCACCTCCGCGGCCACCGCTGCAGCCGCCTGTCACGCATGGCTGCCGGGTGCTGAGCCGGCGGCAGCACCTGCAGTAAAAAAAGTCGCTGGTGTCATCACGATCTATCGCCCCTTTTCCCATGCCGATGTAATCCTCGGAAAGATTCTGGAGGGCTGGGAGCAGAAGGGTGGTCCGGGGCCACAGCTGAAACTGTCATCGATTTACGTTGATCAGTTCGTTTCCGATGATATGGCTCGCGACATCAGTCAACGATTCGGAATTCCGATCTTCAGCACGATCGAGCAGGCTCTGACACTGGGAGGGCAGGGCATCGCGGTCGATGGTGTCGTGAGTATTGGCGAGCACGGCGATTACCCGTTCAGCGAGATTGGACAGCAGCTGTATCCGCGACGCCGCTTCTTCAGTGAAATTGCTGCCGCGTTTGAAAAACATGGACGAGTGGTTCCGGTGTTCAATGACAAGCATCTGGGACCGGCATGGGCTGACGGCCTGTGGATGTATCAGGAAGCCCAGCGGCTGCGAATTCCGCTCATGGCCGGTTCATCACTGCCCGTCGGACATCGACTGAGTCCCGACATCCTGCCCATGAACTGCGATCTGGAAGCTGCCGTGGGTATCGGGTACAGCGGACTGGATGTGTACGGTATTCATGCACTGGAATTCCTGCACTGGCATATCGAACGTCGGCGAGGTGCGGAAACCGGAGTCCGCTGGGTGCAGGCTTTGAAAGGTGATGCCATCTGGAAAACGGTGGATGCCGGAATGGTCCGTCGTGACCTGCTGGAAGCCGCCTTTGCAGCCGTTCCGCACGAACCGGGTTCGGACATGCGTAAGGACACTGAGGCCGTGCTGTTTCTGTACGAACATCACGACGGT
>CAXBSH010000463.1:0-3995 GCA_963977705.1 uncultured Planctomycetaceae bacterium
GATGGCAACGCGACCGTCTGCACACCAAATGCTGCCGCGCGAGTCATTGCGGCCGACATTCCTCGTGCCTTGAAGCTCTGGGTCGGATTGAATCCCTCATCCTTCACCCACAAGTCCCCAAACCCCGCAAACACCCCACGCTCCACACATTTCAAAAATGGCGTCAGCCCCTCGCCCAGTGTCACAGCCTCTGATAACCCGTTGACCGGCAGAACTTCGTGGAATTTCCACATCGATCGCTCACGACGAGACCGCACAATCTCCGGCGTCCAACCACTCAATGCACCAAGGTCATAACGCGCCAGAAGCGGTTTACCGGCACGACTTAGCCCCTGCAGGCGATCAGGTTCGTGAAATTCTCCGGTCAACGAACACTCCAGCGACGTATGCATGACTCCAATCTCCTTCGGTCTTGAGACAAAACCCGCTTTTCCGATAAAAATCAGCCGAATCCTGCCAGACAGGCTTCGCCCTGTCCATTCTCCAGCCAGCCTTCTTTCTCCACCCAACAGACTCTCACGGCAAGGATGCCTCGCGAGTGATACAGTTCAGCCCCGCAGTCCGACCGTTTCGATTTCTGTCTCCCGTAGCACTGACAGCCAGCAGCCTGACCGTCGCGCTGCTGTGCTGCTGTCGCCTCGTTGCTGTCTGGCTGACACTCTGCGGCACCAGCCCCCAGTCTCTGCTGGCACTGCAGACCGGACTGCTGCTGGGATTTGTGCTCACGCTCTCAATGCGCCCTCTGACACGTCCCGCCGCCGCAATCTCAGCATTCACCCTCGCCGCTGCACTCTTCGGTTCCACAATGCTCGCGACTTTTGCGATGCCGCCCATCCTGCCGGAAATTCTGAATGTGGGCGCGGAGTCGTTCCGGGGATCGTCCTTCGTTTCCGGATTCTTCGCTTTCCTGCTCCCGGCGGCAGTTGTGGCTATCGCCACGGTACCGATCGCTGCGTGGCTGCAATTCACGATGGCGGACTTGGGCACACAATATCGCACGTCCGGTATCGCGCTGGGCGGCCTGCTGACCGCCACCTGCTCTGTACTCTCTGTAAATCCCGAGACCGCTGCCGCCAGCTCCGGACTGCTGGCCCTGACTCTCATTTTCTTCTCGGCCACCGGACCAGCCACGTCTGTCTCAACTGCAGCTCTGCCCCTGCAGAGTGTCCTGCAACTGCTGTCCACAACAGTCGTCACGGGAATTGCCATCGTCTCTGCACTGCGCTCCAGCCACGTTTTTGCTCAGCTTTCTCTGCCCCTGCTCTGCACCACTGCAGCACTGGCACTCAGCCTCCTCACTGCCTTCAGCCAGTTTCTGAGATTTGCTCCAGGCATGCGGCTGCTGCTGAAACTAGTGGCCCCCGCGGTCCTGCTGCTGGCACCACTGAGCTTTTCAGGGCTGGTTCGCCTGAACATGATATACACGGCCACCACCGGACTGAACTGGCTTGTGCACTTCGAACTGGCCATATTACTCAGCATTGCAGCGATTCCACTCGCCATTGCACTGACATCCTGCCAGCGTCATCCCAGTCAGCAGACAACGCTGCTCATCGCCTGCGGAATCACCGGCGGCGCATTCATCGCGCTCATCAGCAGTCTGCTGTGTCCAGCCACAATCCAGTTGCAGATCGCAGCAACCCTGCTGGCCAGTCTGACCCTGTTCACTCGACCAGAGGGCAGTTTCACCAAAGCGGCTGCTGTCGAGCTTCGTCCCCGCCCGTTTCCTCGCATGCACCTTGCCGTAATTACAGTGACTGTCGTACTGGCCACCACACTGGGCAGTCCACAGACAGCCTCGTTATCCCGACTGATGTTCTCTGAACGCACTCGTATGGCTCTGCAGCATAATGTGGCTCCGGAACTGATATCGCAGTCCGCACCGGGTCGACTGGTGGAAACACGAATGACTTCCGTGGGCGAAGTGGCCGTCTGGAAACTGGGTGGCAATATCATCGAATTCCGTCGCAACGGAATCTCTCAGGGAGCCGTCAGCTCCAGCCCCGACACGACCCCGCAGCCACCGGAAGATGTACTGCCACTGATACTGGCCATCTGCAATCACCCGCAGCCCGGGCAGCTGATGCTGCTGGGCGATGATTCCGGAGCCGCACTTCGCAGCAGTACACACTTTCCGGTCCAGCAGATTCTTGCTGTCAGGCAGGACTCACAACTGACTCAGTTGGCTGCTGCCCACGTCTGGAACAACAGTCCGCAAAAACCCACGGACGACACGCGAGTGCGGATTGAACATAAACCAATTGAACTGGCTGTTCGCAGTGCCCGGCCACAGAGCCTCGATGTCGTTGTCTGCACCGGTCCGCCGGCCTCAGCAGCGTCCACTGCGTCACTTTACAACAAAGAGTTCTATACGGCTGTCCGAGCAGCACTCTCTGCTGATGGCGTTTTTGCTCAGCGATTTCGTGGCCGCGATCTTGGCCCGGAACCGCTGCGAGAATGCCTCGCCACACTCAGCAGCGTATTTCCTGCCAGTGGAGCCATTCAGACGGTCCCCGGTGAAATCATCCTGCTGGCCGGCACTTCTGAAAAAGGCCTGATCAGCCCGGGACTGCTGGATCGGCTGCAGAAAGAACACGTCCGAACAGAGCTGATGCTGAGCGGCTGGGACTGGGCACAGGTCGCCGTATTGCCACTGGCAGACGCCGCGGACCCGATCGGATTGTTCAGCCGCGAAGCTCGTCCGCTGCCACTCTCGGCAGCCGCAGCACAGACCACACTGAACTGGCCGGCTGAAGCAGCACGTATCGCCGATAAGGCAGAGGAACTGCGACTGGCCTTTGCACCGTGGCAGAAACAACTGGCCTCCGCACTGCCCGTGACCGAAGCCCATCATGAGGCCAAACGCCGGCTCTCCTCACTGGCACAGCAGATCGAAATCCTTGCCGGTATGCCGGATCAGCCATGGACCTATCGCAGATCACTCAGAATGGAAATGCAGCAGCATCCGCGGCCACCACTGGAGAAAGTCGAGAATGGTCGCATCATTCGAGTCTCACACCCACTTGATGAAGAGCGACAGCAGTATTTCAGAACCCTTGGTGCTGCTCTGATGGCAGCCGCCAGCGATCAGCAGGCCGCACTGGAACTGGTCCGCCGACTCGTGCGATTCGCTCGCTCAGGTGATCCCCTGATGGGCCACTTTTCACACTACGAAATCGTGCGACTGCACGAACTACTGAACCATCCGGCACCCGCAGAAGAACTACAGCACCGACTGCATATTGTCTTCTTTGCTGCGGCCTCAGATGCGTCCGTGCGGCCCGTGATTACTGCTCTCGATCAACTGGTGCGGCAACCAGAACTTGTACAGCAACCATCCGAACGATTTGATCAGCTTAACGGACTGCTGCAGAAACTGATCGAACGCTGGGAAGCGCGAACCGCATGGGAACCGAAGTCGGCCGTGCGAGTGCAGAATGATGTTGATCAGTCGGTGCGAATCAGCAACCTGGCACTGGATCAGATGCAGGAACTGGCTGGACAGATTGGAGTCAGCAACAGCGACTTTCTGTATCGCCGTCGCTACATCAATGAAGCCCTGATTGTTCCACTTCGCGACTACCGTGATCAGGTCCTGGCACACCGCATGAAGACGCAGCCGCTCAGCTCAGACGGTGAAGACCCGGATGATCAACCACTGCTCATACCAGCCACACAGTCACTCAACACCAACTGAATGACCTCACAATGAAGCCCGTTGACTCAGTTGATGACAGCTGCCCCGGTAGCCGGTGCTGCCGGAGCTGGTTCTGAGGCTGGAGTTGGTTCTGAGGCCGGTTGCGGTTCTGCAGCCGGTTGCGGGGCTGGTTCAGCTCCGGGGCCAGGTGTCGGTGGCGTCGCAGGAGCAGGCGTCGCAGGAGCAGGCGTCGCAGGAGCAGGCTCAGCAGGAGCAGGCTCAGCAGGGGGCACCTCAGGAGCAGGCGCCTCAGTAGGCACAGGAGCAGGCGTTTCAGGTGTCGCACCAGGTGCAGCAG
>CAXBSH010000464.1:0-3994 GCA_963977705.1 uncultured Planctomycetaceae bacterium
CTATGACAGTGCGGGCGCCTGGATGACGACAGCACAGACATCAGGCCGCAGCCCGCGGGAACCAACCTATGCCTCGTACAGAAAAAACCGGTGTGATGCCAGCTCTGACGGTCGAAGATGAGGATCGAATTGTGCGAATGGCGTGGGAGGATCGGACATCATTCGATGCCATTGAACGACAGTTCGGACTGTCAAACGGTCAAGTCATCGCTTTGATGCGTCGTCTGCTGCACCGCAGTGCTTTCATCCGCTGGCGAAAACGAACAGTCGGACGCCGCACGAAACACGACGAGCTGAGAGGTTTCCAGTTTGGCCGGTTTCGAGCCCCTACTCAGCGCGGAGACTGAAGCAACGCGGGTGCTGGACGTGAGCCCAGCACCCGCGTCGTCTGTCACAACTGTTAACAGAGAATCACTTAACGCTGAAAATCTTCATGGCGGGCTTCGCAACCGCGAAGCATTCTCGAATGTCGGCAATCGGATTCTTCTCGTTCTCTTCGTATTCCAGAGACAAAGCGCCGTTTGCCGGGAAGTCCACCTGCTGCAGCTCGGTGAACACTGCCTCGACGTTCAGGTGGCCTTTGCCAAGGATCACACCCTTTGTGCGGTCCTTCATTTCGGCAAAATCTTTCAGGTGAATGCCGAACAACCGACCTTTCAGAATCCGGATGACTTCCGGGCCATTCTGGCCGGACCGAATGTAGTGCCCAAGGTCGGCACAGGCGCCAATCCGCTGATCCCGCTTCTCGATGACTCGCAACACATCAATGGCTTTGTTGTAGCGATGAGTCGGTCCGTGATTATGGATGGCCACTCGAATATCGAATTCCTTCACCAGTTCATCGAGGTTATCGAAGGCATCGAAATCAGGGTCAGCAGTGATGCATGGAATCCCAAGTTTCTTTGCGAATTCGAACACCTTGCGATTTTCAGCGGCATCCTTCGTCAGGCGATTGACACCATGAGCAGAAATGGACATGCCCATGTCAGCAACCTGTTTACGCACAGCTGCGATCTCAGCATCGGGAGCATTCAGAGCGAGCATGCCGCTGTAGAACTCAACAGACTCAAACCCCAGTTCTTTGGCATGCTTCAACGCCTCGTCGCGGGAATAACCACGAAGGGAATACAGCTGAATGCCCAGCTTTGGAGCAGCGAACTGGGCTGCGAAGACATTTCGGGAACCAATACTGCAGGCCAGACCAGCAGCTGCTGCAGTGGAAATTCTCAGAAAATTACGGCGGGACGACTGTGTCATAGGAAACTCCAGAGATTGTGGGAGAACTTCAGGCGGAAGCCTGAATCCGAATTCTACGGAACAGCGGGGATGGGAACAAACGAGCAGAAGAATCTACCCTGCTCATTTGCCACTGTCCCGCTGCGACCTGCCGAGAATCATTTTTTGGGCTCATCCCTGCGACTTTTGCTGGCATGTCGACCGGTTCCGTCGCCATCATCAAGGATTCCTGCGGCAGGTTTCAGGGAATCCAGCACCGCCTGCAGCCGGTGCCGCGCTCCACGGGATTCGTCGGTCTCCTGATTCGCAGCAATCAAGGCTTCAGCAAACGGTGACTGGCGCATATCGAACAATTCGCCCTGCTGGTTCAGCTTCCAGTTGCGTTCCCGGACATACCAGTTGCGAGCCAGCTGGACAAAAGCCCAATCGCGCGGCTGGCCCGCGGTGCCACGCCACTGAGCAGCCAGGCTGCGACCATCGAAAACTCGATCCGACGGCAACTGAATTCCTGCCAGCTCGGCAAAAGTCGGCAGAAAGTCGGACGAGTCCATCACGCCGTCCGCGACCTGTCCCGCAGTAATCACGCCCGGCCAACTGACGATCAGTGGAACCAGTGAACCGCCCTCCTGCATCGTGCCCTTCTGCCCCACAAGCCGCTGCCCGCCGATGGTGGCCCGGTCGGCCTGTCCCTTCCCGGTGCCGTTGTCACCCATAAAGACCAGCACCGTACGGCGGTCCAGATCCAGTTTCCGCAGCTCTGTCACCAGCCGGCCAATCAGTTTGTCCATGTAGGCGATGTTGTCCGCCATCAGATCGGAGCTGTCAGCAGCGGAATCGGGAGTTGGCAACAGGTCACCGTGCACACTCGACAGCGAATAGTACACGAAGAAAGGGTCATTCTGATGACGACTGATGAAGTCCACAACATTTTCGTGCAGCAGATCGGGCATGTATTGATCGGGGCTGAGTATCAGCTTACTGCCGTTTTTCACATAGGACTCGGAATTGTCCGGAGTGCTGCGATAGACCCCACTTCCGCTGAATCTGAGGTATTCGTCGAAACCCCAGTCGGACGGCTGCAGCGAAAACTGACTCCACTTACCAAACGCTGCCGTTCGGTAACCCGCCTGTTTCAGATAGACGGGCAGCAACGTTTCCCGATCGGGCTGTAACAAACCCACTCGATCCTGGTTCGTAGCCCCGGTTCGGAATGCATATCTTCCCCTCAGGAGCAACGCGCGAGACGGCCCACACAGGGGAGCAGTGTAAGCTCGGGTATACCGCAGCCCGGACTGTGCCAGTCGATCAATCTGCGGCGTGCGATAACGGTCTGATCCGTAACAGCCAACGTTCCCCACACCCAGATCATCCGCAAGGATGAAGATAATGTTCGGGTGGGCATCCGGGGATTCGCCAAACACTACAGCAGACCCAGTCAGCAACAGCCAGACCACCGCAGGAACACATCGCATGGATATTGACCCCATCTCAGTAAATCCGAGGCTTTGCACACAGGGCAGCCGTTGACAAAACATCCAAAAAACGGATGTATCGAGCGGTATTCCCGAAGTCTCACACGAGTTTCCTCAAAGCAAAAGACAAAAGCCCCTCAAATGTGCCTGATCCGGACGAATTTCCAATGGCCATAGCGGACGTTTCGACCAAGATAGAGATGGATGTCAGTTTTTCACCAGCCCAGGAGACCGCAGATGCCCCGTCGAACCCGCCTCCGTCGCTCCACAGCCACTGAACAACTGGAAGTCCGTCAAGTGCTGTCAGCACTGACACTGATGACCGATACATTTCAGTCGACTTTGCCAGCCACTGCCACCAGCTTTCCCGCGGTGACGGTGAATGTGCTGGACAACGACACCGGCATCGGAATGCGTGTGACTGAATTGCAGGGCATGGGTTTTGGAACGACTGAACTGCTGCCGGAGGAAGGAGCCAACGGCATCGGGACCGTCAGATTTACTCCGGGCCCCGAGTTCCGCGGGCGGGGCAGTTTCAGTTACGTCGTGACGGATGCTGATGGCCAGACGGCAACTGCCGCAGTGTTTGTGCACTTTGATCAGGAAGCAGCACCGTACACGTGGCAGGTGCGGACGGTCCCGGAAGTTTCTGCTGCAGCTGCGGTGACCTCGCCGCTGCTGTACCTGTGCACGGCGCCTTTCTTCCTGCTGGATGTCTTCGCGTCCTTGTATCAGGCGGTCTGCTTTCCTGTGTACGGGATTCCGAAGGTCAGGCGTGGCGACCACATTGTGTTTGATCGAGTGAAGCTGCGCTATCTGAATTTGCTGGAGCGGCTGAACTGCATGTACTGCTCGTATGCGAACGGCGTGGCGTCATATGCGGCGGAGATCGCGGCGCGCACGGAGCAGCATTGGTGCCCGATTCAGCACGACAAACATCCCAAGGCTCCACACTCGCGCTACGGGCGATTTTTGAGCTACGGAGATCGGGAAGGATACCGGGAGCGCGCGGAAAAAGTCCGGCGAGATTTCCGCGATCTGGAGCGTTAGGGCAGGGAAGCCAAGGCTTGGGCCCACTGTTCGGGCTTGCCAAGAAACGCGGCGCTGTTCAACATTGACCAGCCTTGTTCCGATTCGTAGGCGTACGTGGGAAAGCCTGCTCCGCCGACCTTGGCGAGGAGGGTGCGGCTTTCCTGTATATGGCGCCCGGTGGGTTCATCGCGGAGGCGGTGGAATGCGTCAGCGAACGACTGTTGGTCGAAGCCGAAGGCCGTGGCTAGTCGGAG
>CAXBSH010000465.1:0-3981 GCA_963977705.1 uncultured Planctomycetaceae bacterium
CCTCACTCGTAGCTTAGGCTTCAGCCCGAGTCCACCCTCACCCGTAGCTTGGGCTTCAGCCCGAGTCCACCCTCACCCGTAGCCCGAGCATTCCCGACGCGGAGGACAAAACGTAGCCCGAGCATTCCTGCTCGGCCCCGTCCATAAAAAACACAGGGGATTTCAAGGGTGACGAGAAGTTTGTGCCCGGGCTGAAGCCCAGACTACGACTTTTGTCCCTTGCGTCATTCCTGCTCGGCCCCATTCCCTCCAAAAAACACCGACAACTGCAAGGGTGACCAGAAGTTCCGGCCCGGGCTAAAGCCCAGACTACCACTTTCATCCCTCAAATCATTCCTGTCGAATCCCAGCGACAGAAACTCTGCCGCAGTGCCAATTGACGGCAGACGGGGCTGCTCGTGAGCCGGTGGCGGGGCACGTGATACCACAGTATCATACCACCTCAATTCTGACCTCGTCCCTGCCTGCTTCCTCGGGAACCCACACATGCCACTGCCCCGCACCGGACGAATCCTGCGAGAAAAGCTGCAGCGCGGTGAAACCGTTTTCGGAACTTTTCTGCAGCACACTACCACGCCGTCCATCGTGGAATTCCTGCCCGAAAATGCTCTGGATTTTGTCATCGTGACCTGTGAGCACAACGCCCTCGACCTGGCCGAATTTCTGCCGATGCGATACGCGCTCGCCGCTCGCGGCATTGCCTGTCTCGCCAGAACTCACAGCCGCGATCCTGACGACGTCTCAAAGGTCTGTGATTCTTTCGATGGTGTCGTGGTGCCATATGTCGAGGAACCGGATCATGCACGGCGTCTGGCTGCTGCTGCCCTGTATCGCCCGCTGAAAGGAGCGGCTCTTGAAAAAGTTCTGCGTGATAACCAATGGCCCGGTCAGAAGACGCGGGACTACATTGAAAATGACCGCTGTGCAGGAACCGTCTTTGTCCCCATGATCGAATCACTGCGCGGCATCGAAAACCTCGAAGCCATCTGCAGCATTCCGGGAGTCCATGCGATTTTCGTGGGCCCCAATGACCTGACCACCACCATGGGCATTCCCAATGAATATGATCATCCGGACCTGATTGCTCAGCTGCAGAAAATCATCGACACTGCCAATCGCTCCCACGTGGCTGCCGGCTGCTGGTTCGGTAAGCGTGATCAGGCCGAACGGACCATTCGCCAGGGAGCTCGATTCGTCGTCTATTCCAACGACGGCAGTCTGCTGAAAGATGCTATGGAAAGTTCCTTCGGACACCTCAGAAGAATCTGATTCCGCCATGAAGACTGCTGCTCTGAAGAAGTTCCGTCACCGTCTGCAACAGCAGGAACCGGTGGTCGGCCTGTGGGTGACTCTGGAGTCTGCATCGCTGACAGAAATGGCAGTGGCACTCGGTGTTGACTGGGTCGTGGTGGACGCCGAACATGGCCATCTTGACTGGAAGGACATCAACGAACATATTCGGGCGGCACTGCGCAGTGAGACTGTTGTTCTGGTGCGGCTGGCGGAACGCAGTACGGCACTGACAAAACGGGCTCTGGATATCGGTGCGGATGGCGTTGTCATTCCGTGGATTGAAACGGCCGATCAGCTGCGTGAAGCCGTGCAGGACTGTCTTTATCCGCCAGCCGGCCGACGCGGTATCGGCGGTGAACGAGCGACCGTGTGGGGCCAGTGCATGGCTCAGCACACGGCTGAGGCCAATGATCAGGTGCTGGTCGTACCGATTCTCGAAAGTGTTCGAGCGATTCCGCAGATTCACGAGCTGGCGGCCGTGCCCGGCGTCGATGTCTTCTTCTTCGGCCCGGCTGACTTTTCCGCATCGGCCGGGTTCCGTGGTCAGTGGGAAGGTCCCGGCATCGCCCAGCAGATTCTGCAACTGAAGGATGTTCTGCGGTCCGCCGGACGGCACTGCGGACTGCTCACGACCAGCCTCGAAAATCTGCAGCAGCGACAGCGCGAAGGATTCCGGATGCTGGGCCTGGGTACGGATTCCGGACTGCTGCTGAGGTCGCTGCATCAGACACTTGCCGGCGTCGGACGGGACAGTGTTCCCGCACCCAGTCTTGATCCCCGTGAGCGACGTCCGGTGCAGGCTATCCTGCCGAATCGACCGGTCGGTCTGCAGCCTGACCGGCCGGCACTCATCGCCGACCCGCACGGCAGTTTCGGTTTGGAGTTGCAGGCCGGAGTCGCAGTGCGCCCACTGGTCGGAGCTCACAATGGAGCCCGGCGGCTGACGACCAGTCTTGTCACTCTGCAGCCACTGGCCAGTCTGGATTATCACACACATCCATTCAGTGAATCCATCACTGTCCTGTCGGGCCTGCTGGAGGTGCTGGTGGAGGGTCGTGTGTACCGCCTGAGTCCTCTGGACAACATCACGATCCCGCGCTGGCTGCCTCATGCTGCTCACAATCCCGATCCGACTGTTCCGGCTGTGCTGCACACGGCCATGGCGTCCGATACGCCGGCTCGTACGCTGGTCGCTCAGTCCTTTACTGAAGTCGAGATGCCAACGGAATGCAGCGGCCTTCCGGGAGCCGAACGCATCACGCGAATTCAGACGGCCGCACGCATTCAGGGCGTGGGACCTCAAGCGGAATTTGTGGATCACTTCAATGCGGACCTGCTGCCGGGGCTGGAAATGAGTGGCGGTTATGCCCGCTTCATGCCGGGTGGGCGACTGCCCGCGCACCTGCACGACTTCGATGAATCCATCTGTATCATCGAGGGACAGGCCACCTGTGTTGTTGAAGGTCAGGTACATGCGCTGCAGAATTGCCAGACAGCAATGGTACCTCGAGGGCGCGTCCATTATTTCCGGAATGACTCAGATCAGCCGATGGCCATGATCTGGGTTTATGCCGGACCACAACCTGAACGCATCCTTGTTGATGAACAATTGGCGCTGACAGCATGTGCCGGTGAAGGATCAGAACCATGACGACTGCTCGACCGCTGTTCCACGCTGCTCTGACGGCCGATTTTTTCAATGCCTCCGGCGAACCGAAGTTTCGTGATCTGGGACTGACACAGTTTTCCGATCACTCCCATGTGCAGGTTCAACCGTTTGCACAGCACAGCCCTGTAATTGAAGCGGCCCAGCTGGCGACATGTCACGGAGTGGTCGTGCTGACGCCTCGAGTTACGGCCGAGTCATTGCAGGGGGCAACCAATCTGCTGGTGGTGTCACGCTTCGGTGTCGGGTATGACAGCGTTGACGTGGAGGCCTGTACGCAGGCGGGTGTTATGGTCACCATCACTGCCGGTGCCGTGGATCGGCCCGTGGCAGAAGCCACCGTGGGCTGGATGATTGCCCTGTCACATCACATGCTGGTCAAGGATCGCCTCGTTCGCACGGGGCAATGGCAGGCTCGCACGGATTACATGGGGCGCGAGCTTCGTGAGCGGCAGCTGGGTGTGATTGGACTGGGTGGCATTGGTCGGGAACTGCTGCGGCTGCTGCAGACGTTCGGCATGCAGCAGCCACTGGTATTTGATCCGTTTCTGTCCACGGAGACGGCTGCTCAGCTGGGTGTCCGCCTTGTGCCTCTGGAAGAACTGCTGCGGGCCTCGGACTTCGTCTCCATTCACTGCCCGCTCACCGAACAGACTCGGGGCCTGATCGGTGCGGCTGAGCTGGCACAAATGCGTCCGGATGCGTGGTTGCTGAACACGGCTCGTGGCGGCATCATCGATGAAGATGCACTGGAAGCCGCACTGGACGCCGGCCGGCTGGCTGGAGCGGCACTGGATTGTTTTACTGAAGAACCGGTGCTGCAGCCCAGCCGCTTTGCGCGGTTTGAAAACGTGTTCCTTGCCCCGCATTCCATCGCCTGGACAGACGAGCTGTTCCGCGACATCGGTCGTATGGCCTGTGGCAGTCTGCTGGACGTTTCGCTGGGACGTCGCCCTCACGGACTGCTGAATCCGGTACTGCTCACACAAGCAGACTTCCGCGCACGCTGGGCAGCCCTGACG
>CAXBSH010000466.1:0-3961 GCA_963977705.1 uncultured Planctomycetaceae bacterium
GTCCCCGTATCGTGGGCTTCAGCCCGCTACTCGTTCATGTATGGCGCCGAGGACAAAAGGTAGCCCGAGCATTCCTGCTCGGGTCCATCCATTAAAAACACTGGGGATTTCAAGGGTGACGAGAGGTTCGTGCCCGGGCTGAAGCCCAGACTACGACTTTTGTCCTTCGAATCATGTGTCCCCGTAGCGTGGGCTTCAGCCCGCAACGCATTCACGATCCCCGTATCGTGGGCTTCAGCCCGCCGGCAGTCTTATCACTGCTGGATCATGCAGATTCCCCGTGATGCTCCTGAGACCGGACCGGCAGGCCTGCATGGCAGGCAGTTTGTGTTGCCGGGCCGTTTGCGGTCCGCCGAGGTTGCATCCTTGGGTTTTCGGTCTGCATTAAAACTGGATTTTTTGCTGTGAGCAAAACGGAATGGCGGTCATGGTTGCGTTCGCCGGCCGAACGTTTCACAATGGCACCCCGTTCGGTCCGCGTTCTGAGTTTCTCCTTCCATTGTCTGTCCCGGATTCCTCCTCATGTCCACCGCTGAAAAACCGCTTCCACCAGCCGCGCAGGCTTTGACGTCCGTCCAGTGGTTGATCTGTACGATCGCTTCGATCGGTTTTGCCTTTGACATTTACGAGCTGCTGATGCTGCCGTTGATTGTGAAGACGGCGATTGCGGATCTGCATGTCCTGGCTGAGGGCCAGAATCCTCAGGACTGGCTTCCCGGTGGACCGTTGTATGTCGGCTGGGCTCGAACATTGTTCTTTGTTCCGGCGATTGCCGGTGGCGTATTTGGTCTGCTGGGTGGGTATCTGACGGACCGTCTGGGGCGACGTACGGTGCTGACGTGGAGCATTCTGTTGTATGCCTTTGGGGCGTGTGCGGCTGGATTTTCCACCAGTCTGTATCAGTTGTTGTTTTTCCGCTGCTGTGTGTTTGTGGGTGTCTGTGTGGAGTTTGTGGCGGCGGTGGCCTGGCTGGCCGAGCTGTTTCCGAATCCGCATCAGCGTGAGAAGGTGCTCGGGTATACTCAGGCATTTTCCTCCCTTGGCGGTGTGATGGTGGCTCTGATGAACACGGCTGCCGCGAAGTTTGCTGAGGATCTGCCGGCGATTCAGGGTGTGAACGCGGCGTGGCGGTATACGTTGATTTCCGGTTTGATTCCCGCGATTCCTCTGATTTTGATTCGTCCGTTTCTGCCGGAATCACCAGCTTGGCAGAAGAAGCGTCAGGACGGCACATTGAAGCGTCCCAGCATTGCCGAGCTGTTCAGTCCGCAGCTGTTGGGGACGACGTTGATTACCACGATTGTGTTTGCCACGACATTCGGGCTGGCCTTTGGTGCCATCCAGCAGAATCCTCAGATTCTGCCGGGGCATGTGGACGTGAAAGCGGCAGTTGAAAAGGCTCAGGCAGCGGCCTCCGAGAAGGCGGCGGCTGAGGGGCGTAAGCTGAGCCCCAAAGAGCTGGGCGCGATCAAGGGCAACACGACGGACGCGATTACGGGATCAGTGCAGACGTGGCAGGAGACGGGTGGGCTGGTTGGTCGTGTCCTGCTGGCGATCCTTGCCGTGCAGGTGGCCAGTCGGCGGACATTGTTCCGCCTGTTTCAGATTCCCAGTCTGCTGCTGATTCCGGCGTTGTACTGGTGGCTGTCAAACAACCTCAATACGGCCGGCAGCCTGTGGACTTTCCAGATTGCCGTCTTCCTGGCGGGTGTGCTGGTTGTGGGGCAGATGAGTTTCTGGGGGAATTACATTCCGCTGGTGTTTCCGGTGCATCTGCGAGGCACGGGAGAAAGCTTTGCTGCCAACATTGGTGGACGTGTGATTGGGACTGCGGCGGCGTTTATCACGTTGACCCTGTCCGCTTCAACTCCGCCCAACCCCGCCAAAATTGCTCTGATGTGTGCCGTGGTGGCTGGGTGTTATGCGGTTGTTGGAACGGTGTTGACGTTTGTTCTGCCGGAACCAAAACATCAGGACGAATAATTCGGTCCCGCAGGAGCTCAGTCGGTGAAAATAACTGCGATTGAAGCGATCCCGGTCTGTGTGCCTTTGAAGTCCGGCATGACGGCGAAGACGGCGCACGGTGAGCACGCGACCAGTCCGTATGTGATCGTGAAGATGCATACGGACGCGGGGTTAACGGGCCTGGGTGAAGCGACGGTATCGGCGTTGTGGTCCGGAGAGACTCAGGGCACCGTGCTGGCGTTGATTCGTGAGTATCTGGCACCGGCGCTGGTGGGGCGGGATCCGCGGGACATCACGGCGATTCGTCGGACCATGGATTTTCTGGTGAAATTGAATCCTTTCACCAAGTCGGCTCTGGAGATGGCCTGCTGGGATCTGGCGGGGAAATCTGCGGGTTTGCCGGTCTGGCAGCTGCTTGGTGGCCGTGTGCGTGATCGTGTGCGGATCAAGCTGGTGGTGTGGGCTCGGGACATCGCTGGTTCTCGTCAGATGGCTGAGCAGCATCTGGCGCTGGGGGTCAGTTGTGTGAAGGTCAAGACGGGCCTTGATCCGGAAACGGATATTGCTCGAGTGCGTGCGGTTCGAGAGGTCTGTGGTCCCGACATTCCGGTCACGATTGATTCGAATTGTGGCTGGACGATCCAGCAGGCTCGGTATTGCCTGCGGGCATTGCGTGATCAGCGCCTGTTGCTGGCCGAGCAGCCGATTCCGGCGGGGGATTTTGCGGCATTGGCAGAGCTGCGTCGTGAGTCAGTCGTGCCGATCATGGCGGACGAAAGTGTGTTTACTCTGCAGGATGCGTGGCAGTTATCGAATCATCGAGCTGCTGACATTTTCAGTATTTATCCGGGCAAGCATGGGGGAATTGCGGCGACGGCCGACATTGTCGCGGTTGCTCGAGCGGCCGGGCTGCGTTGCACGATTGGCAGCAATCTGGAGCTGGGGATCGGTACGGCGGCGATGCTGCAGGTGGCGGCCGCGTTTCCTGAGGTGGACACGGATGCGTTTCCGGCCGATACGATCGGGCCATTTTATCACGACGCGGATCTGATCACAGAATCGCTGCGTCTGGGTCCACCGATGGCTGAGGTGCCGACCGGTCCGGGTCTGGGCGTGGAGCTGGATGAGTCGCAACTGCGGCGATATCGTGTGGATTGAGAGCATTGAAGGGGTGTGTGGGGGCCTGACCCTTGTCATTCCCCCTGAACCCCGTCGGGCCAGGAGTCCGTTGTGGGGTGTGTCTGGTTTGTGCTGTGCGTATGTTTGCGATTCAGGCCTGCATGGTCGTTTTGCGGACGCCCGGGACGCAGCGCTGCGTGACGGGCTTGCCGCGGTAACGACCCACTATGCTTTCCTTGAAAATTGCCCGCCGAACGTCAGCACCCGAACCCGCCTGCGCTCACCCAAAAGTTGGCCAACGGCCATACACAACGTCGCCTCGGGCAACGGCCAGGGAAAAGGCAACTGCTCAGACGCAGAAGACAACACCCGTCAGCTGACGCTAACGGCTCGCCTAGGGGTGGGGGTAGCTGCTTTGTGTATGCCACAGGCGGCCGGGCAGGAATGACGCCGAGGACAAAATGTAGCCCGAGCATTCCTGCTCGGCCCCGTCCATTAAAAAAACACTTGGGATTTGCAGGGTGACGAGAAGTTTGTGCCCGGGCTAAAGCCCAGACTACGACTTTTGTCCCTTGCGTCAGGAATGCCCGGGCTACGATTTGGCTGACAACTGGCTACTGAGAACTGAGCACTTCTTTCGGCTCGGCGGGAGCCTCGCCCTCCCGAGGGGAACTTTGCTGGGACCACCGAGCACCAGCTCGGTGCAGCGCGGCAACACCCGTCAGTTGACGCTAACGGCTCGCCCGGGGGTTGGTCTTGAACGCGGTGGACGACACGGGCTGAAGCCCATGCTACGACCACCGAGCACCAGCTTGGTGACGATGCGGAGGTGAGTGGTTATCAGCCCACGGAGTGGCGGAGCAACGGGCTAACATGC
>CAXBSH010000467.1:0-3956 GCA_963977705.1 uncultured Planctomycetaceae bacterium
TGATGAGGCTCCTGAAGTAAGCCAAGGAGGAGCAAGGACCACACAAACAAATCAAATGGTGCAAAAATCACATTAGGTGGTATTACAGTATTTTATCATAAACCATTTTGATTAAAGCACTTAGCAAAATTTCATTTTTTGTTTTGATCCCTGACTCGATCCACTAGAATCTCGTCTGGATATTCGCTTCATTTGACAAACCTCACAATGGTATTTCAAATGGAGTGGTAAGTCTGGCTTGGCTTGGTTTTACTTGCCGCGAAACTGGACGGGCTGCCCGCGTTTCCTCCTCCGCCCCCGCCGCCGGCTCCGCCCCCGCCGCCGTTGCCGCCGTTTGAAACCCTTCAGCGGCTTACGGCCCGTAACGCTCACCGTCTTTTGCCGGCTCGCTGTACGCTGCCCTGGGACGAGACCGAGGACCCCACTTTCTCGCCCTACTGTCCCCTGTGCGGCTCTGGCCCCTTCTCTTCGCAGGGTGTGCGCCACCCTATGCCGCCGGCCTCCCGGGCTCCTCGGCAGTTACCTGTGAGGTCAGGGCCGGCGCACCGCACCTCGCCCCGCCGCTCGCAGCTTCGTCATCGCTTCGATCATATGCACGGGCACACGGATCGTACGAGCCTGATCGGCAATCGCCCGAGTAATCGCCTGACGAATCCACCACGTAGCATAAGTCGAAAACTTATAACCTCGCCGATATTCGTATTTGTCAACCGCTCGCATCAATCCCGTGTTGCCCTCCTGAATCAGATCGAGGAAGGTCAGACCGCGATTGCGATACTTCTTGGCAATCGAAACCACCAGACGCAGATTCCCGCCTGACAGATCACGCATCGCCTTGTCGTACTCATCATGCCGCTGCTGGATCGATCGCACTCGCTGTGCCAGTGACGCTGGTGTCTCCTGAGTCAAAGCCTGCAGCTCGTCCAGCTCCCGCTGCAGATGCCGACTCTCATCCGCCGCAGACTGCAGGTTCTGCAGACTTTGAATCTGCTCATGCAGTTCCGACATCCGAGCAGAAATCTGTTCCAGACGCTTCATGCAGGGCTGCAGACGCTGAGTCCTGAGACTCAGTTCTTCCAGCAGCGTCACACAGCGACGACGGCGCTCGTGCAGTCGCTGCTGCACCGCATGACGATCCTCGGCAGACAACCCCGCCGACTTCAGCAGCTCATAATCCTCACGATCCCGACGCCGCATGTCCGCGATCGTCGCCAGATTGATTGGCATCCGCCCCAGAATCTGCTCCTTCTCAAGACTCTCCGTCATTGAGACCTTGATCGTGCGATCAAATGGCAGTTCACCCCGATGCACCCGCAACAACGTTTCATGGCAGTAATTCAGAGCATATTCGGTGGACAGCAAAGTCCTGCGGAAACGCCGGCGAGTCACCTCGATCTGCTTCGCAAGGAAAATCTCTTCTTCGCGAGTCAGCAGAGGGATTTCGCCCATCTGACTGAGATACACACGGATCGGGTCCTCAGAACCACGACCCTCGTCGTCAATCCGAATCTCCTGCTTCCGCTTCCGACGGACCACCACTGGGACCGCCTCCACGGGCACCTCCGGGTCCGGAACCAACTGGATGTTCAGCTCCTCCAGACACACAATCAGATTGTCCAGATGCACCGGATCCGGCGCCTCATCAGGCAGGTAGGAATTCACCTGAGAAAACGTCAGATGGCCACGCTTCAGGCCGGACTCAACCAGTGTTCGCAGACCTTCATCAAGACAACGCATTGCTTCAGCTCCCAGGGACAATGACAGGCTGCACCCCATCACGCACTGTTCCAGTTCCACGTATCCGTCAAATCACTTGAATGTGCCCGAATTCCCCGTCTGATTCCGACGAAATTCCGTCAGTTTCTTCAGAGCCGCTCGAGCGTTCTCATCGAGTGTCCCGCCAGCCGGCCCGGACTGAGCCTGCATCTGTCGCGACAACTGTCCTGCGGGTCGGTCTCGCTTCTCCAGTAACGGTCCCAGCACCCTCTCAAGATGCACAGGAATCGCACCAGCCAGCCGGCCCTCTCCACCGTCAGACATCAACCGAAAAATTCCCTTGTCCTCTGCCGAATCCACAATCGAATTGATCAGATTCAACATCGCCGAATCCGAATCCGCTCGACTGATCAAACGACCCAGCTCAGGTAACTCGCCCTCTTCCTTCCACAAATCCAGACACAACTCAAGCAGCTTCTGATGCTGCGGATTCCTAAAGTCATCCGGCCCCAGATTCCGCCCCACAATCTCAATCATGTCAGGACATGTCAGCAGAATCTCAAGCAGCTCCCGCTCGGCCCGATCCAGAGCATTCTCGGGACGGGCAGGAACAGCCTCAGGCAACTCGTCTGAACGCCGCAAAACCAGCTTTTTCTGAGCCGTCCCGCGAAGTTCACCAAGCTGCTGCCGAGCCACCCGCTCGTCCACCTGGACACGCCAGCACACACTACGCAGGATCATGTCCTCTCGTACCGTGCCAGCCAGACCCTGTGAACCCGCCAGAAACTCAAGCATCGCACCCAATACCTGCTGCCGACCAGCCAGCGTTGCGACTCCCGTCCGCTTCAGCACCGCCTGCAGCTTGTACTCCCATGCCTCCGCAGCCGACGCCGTCAGCGACAGAAACTCTTCTCGACTGTGATCTTCAAGATAGTCCGCAGGATCCTTCCCTGACGGAACATTCAGGATTCTGAGATCAAGATCCTGAGCGATGAATTGCGAAATTGACCTTTCTGCCGCGCGTTGCCCGGCGTCATCACTGTCGTAAACCAGCACCACCCGCGAAGCAAAACGTCGCAAAAAGCGAACATGCTCCTCCGTCAATGCCGTGCCCAGCGTCGCCACGGCATTCAGCACTCCCGCCTGATGGCAGGCTATGCAGTCCATGTAACCCTCGACAATTATCACAAATTCCTGACGACGAATGGTCTCCCGTGCCCTGTCAAAGGCGTACATCGTACGCCGCTTCTGAAATATCCCACTCTCCTGACTGTTCCAGTATTTGCCCCGGTTCTGGTCATTACGCCCCGGCAGCACACGTCCCCCAAATGCAACAATCCTGCTCCGCTCGTCAAAAATCGGAAAAATCAGACGATCGGCAAGATCCATCGCCGAATACCCCTGACCCTCGTCACGTTCACGCAGTAACCCGGCTGATACCAGCTGGGCCGGAGTGTACTTCCCTCGCGCCCGGTCCATCAGCCAGTAACGATCCTCCGGATGGTAACCCAGCCGAAAATTTCGCACCGTCTCGGCCGTCAAACGCCGCTTCTCTACATACTCCCGAGCATGCTCCGCCATCCGCCCCGTCCGCAGGGCCTCATGCATCAGGTTGGCCGCCCACTCCACAATCTCCAGAGCAGCAGCCTTCCCAGGCACATCCGCCCCAGCACCACCACGCCCACGCTTCGGAATCTCCAGCCGAGCACGCCGAGCCAGATTCTCCATCGCCTCCGGAAACGAAAGCTTCTCAATCTCCATCACCCAGCGAAAACAGTCACCACCCTGCTGGCAAACCCAGCAACGATACGACTGACGGTCCGGGTAAACATAGAAAGATGGATTGTGATCGTCGTGAAACGGACACAAACCCACGTACTGACGCCCACCATGCAGCGGCTTCAAAGTGACAGTCTCTGCCACCAGATCCACCAGATTGGTGCTGGAACGAACAAGCTCCCGAAAATCGTCGCCAGTCCCCTGCACCTCACGAACTCCTGCTGCGCACTGATCCCCGAACAGATCACACCAATACCACACAAATCCAGCGTTTTCAGGGACCAGCCGGCAACAAGGCTGCACTCGACCAGTTGCCCGCCAGACTGCCCATTCTGCAGACGTTCAGCGGACCCCGAACTTTACTCGTAATTCCTCGCAGGTCAAGAACTTCGACGCATCACACGCAGCGAAACACAGGAGCCCGCAGTCGTACTTCCCCCAGCAGAACAGGTCTTCCCCCG
>CAXBSH010000468.1:0-3948 GCA_963977705.1 uncultured Planctomycetaceae bacterium
ACTGGCCGGGCGCAGAGAAACGCAGTCTGATGAGTCGCTATCAGGTGTGCATCTGTCTGGAAAACATGAACGAGACGGGCTATTTCACTGAAAAGTTTGTCGAGGCGGTCTGTGCTGGCTGTATTCCGGTCTATCGGGCATCGGCCGACATCCGGGAGGGTGTTCTGCAGGGGGCCTGCTGGTTCGATCCGACAGATTCCCGTTGGCCGGGAAAACTGGCTGTGGAGGCAGCGCTGGCGGCGGACGCGGAATCCATCAGGCGAATCAACCGCCAGTGGTTGCAGCAGAGTCGTCTGCTGCAGGCCACGAGTGCGGAAGAGGTATTTCGCAGGATTGGTCAGATCTTCCAGGAGCATTAGGAAGATCTGGCTGCTGAAATTCGATGCGTGGACTGCCCGCGCAATGCGTTCACAAGACGCTGCACTGCTGTGTCGATTCTGTTTAACCAGGCTCTGCGGAGAATTCTGTTGCGCTGGCTGCTTCCGCTGATTGCATTTTTGCGAGCGATTTCTGCACTTGGTATTACGGGAGCTTTCCTGTATCTGCTTTCCGGTGTTCGTCCGGGCAGATTCAGGATTCCTCTGCGCAGGTTCGGGCGTTCCATTGTCATCAGGGGCGTCAGCAGTGATCGTTGGGTGCTGAACAGCGTATTGATTTGTGAAGAGTATCGTGGTATGGCAGACGTCGACGCCAGAACGATCGTGGATGCGGGCGCGAACATCGGCTGCGCGACGTTATGGTTTGGACGAAAGTTTCCCGCTGCCCGGATTGTCGCACTGGAACCTGATCCGGAAAACCACTCGCTGGCAGTTCAGAACACCACCGGTCTGCCGAATGTCAGGGTTCTGCAGGCAGGACTGTGGGGGCGTAAGACGCGTTTGAAAGTTGTCAATCCGGACGCATGGAAGTACGCGCTGCAGGTTGAAGAATGTCCAGATGGGCCGATCGGTGCAGAGAGCGTGTTGTCGATCCTGGAACAGACGGGTTGGGAACATATTGATATCCTGAAAATGGATATTGAAGGCGCTGAGGCTGCTGTTTTTGCGACTGATGTGGACCGCTGGATCGGGAAGGTGAATGTTCTGATCGTTGAACTGCATCAGGATGTGGCTCCGCAGTGCGCGCGGCTGTTGTGCAGCGCCCTCGCCTCTGCCGATTTCAGGTTGTCGTGGCGCGGTGAAGACCTCGTGGCCACTCGTATGCCTCTGCTGCAGCACTCACGTGATTTTGTCCAGTCCGCCGTAGCAGCGAATTGAGCAGGATTCAGTCAACCATGCCGCGTGTCAGCGTCGTTATGCCACTCTATAACGCGGCCGCCTTTGTTGGTGATGCTGTACGGTCTGTGCTGGAACAGACGATGCCGGATCTGGAGTTACTGGTTGTCAATGATGGTTCCACGGATGGTTCGGATGACATTGTGTCGCGGATCAGTGATTCTCGGGTGCGACTGGTGCATCAGCAGAATTGTGGTCAGTCTGCGGCCATCAATCGCGGGGTCCGTGAAAGTCGGGGTGAGTTCATCAAGATCGTGGATGCCGATGACTGGATCAACGCTGAGCATCTGCAGGCTCAGTTGATGTCCATCAGGGGGGCCCCCAACTGCGTTTCTGCCTGCCGCTGGGGCTATTTCACTCAGGATTTTGAAAATCCGCAGGTCAGGAATGAATGTGCAGACAGTGATTATGATGATCCACTGGAATGGGTTGTGGATTCACTGACTCGCGATGAAGGTATGATGGGCGGCTGGAAGTGGCTGATCCCTCGGCGGGTTTGGGATCTTAGTGGTGGCTATGATGAACAACTCAGTCTGAATAATGATTTTCATGCCAGCATAGCGATTTTGCTGGCTTCCGCTGGTGTGCGAATTGCTCCGCAGGCTGTCTATAGCTATCGCAAGGGACTGTCGGCAGCGCTCAGTGGAACACGCTCTCGAAAAGCCATGCTTTCGGCGCTGCAGACCACTCAGCAGGGGTGTCGGTTGCTGCTGCACCGCGAAGACTCTGCCAGGATTCGCAGGATCTGCGCGAACCGCTACCAGCGATGGGCGTTCGATTTTTTTCCACAACATCCGGATCTGGCGGCTGAAGCGGAGCGGGCCGCGGCGGATCTGGGGGGGGCATCCGTTGAATTTGCTGCGGGGTGGGTGGGACGGATTGTCAGTCGCGTGTTCGGCTGGCGAAATTCCAGACGCCTGCAGTCTCTCGCAGTACGCGGGGGGTGGGGGCATATTCAGCGTGTCAAACGCTGGTGGCGCACACGCCGACTTGCGTAAGTCACTGATTCGGACAGGGTGGGAAACGAGATATGAATATGAAAAAGCACGAGGCCTATTACAGCCAGTCACGTCCCGAAATGCGGTCCAGAATTCCGCCGGGTGTTGCCAGTGTACTGGACGTGGGTTGTGGGGCCGGCAGTTTCGGGGCGGCACTCCGCAAAGATCACCCCGACTGGCAGATCTGCGGTGTCGAACTGTTTGAGGACGAGGCCGTGCGGGCGCGGGAACATTACACAGAGGTCTGGGCAGGTGACGTGCACATCATTCTGGATCAGATACAGGGGCAGGCATTTGACCTGATTGTGTTCAATGACCTGCTGGAACACCTCGTCGACCCGGGCCGGGCGCTGGTGCAGTGTCGCACGCTGCTGGCACCTGGCGGGCACGTGCTGGCTTCCCTCCCCAACATGCGATTCTGGCCCGCTCTCAGCGACCTCGTCTTCAAGGGCGACTGGCGCTACCGGGATGCAGGCGTCATGGACAGCACACACCTGCGATTCTTCACAAAACGCTCCATGATTCGCATGTTCGAAAACAGCGGATACAGGGTTGATTCCATCGATGGGATCAATAAGACGTGGATCCTTTCGTGGCGCTGGAGGATCATGAATCTGATGCTCGGAAGAACCATGGAAGATTGCCTGTTTCCTCAGTTTGCCGTTCTGGCGTCCAGCGCCTCGACGTCAGAGAAAGCTTGTGACGGCCACTGACGCTGGCAGCGAACTGCCCCCGCGAAACCTGTGGATCCCGCAGTAGGCCTCGGCGCTCAGGAACCAGGAATCCGTTTCAAACCGGGACTGCCGATCAGTCCACATTGCCATTCGGATGAATAAATTGCGTGTAGCGATCCTGTTCAGGCATGTTTACTTTCGCGAGTTCTGTGAAAACGTCGCGGCAGCTTTGACGTCCAGGGGAGTCTCGGTGGTGCTGTCTGATGCTGCGACTGCGGCGGATGTCGACGTGCTGCTGTATGTCGGGGTGCACCTGTTCCCGGACATCCCACGACCCTCGGTGGCCCTTGTCGCCGGTGTGCAGACCGAACAGTTGGGAACTCGCGGTGTACACGGCAGCCCGCGATTGCAGAGAAACAGAAATCGTTTTGAATGCCTGCAGGGCTACTACGATTTGCTGTTTGACTGGATCCCCGGGGTTTGTGAGAGCGAGGGACGCAGCTTTCTGCCCTATGGCTGCAGCGCAGGTCCTCTGGTCACTGAGCAGAAGGAATTTGACGTCTGTTTTATCGGCAACATTCATCACAGTCGCCGCGAGAAATTGCTGACGTCACTGCGGCGGGATTTTCACTTCTTCCCGGATTTCAGCCCCGGATTCGGTGCGGCCAAGCTGACGGCCATCCAGAAGTCCTTGAGCATCAGCCTGAGATGCGCCCCATCGCCGGCCTCCATCCGCTGATGCACCATCACTGGATGCGGCGTCAGTACTTCGTGGACGAAACCGGTCACCTCGATATCGTTGAAGAGCAGGTGCGAGGAAAACCGGCTGGCGAAGCTGGTTGGCCATTTGCGCCCCAGCAGGATGGGATGCAGGGGCGCGTTTGCCGGATGGGCGGAAAAGCTGGCGGCCAGGATGACCTTGCCAACGCCCCCGAACAGCACGTTCGGATAGAAGCCCAGGCGCCGGGGATGGTTTGTTCCGTGCTGATTGTCGACAACGAT
>CAXBSH010000469.1:0-3945 GCA_963977705.1 uncultured Planctomycetaceae bacterium
CTGCCAACCCGTCTGCAGCCGGCGGGACGTTCACATTGACCTACGGTGGAGCCACTACTGCTGCAATTCCTCTGATCTCGAATAACGATCAGCAGGCAACCGCCATCAAAACGGCACTCAGCAGCCTCACAACAATTGGAAATGCGAACGTCGACGTTACCTATGATACGTCGTCGGTAACTGCAGCTCCGCGATTCACGGTCGCCTTCATCGGAAACCTTGCGGGAGTGAACGCTTCCCAGATCACGGCCTCTGGAACCGGACTGACATATGCCTCGGTACAGACCCGCACTGTGACTCCCGGAACAGCTGTCATCAATGAACAGCAGATAGTCACTATCAACAACGGCTCGGCCAGCGGCACATTCCGCCTGTCCCTGGCGATCAATGGTCGCAACTACACGACGTCGGATCTCAACTTCAATGCGACCTCCAGCAGTATCCAGTCCGCACTGAATTCGGCTCTCGGTACGGCAGGCACTGCGTCGGTCGTTCGGCCGGGAACAACCGGGGCCAGCACATTCGATGTGTCCTTCGCCGGGGCTCTGGTCGGTAAAGACCTGCCTCTCCTGAAAATTCAAACGGACGTCGCCACGCCAGCTGCCGGAGGAACTTTCAGACTCAGCTACGCCGGACAGACGTCAAATCCGATTAACCTCAGTGGCACTCCATCCGCTCAGGCGACTCTCATTCAACAGGCTCTGCAGACACTTACGTCCATTGGTGTCGGAAACATCGCAGTCACCTACGACGATAGCTCCGTAAACGAACTGACATCGCCACGGTTCCTGATGACATCCGGCGCGATCAGTGTCGAGGATATCAGCGGAAATGGCAGTGGTCTCACCAATGGAGCAAGCCTCAGTCTGGCAAATGTTTCCGGTTCCAGCACAAGCGTAAACGAAGTGCAGAAAATCGCACTTGAGACCGGGTCCGCCAGCGGGACCTTCACAATCAGCGTCGCGTGGAATGGACAGAACTTTCAGACATCTGCATTGGCTTTTGACGCCTCTGCAGGATCAATTCAGGATGCCGTGAATAACGCCCTTGGCAGCGCTGGCTCAGCGGTAGTTTCACGAACCGGTGTCGCCGGTTCAGCTGAACTTACAATCACCTTCGGTGGCAGCCTTGGCGGCAAAAACCTCGATCCAGTGACCGTCAGCACAAGTACTGCGACACCAACGGCAGGAGGAGCCTTCACGTTAACCTATGGTGGACAAACAACGCGATCGATAAACCTCGTTAACGGCACAACCGTCCAGGCAAGCCTGATCCAACTTGAACTGCAGCGACTCTCAAACATCGGCAATGGGAACATTGACGTCACATGGGACACCACATCCTCACCCCAGCAACCCCGGTTCAGAATCGGACTTACCGGGACACTTGCCTCAGCCCCTGCATCCACCTTGACAGCAGACGGCAGTAGCCTGACCAATGCCAGTATCAGTACGTCAGCGCTGGTCGCCGGAAAACCGGCCACTGCAGAAACTCAGCGAATTGTGATGAACACTGGTACGGAAACCGGAACTTTTCGCCTGTCCATCCCCATTGGCAATTCCGTCTATCAAACGAATCCACTGTCATTCACGGCAACCGCCCCTGAAATCGAGGCACAACTGAATACCACTCTGGCTTCGGTCAACGGATCGGTGACGGTATCTGCAGACACAACTGGTGGCCAACTGAAACTTGATCTCACCTTCGGAGGTGAACTTGCGGGCACTGATCTGGCTGCTGTCCGAGTCCTGCCGCAGGCCGATGCTCCAGCACCGTCTGGTGCATTCACGCTGACGTACAACGAACAGACAACAACAAATATCAACTATGCGACCGACCCAGCCGTTCAGGCTGCATCAATCCAGTCAGCACTCCGCAGCCTGACGAACCTGGGCGAGACGGGCTTATCGGTCGCATGGGACGAAGCATCTTCGCCCCAGGCGCCGCGATACCTCGTCATGTTCTCTGGAAGTCAGGCTCGCAGCAATGTTCCGCAAATCACTGCAAATTTTTCTGCACTTCAGCACGCAACAATCGACACAGGAACAAAAATACCCGGCATCGCGTCGCTGGGGGAAACCCAGCGAGTACGAGTTTTGACAGCAGGAAATTCCAGCAGCTTCACGCTCTCTATCCCGATACATGGAACCACATACACCACAGCAGCGATCTCCACAGCAGCCGGAAAGGCTGAAGTGCAGACAGCATTGAACAACGCCATCTCTGCGGCGACAGGCTCAACGGTCACGGTGGTTTACTGGAGCGGCACAGAGCTTCAGATTCAGTTTGGTGGAAACCTTGCAGGTACAGATGTTGCCGCTGTCACAGGTAGTGCAACTTCAGACGTAACGCCCGCTCAACTCACACAGACAGTCACCGGATTTAATCAGCCGGCCGTGCCCCCCAGCTCAAAAACACTGGTCGTGGACTACGCAGCTCATGCAGTAGAGGTCGCCACCGGCCCGGCAACATCGATCACTTTGAGCTATGACGGAGCCCGCGGTGAACTGACAGAGGTATCCGGAATGATGCATCTGGCAATCCTGAATGACACCGTCGTCATCGACGGATCGGTTGCCATCCGGATGTTCACTCAGCAGATACAGCTGCGAAATACATTGAATGAATACTCCGAACTGAGCTCAAATGCGCTGGAGGTCGGCGTTTATGGGACCGCAACGGTTCAGGCCAACGGCCAGACAGCACGGCTGTCTGGTGTCACGATGGCGATTGCCTACTACACCCCACAGACAGCAGCAACAGCAGACACTCGCAGCTGGCTGGGAATGAAAACTCTCGGGGGCACGGTCGGGACAGGCAGCAACGTCGGAACAATAGGAGCCAGCGACGTAGTTGTCAGCCTCAACAAAGGATACGGCTCACTCAATGGTGTTGCAAATGCGACAGTTGTGGACTTCCGCAGTACTTTTGACGGCTCAGACGGACTCCACGACGGATTCCTCGACATCGATACCGGCAGGCTTGATGACGACCTGCATGAGCCTGTAACAATCCGTATTGACTATGATCGGGATCTGGTGTCGATGTCTGCAGTCGTGGAACTAGTCATTGCTGACTTCTTCCATACCGAGGGAACATTCACCTATACAAGCACTACCGACACGGTTCGCATCGCGGGATCAAGTGCCCAGATCCACGTAACCGTGAAGATTCTCAGCGTGACGAACGCGACAGTATTTGTCGGAAGTAACTATCATCTGCCCAACGATACCGCCGTCAACCCCGCACGGCAGGGCTTCGATCTGACGGGCGTTGATTTTCTTTACGTAACGATGACCGAAACCGGAGGTCAGGCGCGAGTCTGGAAAGCCCTGCGCGCCTCGGCCGCTCTTGGCGGTATGGTCGGGTTCAGCGACTTTGCCATCTCAACCGGTAATCTGAATATCCAGTTGAACACGCCAGCCGCCGACCAGAGTGTGATCCAGTCTGCAAATGCTGAATATGGTGCCGGCAACCTGCAAATTCTCTTTGGACAGGAAAGCCGCGTATTAACCGGCACCGCAACACTGAACATCGCCGGGGCATTGCAGTTGCATGGTGGCTTCGCCTTCTCACAATCGACCACACCCAAAACCATTACGGTCTCGAAAACCACAACCCATACCTCAACGGAAGTCCGACTGACCACCTTTGGTTTCCAGAATGTCAGCGTATTTTTCGGCGATGGTCCGTACTTTCGAGACAGCAATAATGATGGCACCATCACTGACGACGACACCCCAAACCCGAATGCCGCTGGACTGCTGATATCAGATGGAAGCCTTGCCGTTGCCTGCTTCACGCCGACGGCGGCCACCAATCCGGCTCGCTACTATGCGGTTCGAGCCACACTTTCAGCACTCAGTATGCCTGGCCTGATCAATCTTTCTTCAGACTCCTCGTTCAGCCTGCAGGCAGGGGGCTATCGAGTTGAACTTAACAGGG
>CAXBSH010000470.1:0-3941 GCA_963977705.1 uncultured Planctomycetaceae bacterium
CGAGGCGCGTCGTGCTGCGGAAACCGCAGCCTCCGCCCGGGTAACTGCGGCGGCCGCAAGAGCCGACTCCGGGCTTTCACGCCGGGCGCGGGAAAGCGCCTCCTCAAGAGTGACTACCGGGACTTCTTCCAAAGCGTGCCCACTGAAGTGAATCCATATGACTTGTCCGCCGAGATTTCAAATTGATTTCAGCGAGCAGTTTCCAACGCTCCGGAATGCGCCAATCGTTGAAGCCGTGATTCAGTTCAATGCGCCTCCCACAAAGGTAATCGAGCCCACATCACTCCAAAAGGTGCTGGCGGAGAAGTGCCGGGGATACCGCATCGATAGTCAGGTCCAGTCTGAAGCGAGTTTCACCGGATCGCCTGGGAACATGGAGGTGCGGCAAAAAACTCAATGGGACGGATTAAAGCTTACGTCAGAAGATGGCAAACACATCTGCCAATGGAAGCGTACTTGTCTGATAGTCAGTCGTCTAAAACCCTATGTTTCGTGGCCTGATTTTTTGCAGGTGGCGATGCAAATGTGGGAACTGTATCGGGAAATTGGTGATGCGCAGTTGATTGAGGCGATAGGAGTCCGTTTCATTTCCCAGATTCCACTGAGGGACGGTGAGCGACCGTCAGATTTTGTACAAAAGGTGCCCTTACCTCTGAAGGGCCTGGGGTTGCGTTCGGAGTCCTTTTTCCATCAGGATACGATTCCGGTCGAGGGCTACTCATTCGAAGTGCGCTTGACTCGCGCGTTGCAGGCTGCAGCAGAGACCACAGGTTCGAAGAAACAGCTCATCGTTGATATTGACGTGGCGACCACGGTTGCCATCACTTTGGCTGAACTTGAATCCACGCTGAAGCAAATGCGTTACATCAAGAACAAGGTGTTTTTTGCCTGTATGAAAGACGCTGAACAGCGTTTCAAATAAGAGAGTGAGTTCATGTCGACCGCAACTTCCGGCATCAGCGAAGCAGCAAAGATTCTGGAGCAAGCCCAACACAGCATCGAAAGGCGTTGTGATCTTGCTGTAACGCTTTCACGGCATCAGGCAGTGGATGCGGTCTGGAAGGCATGGCAAGCGACGGAAGCTGGCCGCAGCATCCCCGACGATGAGACGGCCATCACGACAGAAGTACGTGACACGGCAATCCGGTTCGTGGAAGCCCTGCCGCTGGGTTTTCCTCAACCCCTGGTGTCTGGTGAACCTGATGGGGATATCAATCTCGAATGGTACCGCGGTGCTCGTCGAATCATTTCGGTCAGTGTCAGCACAGCCAATCGAATTCACTGGGCCGCCCTGATTGGCAGTGAGTCTCCTCGAGGCATCTTTCGGTTCATTGACCGAGTTCCTGAATCCGTCCTGCGTTGCATCGCAAGGGTGTTCCACGCATGATGGATCCTGATCGGATACCCGATGTCGCGGACAATGAATTGCTGGCCCGTTTCATCGTGAACAGCAACGAGAAGCGACCTGACGGCAATGTTTCTCCGAGGCTGTTTATGCCATACAAGTGGGTTGACCTTTCGGTCAATCGCCATCGGGAGGCAACACTGGAGGAGACGTGGCAGGTTGGAATTGACGTTGCATCGCAGCGCAGCAAACAGCTGTACGGACTTGCGAATATTCGTGCCGACAAGTGCCGTATTGGCAACCTTGACGTAGTCCCGCACCCTATCCTGCCCGCCAACCCGAATCATGCCAACATTACTGGTTATCCGGCAGCGAAGGAGGACCAAATGGCTTTGGCGGTTGAGCTGGCGGCTTCAATTGAAGGACACTGGATTGAGATTCCGCGGAAAGACAGCTGAGGTCTGGAAAATACGGCCGGCCGGCTCCGGTGGTCGCGTCCAAAGATCAGCGTTGCACAACAGCGGTCACTGCCATGGCCACTCACGGATCTGCTGCTCGATGCGCTCACTGCGTTTGGGCAGGTCCTGACACTGCTGTGAGTTGGGCTCGATCGCCCGGCGAACCTCCTCAGCCTCTTTCACCAGGTCGCTGACAATCTGCTGTCGTGAAGCCCTGGTGACTTCGTTCGCTGCCGCGGCGATCTTCCCCAACTCGATCCGTCATTGCCCGACGGCCTCAGCCCGCCCTGCAGCCTGATTGCTGACGACAACTTTACGCAAATCCAGCTCTACGCGCAACAACCGCCTGTGACGATCCCGGGTAGCCACGCCCGCAAAAAGTGCCCCACCGAGTGCTGACCGCTAAACCGTTGAAATTGCAGGTGATTAAACCGGCGTTTCCAGTTGGCGGTATTGTGGGCGGTATCGTGGGCTTTAGCCCTTGTCATTGCCCACGAAATCCCTTGGGCCTGGAGGCCTTCGCGGCGTGTGTTTGGTTTGTGCCGTGCCTATGTTTGCGATCCAGGCCTGAATGGCTGGTTTCCGGTAGCCCAGAGCGCAGCCCTGGGTGAGGGGCTTGCTGCGATAACGACCCACCACGCTTTCATTAAAAATGGCTTGCCGAACGTCAGCACCCAAACCCGCCGCTGCTCAACAACCCTCAATTTGGCCAACGGCCATAGCCAACGTAGCCTTGGGCAACGCCCAAGGAAAAACCCAGCCGAAAACCATTGATTTACTCTTACGCAGCAGCGGAGCGGCATCACAAACATCGCATTTTATGGGTAACGATGAGCACGGAAGTGCCCGGGTGCCCCCCACCACCCACACCCCACACATGTCGGCTCACATGCGAAAAATCGAGTTTTTCCCTGAAAAATCAAGACCTGCGGACGCAGGTGACCACGCTTGAACGCCTTGTCCACCCAATCCACCCCAGCTTCATGCGGCCCCCCACTATCCCCTGCAGAACCTGAATGTCGCCGGAATGTTGTCTGTGATCACGGGCATGTTGTTGCCGTTCAGCCGGTTCCTGACTAGGATTCGCTGCACGCAGGCGTTGCGTGGCCAACCGATTTCCAATCGGTGCCACCTCGGTGCCGCCATCGTCAACTCACAGTTCAACCTGTTTCGCAGAATCTTCGCAGCAAGGGTGCAGTCATGAGCAACTCAGACGAAACCGCCAATCCGCAGGCTGAAAAGAAAACCGCCACAGCCACGTTTGCCGCCGGCTGTTTCTGGTGCACGGAAGCGGTTTTCCTGCGAGTCAAGGGTGTGACAAAAGTGGTCAGTGGCTACATCGGTGGCGCGAAGAAGAACCCCACTTACAAGGAAGTCTGCACGGGCCTGACCGGACATGCGGAAGCAATCCGCATTGAATTTGACCCGTCAAAGATTACCTATGAACAGCTGCTGGAAATCTTCTTCTACACGCATGACCCCACCACGCTGAATCGCCAGGGTGCCGACGTGGGAACTCAATATCGTTCGGCCGTGTTCTATCACGATGACCAGCAGAAGAAGCAGGCCACCGACCTGATCGCTCAACTGAACAAGTCGGGCGACTTCGACAGTCCCATTGTGACCACGCTTGAACCCAACTCGACCTTCTATTCGGCCGAGGATTATCATCAGGACTACTTTGCCAACAACCCATCCAACCCTTACTGCATGGCAGTCGTGGGTCCGAAAGTTTCCAAGTTCCGCAAGAAGTTCAAGGACTATCTGAAGAAGGACGGCGAATAAGCCACTTCCGACGGTAAACACGCAGAACTCAGACCGCCTGCACCTGACACCGGCCACAACGGGGCCCTCGCGTGGCCCCATGTGCGCATTCGCCAAAGTCGCGTCTGGTGCCAGACGGGAACCTGCCTGCCCAAACACCCTCGGGCTTTGCACATTGCATTTCAAAACACAACGGCTCGCCCACACCCGTAGCCCAGGCATTCCTCACGCCAAGGACAAAAGGTAGCCCGAGCATTCCTGCTCGGCCACATCCCTCAAAAAACACTTGAGATTTCAAGGGTGACGAGAAATTCGTGCTCGGGCTAAAGCCCAGACTACGGCATCTGCTCCAACCGTTATCGTTCGCCAGCCAC
>CAXBSH010000471.1:0-3941 GCA_963977705.1 uncultured Planctomycetaceae bacterium
ACCCATAAAACGTCGCCTCGCCACCCTCAGTTGCCAACCCCGGCCTCAGCGTCGTCACCGAGCTGGTGCTCGGTAGTCCCAGGGAGGGCCGAGCCACCGTAGTCTGGGCTTTAGCCCGGGCACGCACCTCATGCGACCCTTGCAAGCCCCAGTGGCGCTAAGGATGGGGCCGAGCAGGAATGCTCGGGCTACGTGTATTGTCCCTCGCGTCAGGAATACCCGGATCATTGCCTCACACTGTTTGCTCGCCTGAACCAAGATACTTCTCAAGGCGGCCGGCAAGCACTGACAACGGATAGCTCATCGCCAGATACAGCATTGCTGTCAGCAGCCCCAGTGAGACTACTGCCTGAGTATCGCGAGCGTGGATGTAGTATTCCTTTGACAGTTCGACCACCGTAATCACACTGCAGGCCGCCGTGTCTTTGAACAACGCAATAAAGTCGTTCGTGACCGGCGGAATCACAATCCGTGTTGCCTGCGGGATCAGAATGCGACGTATGGCCAGATTGCGAGGCATCCCCAGTGCCATGGCTGCCTCCATCTGACCTCGCGGTACCGCCTGCAACCCGGCACGGTAAATCTCGGCCTCATACGCTGAGTAGTTGATCGCCAGTCCCAATACGGCCGACCAGAAGGCGGAGATTGAAAACTGGCTGCCGGGAATCAAAAACGACGCCAGCTCCGGGATCAAAAAGTAAATCACATACAGCTGCAATACCAGCGGAGTCCCCCGCACAACCTCCACATAAATTGCACCCATCCTGCCAGCCAGCCGACTGCCATACAGTCGGACAAGTGTGACCGACAGACCGATCAGAATGGCCAGCGGCATCGCCAGACAGGACAAGGCCACAGTGATGCTGGCGGCCTGAACCAGCAGCCAACCGCGTTCACGGACCGCGTCAAACCCCGTGGGGGAAGTGGATTGTGCCAACCGGGGATCGACGGATTCCGTAACAGCCGGGGCCGACGATTCAGTCACCGCAGAATCGGCAGTCGCCAGCTGCTCGTCTGTGTATTTCTGTTGTGTTGCGTTCCACATGCCGTAGCGCGCGAAAATATTCTGCAGACGTCCGGACCGTCGCCCCTGCAATAAAGCAGCATTCGCTGCCTGCAAAAATGCGGCGTCCTTCCGCCGAGTCAGTCCAACATAGAAGCCCTGTCCGACAGGTGCACCAGCAGCGCGCAAACCGGGAAACGCGTTGCTGTAGAAGTTCCAGATCGGCAGGTCCTGCACGTTGGCAACAATACCATCCGCCTGCAGCTCTGTGGCACGCATCGCATCCGTTACCCCATCAAACAGGGCGATATCGACAGACGGACCAAAGTAGTCCACAGTGAATTGCTCAGCTGCAGCACCACCCAGCAACGAAACTCGTCCACCAGATGCAGACAGCGTCTGACGCAGGTCGTCCCACGAGTTGATCGCTGTCTTTTCTGCTCGTACCAGCAGTTGCAGTTCATAAAGGTAGTAAGGAGTCGTCGTGCCGTAGACGGCAGCCCGCTCCGGGCTGTATTCAAAGCCATTCAGAACAATATCGAAATCACCGCGATCAAGCATGTCGGGTAACTTGTCCCACTGTCCCTGGACGAATTGAACCTTCACTCCGATGTGTTCAGCAATCAACGAGGCGATCTCAGATTCAAACCCAACCAGTTGCTCAGGCTGCCCGGGCTTATGAAACACAAACGGCCCACCTCCCTCGCGATCCGCGCCCCAGCGCAGTGTTCCACGTTGCTGGATCACCGCCAACGAATCGTCAGCCAGCGCAATTGCTGGAATAGTGGCCAGCAGACCCAGCAGAGAAAACACACCGGTGCGGAACAGGGACATCATGACAGCCCTTTGAGGGGATCTCCGTGCGAATTGGATGCTGCATTTTAGCAACACGTCGTGAAATCCGACATAAGTTTCCGGACGCCATCGAAATCGAAATGCTTTTTCATTGACAGCATCGGCTCAACGCATCACTGCGTCGAGCAGGGTGCCCAGCGCCACCGAGGCGGCACGTGCATCGGTCTGCATCCCTGTACCGGCTGCCGTGATCAATGTCGTCAGCCACAATACAAGGTAGGCCACCAGATAACGCAGTTGCGCTCCGGTTTCAGGTAACAGCGCAACCCGGTTGTAAATCTGCAGCATCCGCTGGCCGCGCTGCCCTGCTGCCGCGGTGGCACTGGTCAATCGAAACAGACTTAGTAATTGTGCGGCAGACAGCAGCTGAATCTGACCGGGCGGCCTGGGATACTGCTGGACAAACTGCAGACAGGCTGAAGCCTGTCGATAGCGACCGGGCAGCCACCAGATCAGCAGAAACCCGGTGACCGCCAGAAAAGTCATCCCACCCTGCGGTGAAAACATCAGAAAGATCGCACCAACGAACGAACACGCGGACAGCAGGGTTTGAGCCAGCACGGAGCTGCGGGCAAACAGAATCCAGCAGATACGGCCACCATCAAGGGGCCAGACAGGCAGCAGATTCAACAGATTGATGGCCACCAGCCAGATAGCGACAGATCGCAACGCAGCCATTGGTTGCCATGCCTGCAGCCAGTAGATCAGACAGCCCAGCAGAAGCCCGGGTGCCGGGCCACACAGCAGCATGATCAGTCGATCGGAGACCGTTTCATCTGCCTTCTGTCCCATGACCGCGCCGGCGACAAACGGAATGAAAAACATGGACATCTGCGAATAACCAAGCAGGTACATCGCAGCAAAATGGCCCGCCTCATGCAGAAAGATGGTGCACACCAGCCACACCGTCGTCAGATCCGGCAGAGCACTGCAGGCAATCGCAATCCAGACAAGCAGCGTTACCAGAAACACCACAATGCGACGACGCCGTGAGGCCGGTGCCGCGGTCACCGCCGGCGATTCCGGACGTAACGGCAGGTCTGCGGCAGTGAGTGTTGCAAAGGAATCAGGCTGAGCCGGCTGTGCCGCCACAACTTCCGCAGCCGTGGACACAGTCTCGCTACCGGTGGGCTGATCAGCTTTCCTGCGACGCCAGCGAAGAATCCGATAGATTGGCAGCACCGGTCCCAGCAGCAGAACGCTCCATGCCAGCACCGGTTGGTGCATGGCACGGAACATCGCATTCAGGAACAGCACCAGAAACGCATACAGGATCCAGCCGGTGACTTTCAGGATGCGACTGAGGGAGGAACGCGACGACGACACGGTGCCTGATGGGCTTTGACCGGACGCTGCGGCGTCCTCCGGACGGTGCGGATAGGCCTTGATGACCTGCAGAGCAATCTGGAAGTCGGCCCATTCCGTTGGGCTGACGGTCAACGACAGAGCATCAGCGGCGGGCAGGATCGGTTCTGACACAGGCGATCTCCTTCAGGGCACACACGGTCGGTCTGTTCTACAGGACCGCGTGACAGACCGCAAGGAACGCGGGAATAGCCGCAGGCAGGACGCTGGTCGTGAGTTCGAATCGGCCGGCGTTTGGGGCGATGATGGCCGCATCGAGGTTAGAAGGGATCAACGCAAAATGAAGTGCGCGGTTGCAGGTTGCAGTTTGACGGGGTTGGCGAAAGATGCGCTGGATACTGCTTCCGTGTTAGGAAAAAACCGCTCAGTTGAACCGACAACAACCGTCAGCTTACGTTACTCGGGAGTTGGTGTTAGTTACCGCATCGTGGGGTTTCTGTTTCAATGTGGCGTCGGGGCGCGATCGGAGGAGGTGAGTGGGGCCAGTTTTCCCGCTGAGACGCGGAGACGCAGAGGGGTTGGCTTTGTAATGCGTTTTCTCAGCGTCTCTGCGCCTCTGCGGGAGTTGGCTTTCGTTACTGCGCCGTGGGGTTTCGGTTTCACTGTGGTGTGAGGGGCGCGATCGGAGGAGGATGAGTGGGGCGAGTTTTCCCGCTGAGACGCTGAGACGCAGAGAGGTTGGCTGTTTGTTTCGTTTTCTCCGCGTCTCTGCGCCTCT
>CAXBSH010000472.1:0-3937 GCA_963977705.1 uncultured Planctomycetaceae bacterium
ATTCCTGCTCGGCCCCGTCCATTAAAAACCACCGGCGATTTCAACGATGCCGAGACATTAGTGCCCGGTCTAAAGCCCAGACTACGACTTTTGTCCCTTGCATCATTCCTGCCCGGCATTACCGAGAAAAATGCCATATTGGTGCTGCCGCACCGCTGCGGCTAAGAAGGAAATCCATGCTTTTCGGATGGGTTTTTCCCTGGGCGTAGCCCAAGGCTACACTGTGTCTGGCCGTTGTCCAAATGAGGGCCGGTTGCACGGCACAGTCTCCGCTGGGCCAGTACAACGGCCGTTCTTCGCACCTGGTGGACAACCGCACGCCCGCCCTGGTATGCTGAAACAACCGGCCCAATTGTCCCTGCCTCGGAGTCCCGTGCCATGGCCAGACTGTTCATCAGTGCCACCACCAAAGGTCTGAAGTCTTACCGGATTGCCGCTGCGGCAAAGCTGCGGGAACTGGGCCACGAGGTTGTGGTGCAGGATGAGTTCCAGATGGTGCCCGACAAGATCGCGACCATGCTGGCCGATCAGATTGCCCCCTGCGATGCGGTCATCCTGCTGATCGGCCCGGTCTTCGGAGCAAAGCCGGCCGACTGGCCGGACGATCTGCCGTGGCGATCCTATACTCAGCTGGAATACGACATCGCAGTGGAACTGCAGAAACCCGTCTACCGCTTCATTGCCACCGAAAAGGCGGAACTGGATGACTACGATCGTTCCGCGGATCCGCATCAGCCAATGCAGGACGAATACCGACGCAGCATGGCGGATTACCTGTTCTGGACCTTCAACAGCCAGTCAGAACTGCTGACATCCCTTGAAAAATCCTACATTTCCGGTTTTGCTCGCCACAATCTGAAACAGGTCTCACTGGGCTCGCTGTTCAAAGGCCGTAGCGAAACCCTGCAGGAGTTGCACCGCACACTGGTCCGTCGCGCAGCCAACAAAGCGGTCATCACCGCCAATCAGACAATCGCCGGCCTCGGTGGCGTCGGCAAGACCACCGTGACACTGGAATACGCCTGGAAGTACTGCAGCGAATACTCCGCGCGTCTCTACCTGAAAGCCGACAGTCCTTCCAGTCTGCGTCAGAACCTTGCGGAACTGGCCGGTACCTTGAAGATAGCCACCAGTGAAAACCTTGAAGAACAGTATCAGGCAGTGCTGAATTGGCTGCACACCAACGCGCGCTGGCTGCTGATCCTGGACAACGTGGACACAGAAGATTCGCAGGATGCCGTGCTGGACCTGCTGCCGCAACTGACCAACGGCCACGTGCTGATCACGTCGCGGCGGACCACGTGGAGTGGTCCAACCGACCAGATTGCGCTGGACGTGCTGAGTGAACCGGCAGCCGTGGAATTCCTGCTGGACCGCACGGTCAGTGATCGCAAAGGAACCGCAACAGACGGGCCCGACGCAGCCACCTTAGCCCGCCTGCTGGGCTATCTGCCACTAGCCCTCGAACAGGCCGGTGCGTTCATCGCAAGAAATGCGATCAGCTTTGCCACGTACCTGCAGCGTTGGCGGTCACGGGAGCAGAAAGTCCTTGGTTGGAACAAAAACCTGCTGAACCGTTATGACCACAGCGTACTGACCACATGGGCCGTCACGTTTGACCAACTGGACCCCGACGGCCAGGGCATCCTGCATTTGCTCTGCTGGCTGGCCCCGGATCCGATCCCTGTGGACCTGATCAAAAAGCAGACCCCCGCCGCCGGCGCCGATCCGATCGACAGTGAATCGGGTATCCTGAACCTGGTGGATTTTTCCTTCCTGAAGCGCAGCGAAGACAAGCAATCTGTAATCATGCATCGACTGGTGCAGGAGATCGCCCGGCATCTGCTACCGCAGGAAACGAAGTTAAACTGGCTACAGCGTAGCCTGCAGATGTTGAACGACTTCTGCGTCGGCAATCCACAGGATGTGCGGACGTGGCCCACGATCTACACACCCGTGCGTCCGCATCTGTCTCACATTCTGCCAGCAGCTGACAAAGCAGGAATCAGCGATCCCACGACACGCCTGATAAACGAATTGGCGCTCTACGCCTACGAGCGAGCTGACTTCACTGAAGCGGAAGCATTGTATCGCCGTGGCCTAGCGATCGATGAAGCCAGCTACGGAGCGCGACACCCCAATATCGCCACGGGCCTCAACAACCTTGCCGAATTACTTCGTGTCACGAACCGCCCTACGGAGGCGGAGCCCCTGTATCGTCGCGCCCTCCAGATCGATGAAGCCAGCTACGGACCGACACACCCCAAGGTCGCCATCCGCCTCAACAACCTCGCCCTCCTGCTGCGATACACCAATTATTACACCGAAGCTGAGTCGTTGTTCCGCCTCGCCCTTTCGATCGATGAAACGAGCTACGGCCCAGAACACCCCAACGTCGCCATCCGCCTCAACAACCTTGCCGATTTACTCAATGCCACGAACCGTTCCACGGAAGCGGAGCCCCTTTTTCGTCGGGCTCTAGCGATGGATGAATACAATTACGGCCCGGACCATCCCAATGTCGCCATTCGTCTCAACAACCTTGGCAACTTACTCTGCGACACAAACCGTCCCGCGGAAGCGGAGCCCATTCTTCGTCGCGCCCTTTCGATCAATGAAGCCAGCTACGGTCCTAAGCACCCGAGTGTCGCCACCGTCCTGAATAACCTTGCCTTATCACTTCGCGCCACGAACCGTTCCACCGAAGCGGAAGCGTTGTATCGTCGCGCCCTTTCGATCTCTGAAACGAGCTACGGCCCGGACCACCCCTCAGTCGCGACCAGCCTCAACAACCTCGCCAATTTACTCTACGCCACGAACCGAGTTTCGGAAGCGGAACCCCTGAGTCGCAGGCATGTGGAGATCTTCGTATTATTCACAGTTCGTACGGGCCATGTGCATCCGCATTTGAGGGCAGCGTTAGGGAATTATGCGGGGATTCTGGAAGAGTTAGGTTTTGACGCAGTCGCGACGGAGTCGCGGCTTCTGGAACTGCTACAGCCGTTAAATCCGGCAGAACCGGTATAGCCCTGACAAACAAAATGATCGGTACAACCGCTATGTTCAAACATAGTCGGTATTTTGCAAATTTCCGTTGCAATCCGAATTCTGATCACTGCAGGAGCTCACGTGCTGGATCGTAAGGTGTACCCGCAGAAACCGCACCAATGCTCGGTGGTCAGGTTGCTGAGACTGATGTGAAAATCCGCCTCGATTGCTCTCTTTGTGTCTCTGTTTTTGCCCAATCCGGCAGGGGTTGGCTTGGCTCAGGTTTCCGGCGAATCACGAATTTCTGTGTGTGTCGAAGAGGGTAGGGGGTCGCTACGCGAGCTCGCTGGGGCTGCATGCGATGCGGCTCCTGCATCTCACCGACACCGGGCTTCAAGTCATTGCTCAGTGCAGGCTGTACTTTTGCGGGGCATTTGGCCGGTTTTCGCCCAGATCACATTGACACGCAGTTTCAGAGGGACACCGCCTGAAACTGCCAGCACTCCGGGCTTCCACCAGCACCAAAAACCATGTCTTTTTCGTCATTCATCATAACCCCGCGGTCATTGTTTTGAAACGCTCAACACACCCGAGGGATCACAAACGCCATATAACCCGGGTTTGGCGGTCTCTGGACCCGAGCTACGGTTGTGAGCGGACAACGACAACTGAACACGAGCAACAGCCCCCAGCTCGGCAGCAGCCTCGCCCTCCCAAGGGGCACTTCACGACCTTTGAAAACGGAAAACCGCCCACCCCGGGACCACCGAGCACCAGCTCGGTAACGCCAACCCAACAACCCCCAGCTCTTCAGGAGCCTCGCCCTCCCAAAGGGGCACTTCACGATCTTTGAAAACGCAAAACCGCGTCAGCCCGGGACCACCGAGCACCAGCTCGGTAACCCCAACCCAACAAACCGCGGCTCGGCAGGAGCCTCGCCCTCCCAAAG
>CAXBSH010000473.1:0-3907 GCA_963977705.1 uncultured Planctomycetaceae bacterium
ATCCACGCTGACCGCCACCGTGAATGTGCAGCACGCCCGGCAGTTGCCGGGAAGGTGCGTTTGCCGGGAAACCATAAATTGCCGTGAGCCGCGCCGCTGTGTCGCGGAAATGGCCCACCAGAAAACGGACATGTCGCAGGATCAGACCGTCTGCCTGCCATTCCCGGATCAGCTCCGTCTCAAGAGGATCCTGACGCGGATCAAACAGGGCCCACAGTTCGGCCGCCGTCTGCGGCACGGTGGTCAGGTCGTCCGCTGCAATTGCCACCGGGGACGATCCACGCAGCGACGATCGCGCCGACAGGCCGCAGAACGCTGCGGTTGCGGCCGCCGAGGCAGCCAGCACGTGCCGCCGACTGCAATGCGGTGCAGCGGCAACCACAGTGGTGCGGCAAGGCCGTCGTTCGGATGGACTTTTCATGAGTGAACCTGTGCAGCGGAGGAATTGAACAGTTGCCGTACATCCGGCTTGACGACCTTGCCCATGGCGTTCCGTGGCAATGCATCACAGATCAGCAGATGTTTGGGCAGTTTGTAATACGACAGACGTTCACGACACCAGTCTTTCAGTGCCGGCAGATCCAGGCCCGAACGTGAATGCAGCACGGCAGCCACAGCCACAGCCTCGCCCCACGTCTCATCCGGTAATCCGACGACAGCACATTCGCGAATCTCCGGGTGTTCCAGCAGGACCGCTTCAATCTCGAGTGCAGAGAGTTTGTATCCGCCACTTTTGATGATATCGACAGACTGACGTCCCAGAATTCGAAAGTAGCCACGTTCGATCACAGCCACATCGCCCGTGCAGAACCAGCCGTCGTGGAACACAGCTGCCGTGGCATCCGGACGCTGCCAGTATTCCTGAAATACGCCGGCACCGCGGATCCGAATCTCACCCGCAACCTCGTCTGCAGTAATGTCCTGCCCCTGTTCGTCCGCCAGACATGCGGCTACGCCGGGTAACGCATAACCGACTGAGCCTGCCCGACGTTCACCCCGCAGCGGGTTGGACAGGGCCATGCCGATTTCTGTCATGCCATAACGTTCCAGCAGCGTCTGACCGGTCAGTGCTTGCCAGCGTTCGTGGACGGCGGCCGGAAGAGCGGCGGAACCCGAGACCATCAAACGCAGGCGACTGAATGCCCTGCAGACGGCCGAGGCGGCCTCATCCTGCAACTCCTCGATGCAGCGAATCAGACGCACGTAGATGGTCGGAACAGCCATAAACAGCGTGAATGCATCTTCCTGCAGACGCTGCAGAATCTGAGCCTGCTCAAATCCCTCAAACGGCTCGATCTGCGCACCGCTGTACAGGGCACACGAAACGACATTGATGATTCCGTGGATATGATGCAGAGGCAGAAACAGCGGAATGCGGTCCGACGACTGCCACTCCCACGCCTGCACCAGCGATTCGATCTGCGCCTGAATGCACTGATGCGTGGTGACCACGCCTTTAGGTCGGCTGGTTGTCCCGCTGGTATAAAGAATCATCCCGCGACGTGTTGGAGCAACCTGCGGCAGGCGGTGCTGCACTGCCGCATAGTCTTCAGGATTGGCGGTGCACACTTCGCACAGCACCAGTCGGATGCCGCGCTGGGTGCAGAGCGGTTGCAGTCGTGCAGCCAGCGCGCTGGTGGTAATGACGGTACTGATTCCGGCGTCTGTGAAACTGTAGTCCCATTCCGGGTCAGTGGCAGACAGACACAGCGGAACGGCAATCCCGCCGGCCTGCCACGTGCCCCACAGCGCAGCCACAAATCGCTGATCTGCGGGAACCAGCAGTCCGACTCGCGCTTCCTGCAGATCGGCCAGATCCTGCAGCAGCTCGATCGCCACACAGGTCGACTGTCGCAGCAGATCGCTGTAAGTCACCGAACCGTCAGTGGTGCGGAATGCGACAGCATCCTGAAATTGCAGCGATTGCTGCAGGATGGGCAGCTGAGTCATGTGTGGGATGGCCTGTTCAGGATCCAGTAACGGGCAGCAGCAGTCGGACGATGAGATAGACGAGCGAGGGACCGATCAGGCACCCCAGACCGGTATAAAACGTGGCCGTCATCGCGGCATAGGGTACCAGTGAAGGATTCGTGGCCGCCAGTCCGGCCATGACTCCACTATTGGTACCCAGCAGACCGCCAAAAATCATGGCCGATCGGGGCGAATTGAGCTGCATGAAATCTGCCAGCACGGGAGTTGCCAGCATTACCACGACGGCCTTAACCAGCCCGGCGGCCACGCTGAGTGCCAGCACCTCAGAGTCTGCGCCTAATGCCGTACCGGTGACCGGGCCCACGATGTAGGTCGCCGCACCGGCGGCGATCGTCGTGATACTGACAGCATCGCGATAGCCGCTGAACCAGGCAATCAGCGCGCCCATCGTAAAGGACGTGCCAAGTCCCAGTGCCAGTGACAGCAGGCCCCACAACCCGCTGCGAAGAAACTCTTCCGCTCGTACGCTGCAGGCGGTAGCAACAATTGCCAGATCGCGCAACATGGCACCACCCAGCAGTCCTGTGCCAGCCAGCATGGGCAGGTCCGCAACGCCCTTTTTGCCGCCAGTCAGCCATCCGGCCAGCAGTGCAAGGCAGAGTCCCAGAGTGATGGCCAGGGCCGACGGATGAATGCGACCGCGGGTGACGGTTCGTGACAGAAATTCGGCCAGCAGGGTCAGCAGTCCGACCAGTGTGAAGGCTGTCAGCAGGCTGTATTGAGTCAGCAGATCAGCCAGGGAAGTTGCCAGTTCGTTCATGGTGTCTGCTCCGAGCTGCTGCAGCGGACGAGGAGTCGAGTGAGCAGGCAGCAGGCAGCGACCGGGATCAATCCGGCTGCCGCCGCTGTCAGCCCGCCTGCCAGCGCGCCGATGACATTCTGACTGGCGGCCATCGCCACCACGATGGGCACATACAGCAGGTTCCAGTACTGAATGCCGGATTCAGTAGCTGCCGGCAGCCACTGTCGTTTGCGGAGCAGGCTGAGGGATCCGATGAGCAGCAGCATGGCGATCCCGACGCCACCGAGATCAGAATCAAGTCCGAGTAGCCAGCCGAGCGAGCGTCCGAGGATTGAGCCGAGCAGGAGACAGGTGGCCAGCAGAGCGGTACCGTAGATGACCATAGCGTGTGGTTTTCAGATGGGGAGGATTTCGGGCCTGGATGCAGTCTACTCGCCCCAGCCGAAATCAAGGAAAATCCAAGAGAAAAATCGTGGAATTTCTGTTTTTGCAGACTGCCTGACAGGAGCAGTTGACCTCGAATGGCGGATTGTTAGAATTTGCCCTCCCGAGAACCGTCGCAGGACGGCCAGTACAGGTGTTGTTGACCAACGGGATGTAGCTCAGCTTGGCTAGAGCGCTACGTTCGGGACGTAGAGGTCGCAGGTTCAAATCCTGTCATCCCGATTCGCCTTGCGGCGAATAGAGAGTTGATGGAAGAGAGTGGAAAGTAGAGGGGGCGTGCTTCGCCCTTTGGCAGGGTGAGGCTCCCGCCGAGCCGAATCCATGCCTCCCCCATTCGCCCGCAATTCCTTCGCCACTCCCGGCCTCACCGCTCCCCTGCCGGAAAAACGTAACGTCGGCACCACGGCGGTTCCCTGCCAGCGTCGACGTCACCGGGTCGTCTGCTGAGGTCGCCGATTCCGATGGCAACTGCTGCCGGAGTTTTTCTGCAGCGTGACAGTGTATTTGGGCGTTTGGGCGTTGTCATTGCGCGGGTTAAAACCGGCCACCGATTTGCGGGTCAAAACCGGCCAGGGTTTTGACGAATTGAAGCTGTTATTTCCTTGGGTTTTCCGGTGTTTTTTTCGGCCGGACCCGGTGTGCGGGTTTGGCTGGTTTTGAATGTGGCTGGTTTTGAGCAGGTTTCCTCAGGCTGTTCCTCAGACACCACAGGGGTCTTATCGGCCTGAT
>CAXBSH010000474.1:0-3904 GCA_963977705.1 uncultured Planctomycetaceae bacterium
GCCGGACCATGGCGGAACTCCTTTCCGCGCATATCACGTCCTTTGTGGTGCGGATACCGTCTCACACCCGTCAGCTCACGCTAACGGCTCGCCCACGAACACCCGGGACCACTGAGCACCAGCTCGGTAACTGCATTGCACGCAAACACCCGTCAGCGTCGGCTAACGGCTCGCTTGGGGGAGCGGGTGAACGCGGTGGACCACACGGGCTGAAGCCCATGCTACGACCACCGAGCACCAGCTCGGTAACTGCATTGCACGCAATCACCCGTCAGCCTCCGCTAACGGCTCACCCACCCACACCCGGGACCACCGAGCACCAGCTCGGTAACAGCTACTCCACAACCGCTCGGTTGAGCAGAAGCCTCACCTCCCCAGGGGAAGTTCACTGACAACTGACAACTGACAACTGATCACTGGCAACTGATCACTGCCCCCGGCTACTCTCACCAGCGCAGCCGATCCCTGTCATCGCAGACAGATCAGCAAAGCTGATCTCCCCGGCTTGCGGTATAGCCCGCACTCATCAACGGCGTTTCCAGCCTCGAACGAACAGCACAGCGACAACGAACACACAAAGCTGCGGCAGCCAATCCCCCAGTACTGTATACAACGCGGTACGCGGATCCAGCAGTACCTGCCCCTGAATGATGCCCGAAAACTGCCGTCGCCAACGACCAGTCTCAGCATCCCGCAAACCCTGCACATCAGTGAGTTGAGGAATCGCACCCTGCAAAGGTTCCTTCAGCACCTGAATCAAACCGGGGTCACGAATTCGACCGTCGCCATCAATAAAGGCCGATACGCCACCATTCACCGCCCGGACCATCGGCACACGGTTCTCAACGCATCGAAATGCGGCAGTGATCAGATGCTGATCCAACTCGCTGCTGCCGTGAAACCATGCATCATTAGTCAGGTTGACCAGCAGGTCACACCCGCGTCCAGCCTTGTCCGTTTGAGCAGCCATGCGCCGCACAAGTCCCGGTACCGTGTCCTCAAAACAGATCAGAGGTGACATCTGCCAGCCACCATACTCAAACATTCGCACTTCTGAACCCGCATCAATCCCAAAGCCAGCCCCGAAAGGAACCAGTTCGGACAGCCACGGCAACAAATCCTTCAACGGAATGTACTCACCAAATACCACGCGGTGAATCTTGTCGTAGCGTCCGACGTATCCCACATCAGGACGCACGAAGGCAGCCGAATTAAACACCCGCGTCCGCGTTTCATCGGCAACGAGGGCCTCCAGCCCGATCACAAGGGCTGCCCCCAGACCCTGAGCATGTCCGGCCAGACTTCGCTGCACCTCCTGATTCCGGAAAGGCTCAACCAGCAACGCTGACTCGTTGCCGTAGTCCCGCAGAACATCAAGCGGAGCCTGAGCCAGAATCTGCTCGTCCGTAACCCCCTCCAGCACACTGCGCTCAGGCCACGGAAACATCGTTTCAGGCCAGACAACCAGATCCGGCTGCAGTCGCACAGAAGACTGCATCAGCACATTGTGGATGCGAAACCGAGACATCACCAGCTGCGGATCATGTTTCAACTCGGGAGTAAAGTTGCCCTGAATCAAAGCGACGACGGGCCCCGGAGGAAAATCGGTGGATGCTGGATCCACTGATCGCACCGCACCATAAACCAGACAAACTGCCAGCATTCCCAACGCCGTGAACGCCGGAATCACAAAACCACGCCGGCCCACAGCAGCACAATCGACCAGATCCAGCCCCCAGCGGCTGAGCAGAGCAGGGGGGATACTCAGCACCAGCACACCACTGATCAACGCCACTAAAAACGACACACCCCACGCGCCCGTCACATCGGCAATCTGAATCAGACTGATCCAGCGGTACTGACTGTGGCCCAGATAGTACCACGCAAAGCCAGTCAGCAGCATCCCGCGAGCATACTCAAGAGTGGTCCACACAAGCGGCACAGATAACCAGATCGGCAGCCCCCCAGCATTGGCTCGCCGCACCAGTCCCACAAACACCGGAAATGTCAGGCCCAGCCACGCCGCCAATGCAAGCAGCGCGACGTACATCGCCGGATGCCCAAGTCGCATCCACTGCAACGTCGCCAGTCCCCACAACAGCCCGCAACCCCACAGCACGAGGTAGCTGCGCCGAGGCAAAGATTGAGGACGGCCCAGGAGCCCAAGGGGTACCAAAGACACCCAGGCGGCAGATGCCAGTTCCAGCGGAGTAAATGCAGCCCACAGCAACGTAGCTGACAACAGTCCCAGCAGCAGCACGGACCGCAAACGGCCCTCGCGACGCACGCTGGCCGAGCGGCCAGCAGCGATGATTCGCTGAACTTCAGGCCTTAGTGAACCTGAACCAGTCGGATCCGGGCTTTCCACAGACATTTCGCGGCATCCATGCAGACGAAATTCAGCAAAGAAAACATAAACAGGGCCGGATCCCGTGAGGATCCGGCCACTGAGTCGCAGAGCTGCAGATTACTTCGCAGCCTTTTTCAGAGCCTTGGCTTTGTCGGTCGCTTCCCAGCTGAAGGTTGCACCGGAGCGGCCAAAGTGGCCACCTTCCGCCGTCTTCAGGAAGATCGGACGTCGCAGCTTCAGATGCTCGATAATGCCCTTCGGAGTCAACGGGAAGTGCTCGCGCACCAGTTCCGCAATCTTCGACTCGGCAATCGTCGCTGTTCCAAACGTGTCAACACGGACACTCACCGGATCAGCCACACCAATCGCGTACGCCAGCTGAACTTCGCACTGCTCGGCCAGTCCCGCCGCCACGATGTTCTTCGCAACGTAACGCCCCATGTAAGCCGCCGAACGGTCCACCTTCGTTGCATCCTTGCCCGAAAATGCACCGCCACCGTGACGACCCCAGCCACCGTACGTGTCAACGATAATCTTGCGCCCCGTCAGACCGGTGTCACCGTGCGGACCACCGACCACAAAGCGACCCGTCGGATTGATGTGGTACTTCGTCTTGCTGTCCAGCATTTCAGCGGGAATCACGCGAGCAATCACTTCCTTCTTCACGAAGTCGGCAATCGCCTTCTGACTGACCTTCTCGCCGTGCTGAGTCGAAATCACAACCGCATCGACTCGCACAGGACGGTTACCTTCGTACTCAACCGTCACCTGGCTTTTGCTGTCCGGACGCAGCCAGTTCACCAGACCCTCTTTACGCACGTCCGTCAGGCGGTTGATCAGACGATGAGCAAATGCGATTGGAACCGGCATCAGTTCTTCGGTCTGGTTGCAGGCATAACCAAACATCAGACCCTGATCGCCAGCACCTTGTAAATCAAGTGGATCTGTCGAGGCTGAGACTCTCTTCTCAAAGGCGCTATCCACCCCTTGGGCGATATCGCTAGATTGTTGGCCAATTGAAATTGAAACTCCACAAGAATTTCCATCAAAACCCTTATCTGAAGAGTCATATCCAATTTCCAATACTTTATTTCGAACCAAATTCATCACGTCGGCATAACCGTTAGTTGTAACTTCTCCCGCGACGTGTACCTGTCCTGTGGTGATTAAGGTTTCAACTGCAACTCGACTTGAAGGATCTTGTCGTAGCAAATCATCTAAAATTGCATCCGAAATTGCATCTGCGATCTTATCTGGATGGCCCTCTGTAACGGATTCCGATGTAAAAAGTCGTTTACTCACTGGGTTAACCTAACTTATCTTTCGCCTTATCTAGCAAGGAATTGGCAAGTGTCGACTTGCTCATTCTAGGCAGTTGAATCTTGTGACCATCGCTACTTATCAACCAGCCCTCAGTTTCATCGGAGCCGAAGATTTGGCCATCTGAAACATCATTAGAATAAATGAAATCTAGGCCTTTTGCAATCAATTTGCGATTTGCTTCCAATTGCTGCTGGTCATCTGTTTCAGCTGAAAAGCCGACAATTACTTGGT
>CAXBSH010000475.1:0-3903 GCA_963977705.1 uncultured Planctomycetaceae bacterium
TGCAGTTCCAGACTGCCGTGTCGATTGTTGTCCATACGCAGCCACGCAGCAGCCTCAGCGACTCGCCCCGCCTCGGCCAGAATGGTGATCATGCGAGTGAATCCGGGGACATCCTGACCGGCTGCATTCAGCACTCGTTCCATGCGTTCAGAATATTCCAGAAACGCGGCAGCCCGTTGCTGGAAAGCGGCCGCAGCCGCCGGCTGATCAGGCCCCAGCAGCTGCCCCAGTTGAAACATGGCTCGACGATGCAGCGGCTCAAGATGCACCGCTTCCCAGAACGCCCGAATCGCCTGCGGCGTCTGTCCGCGACGCCGGGCCAGCATGCCACGAATGTACCAGATTCCGGCCGCCTGCTGCAGACCGGGCGGTACCTGCTGCATCCAGCTCACCAGAGCCCGCTCATCCGCTGAATCCAGCAGCAGTTCGCCCAGCAGAGTCTGACAGGGCAGCGCATCCGGATGGGCAGCAACGGCCTGCTGCAGTCGAGTGACCGCGGAGTCCGTGGCGCCCGCTTCCGCATCCACCGCGGCCAGAGCATAGAGGGTCAGAGGATCGGATCCTGAGTACGCAGCACACTGCAGCAGATGCTGCGTTTCCGGCGGCTGACGCTCACGCTGAGTCAGCATGATCAGATCTTTCAGACTGATCTGGTTGGCCGCCAGCAATTCCATCAGCAGCGCGTCAGCGCGAGTCCTTTCGCCACCGATCACCAGCAGGGACGCCAGAAACGCCTGCAGCCCCGTATCTTCAGGACTGGATTTGACCAGATACTCGTAGCAGGCCGCCGCATCCGTCAGGCTGCAGTTCTTCATATGCAGCTCGGCTTCCAGCTGAGCGGCTGCCAGCGATGACGCCGAGCCATCCCGCGGAACCTCGCGAAAATACCCCAGAGCGGCTGACCAGTCGCGACGTTTCGACGCCAGCCGGCCCAGCTGCAGACGAGCGGCCGGCCACGCTCGATCGGTCGCAGCAATCGCCTGCAGCTGCTCTTCGGCTTCACGCAGCCGCCCCCGAATCATCTGCCGCTCGGCTTCCTGAACCGTCGCCGTCGAATCGCTGGGACCACACCCGCAAACGACCAGCACCAGCCCCAACAGGCCCAGCCACAGCCACCGCGGTGCGGCCAAGGACGTCCGCAGACCGTTCCGCGGCGCAGTGGCAGTCAGGTCTGAAATGCTGAGAAACATGGCCCAACCTGAACGGACGGAGGACGGAAAACGGTCGATCACAGGAATCTCATGACAGCCTGCAGGAGGCCCACCTTTACTCAGGTCCCCCTGAGTCTTAAATTAAACCGTGCTGCCAGAAAAAGCCACCCGCCTGCTGCTGAATTGGACTGTCATGACCGCGGATCCTCAGTTTTCCCAGATCGCCCCCGCTGCTGCCGGGGCCGAATTGGCCGCTCAGCCGGCAACCACAACCCGTGGAAAACTGCGCCGCGTGATTCTGACGGTCATCGCCAGCGGGCTTCTGCTGAGCACAGTTGCTGGGGGCCTGTGGTTCACGCAATACCGCACTCGCAGCGGTTTTCAGGAACGCTGCGAACAGGCGCGTCGGGAAGGCCTGTGGGCCGAGCTGCGAATTGCCGCCGACGAATGGTCCGCCTGGGATCCCCTCGACTCCAAACCTCGCTGGCTGGCGGCGGAAGCGGCACAGGAACAGGACGAATTCCAGGACCTCGCGGATTGCCTCGGACGGATCCCAGCCTCCGACCCCAACTACGCCTTCGCTCTGGCAGAGAAGGCAAACGTCGAGTGGACAGCACTGAATAATCCCCTGCTGGCGCTGCAGACCAGCGAACAGGCCGTCAGACTTGAGCCGCGGCTGACAGAGACTCACTCCCGCATCATTTCGTTCTATGCCATGACCGGGCAGCGGATTGCCATGTTGAAAGCCATTCGCGCAGCACTGCAGGCAGGTGCCGAGCCACGCGAAGCGTATACCTACCTGATCATGGCCGATGTCCTGTCTTTTTCAAATGGCAGTGAATTGAATGAAAAATGGATCCAGAGCAATCCGGAAGAGATCCGTTTCAAAATCAGCCTTGCCGTCAACACCGCCATGCAGCTGGCCATGAATCAGGACACCTCGCCAACTCCCGAAATCCAGCAGCTGAACCAGCAGGCCAAACAGCAGCTCACATGGATCCTTGAGAAGTACCCGCACGACCCAGTGCTGCTCTCCTACCTGATGCACCAGGCCTATCGCACCGGCGATGTGCCGGGCATGGCCAGCCTGCTGCAGAGTGTTGACGACAGTGCGGCCGAGGACCATATGGTGTGGGTCTATCGCGGCTGGTATCACATTCAGACACAGGAATATGCTGAAGCAGAGAAGTCATTGCAGGAGGCTTTGCGGATTCATCCGCTGAGCCCGCTGGCACACCATGAATATGCCAGTCTGCTGCGAGTTCAGCAGCGTCCCGAACTGGCTAAAGAACAGCAGCTGGCCAGTTACGGTCGTGACCTGCGCGGCGAAATTCTGCTGCTGCCGTCAGCCGTCAGCCTGACTCCCGTGCTGCTGGTCAAAATCCAGAGTTATGCGGAGAGTTGTGGCGACCATCTGGTGGCTACAACGCTGGGACGACGGCTGGAATGACCGGCTGAAGACGCTGGGTTTGATAAGCCCTTTAGTGCGGAACTGCCCCACAGCATTGGCAGGCATCCGTACACCCGGAAAAATGGAGCGAATGCACGATTTGAATGTGGCCTGACGGAATTTGCGAAAATTTCGATAAGAATACTTCAGTTTCTCTTTGTTTTCATCAAACGAAACTTGAAGGGCGCCGATTCATCGCATAGAAAAAGTATACTGCTGCGCAAAATTCGCGCGCATACTCACAAACCAGTGAACATGCGTTCAGAATCCATTCGCAGGGCGGACGAAAGTCCGTAGCAGGAAAATGGCAGGGGTTCTGCCTGTATCAAGCCTGTAACTCCACTTGGGGTATTGGCCCTAGTACGACGAAATCCCGCTGGTGTTGGCAACCTGCCAAAGTTTCTGCAGGAATTCGTCCAGATTCTCTTTGGCACTTACCTTGGTTACATTCAGTTACTTCCGGAAGAAGTGTGCTCATGCTTTTCACTGTCAATCGCCGTTCATTTTCGCTGCTTGCCTTGATTGGTATTGGCTTTCTGGCGGGCTGTGGTGATGCAGGACCGGCTTTGTCATCCGTTTCCGGTAAGGTGACGAAGGGTGGCAAGCCGTTGGCCAATATCAACGTCACGTTTACTCCTACAAGCGGCGGCCCGGCATCGGCGGGACGTACGGATTCCGATGGTCGATTTGCTCTGATTTGCCAGAATGGTCGTGCTGGTGCAGTTCAGGGTAAGCACAAGGTGTTGCTGCAGCTGGTGCAGGAAACTGCGGTCGACAGCAACGCGGACCCGAAAGCCGCAATGGAAGCCTACATGAAGATGCGTGGTGGCAGTGGCAAGAAGAACGTTGCTCCATCCAACGATCCGACTGGCGGTGCTTTTCCGAAAGAGTACACCAACATCAACAGCACTCCACTTTCATATGACGTGGGTGCTTCCAGCAACGAATTTGACATTGTGATTCCCTGAACTTCTGACAGTCTGGTTTGCCGTCGACTGTCGCAGTCGCGGTCGCAGGTTCAATAGTTGGATTTGATTGTTTTGTTTTCCCTTTTCTGGAGTTCGTTATGAAAAAGAGTTCGCTGAACCGCGGATTCACGCTCATCGAACTGCTGGTGGTGATCGCGATTATCGCGATTCTGGTGGCCTTGCTGCTGCCCGCCGTTCAGCAGGCGCGTGAAGCTGCACGCCGCACACAGTGCAAGAACAATCTGAAGCAGCTGGGTCTTGCGTGTCACAACTACCATGACACGTACAATCAGTTCCCGATGAACTGGTTCAACGGCGACAACCACAACCAGCC
>CAXBSH010000476.1:0-3899 GCA_963977705.1 uncultured Planctomycetaceae bacterium
GTTGGCCGTCACCGAGCTGGTGCTCGGTGGTCCCGGGGCAAGTCCCCCTTGGGAGGTTGAGGATCCTGCCGAGCCGAAGGGGGCCTGCGGCGGTATGATCATGCGGCTCAGCGGGAGCTTCGCCCTCCCAAGGGCGCGCGACCATCCCAGTTCGGGATGGCGGTGCAGCTGCGCACAGAATTTTCCGCTGATCCGGAATTGCCAACTGCGTCCCGGGACGGCTGCTGTCACTGCCCGAAACCGGCTGCCGCCAACGCCGCCATGACTCGGTCTATCGTTGGATCCATCATGGAGACAGGCACGCCAGTGGGGCCTCGCTGCGCGGCCGGTGCTTCGGTCGCTGGCGGCACAGCGATATCCGGCTGCTGTGACGGCACATCGACCGGAACTTCCGAGGGCTGTGCCTGCGGCTGAACCGGACGCACTGACCGACGTCGCACCGTGCCGGGCAACACCTGCAACTGGTCAATGGATTCCGTTGGCTGCACTTCAATCTCGGCCGAACCCGCGAACTCTGGCAGTTCGATCGCCGCGACTGTCGGTTCCTCTGCACCCTGCTGAACTGCTGGTCCTGACACAAGGTTCCCACGACCTGCAGTCGTCACAATCGCTGACGCGATGGCTGAAACGCGAGACAACGTGTTGTCACCCACCACCACCGGCAGCAACTCACGAACCAACTGGGCCTGCATTGCCACCATCCGCTCAGCATGGATGTCAGACACCCGATCGGCGGCCGTGGCAGTGACAGCTGTTTCGATCTGCGACACTGCTGCGGCGTTTGTCGCAAACGGCCCACTCATCGCAAACACTGGACCATCAAAGACTGCTGTCGATCTTACTGAGTCAGCCAGAATCGGTGGCGCCACCGGGCCATCAGCAACCTCCGTCAGCATTTCACCAAATTCGAAATTCGTGTTCCCCAGTTCCAATGTGCCCGAATCGACCGGTCCGCGGGCATACATCATCACCGGATAGTCAACAAACAAGGCTGTGTCGGTCGTGCTGAATGACAAATCCTGCCCGTCCCGGTCTGCTGTCGGCAACGTCACCTGGCAGCTGACCCCGGTCAGTTCCGTCAGTCGAGCAGCCAGTTGCAGCACGTCGTAGCCTGTTGCTGGTGCCAGCTCCAGCATACGTGTCCACTGATCCACGGAAGTGCTGTTGACGATCTTCGTATCCAGCCCCGCCGTCCACTGCGGATCCGCCAGCAACTGATCCAGTTGCTCAATGCCGTCTCCGCTCACTGCCAGCGAAACCGGGGACTGATATCGCAGTCCCGTCTGCACATCCAGCAGCACACCAGCAGTCGTCAGAACGCCCTCAGCATCCCATTGCGGTGTTTCAACCACTTCAAATGTCCCGTTGAACCCGCCGCTGGCCTGAATCTGCACAGTCGATCGTTCCCAGACCGGCCATACCGGATCTGACCATGTTGACTGGTAGATGACTGTGACCTGAGATTCCGGAGTCTGAATCAGCAAAGGCGTTGCGTCCTGCCCATCCACTGGCTGCAGAACAACCTGTGCCTGAACGGAAGCCTCTGATACCCACGCCGCAGTGAGATTAAACAACTCAACAGCATAGCCCTGAGGTATCGCAACCTGCCACGCACCGGTCTCATCAACGCTGTAGTCAGTCATCCCATAACTCTGCAGCAGCTCGGACAGATCATGGTCTGCAGTCAGAGTTACGGATTTGGGCTGCCAGTACCGGATTCCACTGGAGCGATCACTGAGGATCGCGGGGGCAACAAGGTTGCCGTCCTGGTCATACTGAGCATCACTGGCAAGTTCAAACTGAGCATTCACCGCACCAGAGACCTGGGCCACAGGAACGATCGTCTCAAACCGCTGTGCCAATCGCCCGGCACTCTCTGAAGATCCCACGACAGATGTCGCCGACAGCAACTGAGGTTCCTGCCACTGGTAAGGCTTAACCCCGAACTGCGGATCAAAGGGTTCGCAGATGATCAACTGCGGAGTTTCCGGGGGCACGCCGTTCGGTTCACCCTCAAGGCCACAGCTGGTGATCAAAGTCAATTCATTCTCTGCTGCCAGTTCGGGTTCATTCTCGGCCACCAGCACAGGCAACTCACCCTCGAATGCCGGCGGGAATTCCACAATAGGGTCGGTGACCAGTTCGACCTGACTTTCCATGTCCTGTGGCAGTTCTACCGCAATCATTGCCTGATCGTCACAGGCAGGCTCAGCGGCCAGCTGGTCGGCAAGCTCAGCAGCGATGTCCGCACTCAGCAGCACTCGGACTTCAACTGCATCTGCAGCATTGCCCAGGACAGTGGAACGGTGGGCACGCTGAGTTTTGCGACGACGCATGAGGCAGGCTCCGGATGTCAAATAGACTGAACTGCGCGAACTGAAAGATAGTTTCGCCGAATCAGTGCAGCGAATTTCAGCTTAAAATACACGACAGATGGCTGCAGAATCCAGAGGATCCAGACCCCTGGTAGGGGAATTCACCATGTTTTCACAAGTAAAAATAGTGAATTTGCACAAGACAAAGCAAATAAAGCCCTGATCGAAAGACTTGCGTCGTCGGATTCTGCCGGAAAAGCTATAACCCCAGGGAACTGATCGACACCCCGTTTTTCCGGAATCCTGTGATGTCAGACGAACGACAGATTTCTCGGCGTAAAACATTGCTGCTGTCGGCAATCTCTGCCTCGGCACTGGCCCGCAGGGCTGCGGCCGAAACAGATCAGGCCTGCACAATGCCTCCGGCAGCCGCCACGTTGACAAACGCAGTCGCAACGGCAAATGACAGCCCGCAGGTTCAGGTGAGTGGTGTTCGCAGGGCCTTCTGGAACGGGGAACACAACGCGTTCACGGATCTGTGCTGGTTCAACGAACGCATTTACCTGACGTTTCGCAGCTGTCCGGATGGTCACATGGTCCATCCCACCTCCTGCATCATCATTCTGTGCAGCGAAGATCAGGGGGTCAGCTGGCAGGAGGTGCATCGATTCAGCGTGCCATTGCGAGACACTCGTGATCCGCATTTTCTGGTCTTCCGCAAGCGGTTATTCGTCTACACGGGTACGTGGTACAGTGGAAAAACCACTCTGCCTCGTGCTGACTACGACCTGAATCTGCACCTTGGCTACGCGGCATGGACGGATGATGGGCAGACATGGCACAGCCCGGTGCTGCTGGAGGGCACTTTGGGGCATTACATCTGGCGGGCAGCCGTGGCGGGTGAAAAAGCCTGGCTGTGTGGTCGTCGTAAGCCGGGTTTCGAAGTTCTGGCGAAGGGTGAACCGCGAGAAACCGAGTCCCTGATTCTGGAGAGCGACGACGGACTGATCTGGCGTCATGGCGGTCAGTTTCAGTCGGCTGAGGGTGATGAGACGGCCTTCCAGTTTCTGGCGGACGGCAGTGGCCTGGCGATTGCCAGGCATGGTTCAGGACTGGCGGCCGGCCTGCTTCAGTCACCAACACCTTCCGGCCCCTGGACTCGCACCGATCTGGGCCAATCGATTGGTGGCCCGTTGCTGGCGCGCTGGCAGAATCGATGGGTCGTGGCTGGCCGCAGAACTCCGCCCGGAGAGGGCCCGCGGACAGCATTCTGGTGGCTGGTTGACGGGCAGCTGCAGCCGTTGGCGGAACTTCCCAGCGGAGGTGACAATTCCTACCCGGGACTGGTGGAACTGGCCGACGGTCGCGCACTGATTTCGTGGTACTCCAGTCACGAAAAGGACGAGCGTGGTCAGCCAATCACCGCCATTTATCTGGCCGAACTTTCGCTGCAGTGATTTAGTGATCAGTGATCAGTTTTCAGTTTTCAGTGGTCAGTACGGGGGCGTCCCCTTGGGAGGGCGAGGCTCCTGCCGAGCCGAAGAGACCTCGATTATCGTCACCGAGCTGGTGCTCGGTGGTCCC
>CAXBSH010000477.1:0-3898 GCA_963977705.1 uncultured Planctomycetaceae bacterium
GCAGCCCCGGGTTCAGTGCGCCCCACCCCACAAGTTGGCCAACGGCCATAGTCAACGTAGCCTTGGGCAACGCCCAGGGAAAATCGCCCCCCCCACCCACTCACGTTTGCTCGGAATGACATGGCCCAACGCTTCAATGTGGATCAGATCGGTTTCACTTTGCGGGCCGAAGATTCTGGATTCCCTGGGATGCAGCGGCCAAATGGCTTCACAAACACCTGAATTCGTGGGTCATGACAAGGCACCAACTCCGCCGTCCTCAGAATGCCGTTTTCAGAACTCACCCGGAACTCGTTCGACCGGAAACAGATTTCTGCCAGAATACGGGCAGTCCAGCCGGATGATGGAGCGATCCAGATGAGCATTTCTCAGCCTGCACCTGCCGCCTGCATTGAACTTGAGGGGGTGCGAGTCAACAACCTGAAGCACGTGAGTCTGCGAATCCGTCATGAGTCACTGACGGTCATCTGCGGATTGAGCGGTTCGGGTAAAAGCAGCCTTGCCTTCGAAACATTGTATGCTGAAGGTCAGCGGCGCTACGTCGAAACATTTTCCCCGGCGGCGCGACAGTTTCTGGACCGCATCGAACGTCCGGCAGCCGATCGCATCACCGGATTGCCTCCTGCTGTTGCCATCCATCAATCTGCGCGGGCTGACGGACCGCGCAGCACCGTCGGGACTCGAACGGAAATCGCAGACGCGCTGCAGACTCTGTTTGTTGCCTGCGGCACGCTGTACTGCCCGGACTGTCAGCGGGAAGTCATACGAAATTCCCCGGCGTCGATCGTCGCGGAATTGTTACGGCAGGCACCCGGAGCTCGGCTGCTGCTCGGTTTTCCGGTGCATCGAGTCAAAGGGGCAGCTCCCGCCACCCCCGAATTCTGGCTGCAGCAGGGACTCACGCGCGGCATCATTCACAACCGCCTGCTGGCTCTCGATCAACTGCCGGCGGGCAGCGAACTGCCGCAGGATGCCCTGCTGATTGTGGACCGCCTGAAAGCAGACATCAGCCAGACGCTGCGTCTTGAAGAGACCGCCGCGACAGCGCGACAACTGGCCGATGTGCTGGTGGTGCTGTGCGACAGTATCGCGGAGGCAGCAGTGTCGCAGGTCTCAGTAGATCAGCGACCGTGGCAACAGCTGATCTTCCCATTTCGTCTCGAATGTGGCGGCTGCGGCCAGCAGTACGACGACGTCACGGCGCAGCACTTCAACTTCAATTCGCCTCTGGGTGCCTGCAACAGTTGCGGTGGTACGGGCATCGCTGAGGCTCCGGGGCCTGTGATTCCCTGTTCCCGGTGCGCGGGCAGCAGACTGGCTTCGTTTCCGGCGGCCGCGCGTTGGCGTAACTGCACGCTGCCACAGCTGTGCGAACTGGAAGCGACCGCGCTGCTGTCATGGCTGAAAGATTCCGAAGCCGAATTACCGGAATCCATTCGGCAGGCCACCGCTCCGGCCTTCCGTCATGCCCTCAGAAGACTTGATTTGATGTGTCGCTGTGGACTGGAATATCTGACGCTGGGTCGGAGTATGAAATCGTTGTCCGGCGGCGAAGCCAGACGGACGCTGCTGGTGGCGGCATTGGGTGCGGGACTGACCGGGACTCTGTATGTCCTTGACGAACCAACCCAGGGGCTGCACCCAACCGACACAGCCCGTGTGCTGCAGGTGATTCGTGAACTGCAGGCCGCCGGAAACACTGTGGTCGTGGTGGAACATGATCCCGTGGTCATTCTGGCGGCCGATGAAGTGATTGAAACGGGCCCGGGTGCCGGTGACGATGGGGGCAGGATTGTTTTTCAGGGTTCTCCTTCGCTGCTGGCTCAGCAGGACACGGAAACGGGGCGAGTGCTGGCCGGGCGCAATGCTCCAATCGCCGGCGGAACCATGACGCAGCGTCTCAGATCTCTGCGAACACCGCAGCACTGGTTGCGACTGGAAAATATCCACTGTCGCAACCTGACGGATCTCACCGTGGATTTTCCGCTGGGTGTCCTGTGCGGCGTCTGCGGGGTCAGCGGCAGCGGAAAAAGCAGTCTGGTTACGGAAACCCTTTATCCGCACCTGCTGAAACGTCTGCAGGCCACAACAACTCAACAGATCACCTCAGCGACACTGTCCGAGCTCAGGGGTGTCGAGCAACTGGAAAGTGTCCTGCTGATGGATCAGCAGCCGGTACGCCGCAGTAATCGCAGTATTCCCGCCACATGGCTGGGAATCTTCGACGAGATCCGTGGCTTGCTGGCGGAAACGCATGAAGCTCGTCGCCGCAACCTGAGCCGTCGCATGTTCAGCTTCAACTCCTCAGGGGGTGGACGCTGCCCGACATGCGAAGGGCGAGGTCAGATCACGGTGCCCATGCAGTTTCTTGCAGACATCGAGACCGTCTGCGAGAGTTGTGCGGGGAAACGCTTCCGTCCGGATCTGCTGGAAATTCGCTATCGTGGCCGCAATATCGATGAGATTCTGCAGATGACAGCGGATGAAGCATTTCGGTTCTTTCATGCCAACTATCGTATTCAGACCAAACTGAATGCTTTGCGGCAGGCTGGCCTTGCTTATCTGCGTCTGGGACAGCCACTCTCCGTGCTGTCCGGTGGCGAAGCGCAGCGGCTGCGAATTGCCGCCATGCTGGCCGGCGTCCCGCAGGACTCCACAGAGTCTGACCAGGGTGCAGCGACAGCCGGGCAACTCACGAAGTCCGGTCGTACTCTGTTTCTGTTTGATGAACCTTCCAGTGGCCTGCATGGCAAAGATGTGCAGAATCTGGTGCGCTGTCTGGATTTTCTGCTGCAGACGGGACACTCCGTAATCGTGATTGATCATGATCAGGAATTGCTGGCTCAGGCCGACTGGCTCATTGAACTGGGTCCAGGGCCCGGTGTGCGAGGTGGCCGGATTCTGAATTCAGGTCCTGTTCAAACACACTCAGGAGCAAACTGATGGCATCCATTGCGGAAGCACTGGCATACTGTAACCAGTTGTTGCGGGAACACGGCCTGTGGGAACAGGGCTGGCGTGCCGCTGCGGACATGGCCAAACGCCGAGCGGGTGTTTGCCGATATCGCAGACGCATCATCGGCCTCAGCGCTCCTCTCACCGCGCTGAACACCTGGGAACAGACCGTCGATACAATCCGCCACGAGATCGCTCATGCACTGGTTGGCCCCGGGCATGCCCACGACGCGGTGTGGCAGGCTATGGCGACTCGCCTTGGAGCCGCTCCGAAGGCCCGCTGCGTCATGAAAACTCCGCCCGGACGTTATCAGCTGCACTGCAAGCGTTGTGGAAAGCTTGTGCGCGAGTATCATCGTCGGCCACGTATGAACTTCGCCCAGGCGTGGGCATCCTGCTGCGGACGGGAAGGCCTGGGCCACCTGCAGTTGATCGCTGTCGAAGACTGATCATCAGCAGCAGCAATCAGCGACTTCGTTCTGAAGGTGCTGCGAATGTCACGCAGGCCAGGCTGCCCGTGTGTTCTCTGCATCACGACAGCACTGTTTCAGCGAGTCGTGCCAGATCGCAGTGGCACCATCGATAGTGCAGTGCGAGCAGCCTGCTGAACTGCCGGATCCGCAGACTGCGTGCACTTCGACAACAGTCGGTCGGCCAGATCGTGATTCTGGAAGACGGCCAGCATGGTGATTGCTGCCTCAATGCAGGCGATCCCCGTCGATGATTCGGCCAACTCGCGGTAGGCCGCCTCTTCCGCAGCACTACCACCTGACATTTGTCGCAGATCTCGCCAGAACACAGCCTGCTGCTCAGGAGACATCTGGGCATAGAACGACCGCAAAAACGCCAGTGGCAAACCACCGACGGATGCTGACTGAGACCCAACGACGGCAGTTGGTGCTGGCACTACTGGTGCTGCTGCGGCGGTTGGCAGTGAATTGCC
>CAXBSH010000478.1:0-3870 GCA_963977705.1 uncultured Planctomycetaceae bacterium
GTAAAATCCCCTTGGGAGGGCGAGGCTCCCGCCGAGCCGAACGGCCCCGCCACTGTTCCGCTGTCGTCGTTCACCCCCCACCCGTAGCCCGGGCATTCCTGCCCGGCTACCTGTCACACACACACAACCGCGCTGCAGCTCGTTCTCCGTAACATGGGCTTCAGCCCGTGTCGTCCCCCGCTTTCAACGCGAGTGTTGCCGTGTGCCTTGTCCCCGAGCTGGTGCTCGGTGGTCCCAGGGCGGGAAGCTGACGGGTGCCGCCATGCGAAGGGGCCCAGCCCCTGTGACTTGTTCGCATCCCCCTGCCCCCTGCCCCCTGATCACTGGTCACTGATAACTGATCACTGATCCCTGATCCCTGATCACTCTTTTACGTTTGCACGAGACTGGCGGTCCAGGGGCTGGCCATGCCGTTGACAATCACGGGCAGCCACGCCGCGAGGTCCGGCTCGATGACTCCCGAGCCACCCAGTGCGATGGCGACGTGTGTCAGTCCGAAGGAGCAGCCGAGGACACCGGCGCAGACTGCCATATTTGCGATCAGGCTGGACGATTCCCGTCGCAGCACCAACGGCAGTGCAATGGTCACGCTCAGCAGTGACAGCAGCGGGCGAGTAATTCGGCTGTGCAGTGCGAGGCTGCGGGCACGCAGTGGGTTCAGGCCGGTCGATGGATTCTGGATCTGCTGCACAAGTTCCCATGACGACAGCAGCTTCATGTTGCGTCCACGGTTGTAGAGCTGCTCGAAGGTGACATCCGACTCGACAAACGCATCACGTCCGTTGGCTGATGGCGTGATTCGCCTGCGGCCCACAGCCGTCAGAATCTCCGGATCCAGGACCGCTGTCAGATCTTCCAGCAGCCAGCCATTACGGCCACTGCGAGCCGTATCGCGGATGTAACGGGCCCGTTCGGCCTTCATCACAAAGGGCCGACTGCTGAGCTCTCGAGCGTCCACTGCAAAACTGGCTCCCATGATCAGTCGCTTATCCAGCAGCACCTGATCACCGGAAATGTGCATCATGTAGTTCGAATAATCATAGACCGGTTCCACCTGCTGCACAGATGCGATGCGACTGCCGCGGGGAGTCTGCAGCTGCACTGCCAGCTGCGGGATCACCAGTTCCTGATTGATGGCCAGCAGCAGATTCAGGCCGGCAGTTGTCAGCAGCAGCGGACGCAGCAGGCGAAACGCCGGAACTCCGGCTGCCAGCAACGGAAACGTTTCACTGCTTTTGCGAATCAGCGCCAGCACGGCAATCACTGAGATCACGACCAGGATCGATCCCGCCAGCTCGAAGAAATCAAATGCCCGATACAGATAATAAATCCCGATCTGCCGAAACAACTCAAGCTGCCGTCCGGCATCAGCAGCAGTCAGGCCCTTCAGCGAATTCTCCTGGAATTCGTCGATGTTCATGAACAGATCGATGACCACATACAGGCCGTACGTGGCGATGAACAGCATCGCAAACGTATGCAGCAGGCGCCATGTCAGGTAGCGATCGAAAGTCGACAACATCCGCCCCGGCGACTCCTTTGAATTGGCCCCAGCGGCAGACATCCCAGTCCATGCCGCATCGGGAATTACAACCGGAACCGCAAGCGGGGGTCAAGGTCGCTTCCGAGCACGCAGGACTGCTGCAGGGCGGCAGCAATGTTCTCGACGTGACGCGAGGGACCAAAGTGGTAGTCTGGGCTTTAGCCCGGACACGAACTTCTCGTGCCCCTTGAAATCCCCAGTGTTTTTTGAGGGATGGCGCCGGGCAGGAATGCCCCGAGCTACATTTTTGTCCACGGCGTCATGAAGTGCCGGAATTCCGTGATTTTCTGTATCGACGGCTAAATTTGGCCTTACCGCCACAGGCATCGATGGGTGGTCATGTGTACCGTGGACAGGGTGCAAATACTCAGTGGTTGCTTCAGAAACTGCCCAAAAACGTGCAAATCTGCGGGAAAAGTTGACACTGAATCCGATTGCGAAGTATTCTAAACACTTTCAGCATTTTCTCGGATAAACGTCAGTTCCTGCGAGGTTTGTATGCCTGTAAGTCGTCCGCGTCGGTCAGCATTTACGTTGATCGAACTTTTGGTGGTGATTGCGATCATTGCCATTCTGGTTGCGTTGCTTCTGCCTGCGGTTCAGCAGGCTCGTGAAGCTGCCCGTCGTACTCAGTGCAAGAACAACCTGCATCAGCTGGGGATTGCTCTGCACAATTACCATGACCAGTACTCAATGTTTCCCCCGGGTTCGTTCTGGAACAACGTCAATGCTGGGCGTACGTATCAGCAGGGCAGTCTGCTGACGCATCTGCTGCCGTTTGTTGAGCAGGCCAACATGTATCAGCAGATTCCGTTCAATGCTCCGCCGGCGGCATCATTGAACGTGAACGATGCAGTGCTGGCTGACGGTCGACTGGCTCGACAGGTCTTCTATGTGCCCGCTTACACCTGTCCTTCCGACACTGTGGGTAAGAACTTCAACAGCCGTACGACGATTCAGAATTATGCGGGCAGCAAGGGGCCAACGAATGCTGGCAGTCCGACGGGCGGAAATCCCAATGTGTCACCCACTTGCCCCGACAAGTATCTCGGTTACATCATGGGACACGGACAGGGTGGCAGTCGTGTGCCGGGACCGTTCTACCGCAACGGCTGCAGCGATGCGATGAAGAACTGCGTGGATGGACTGTCCAACACGATTTATATCGGTGAAGTTCGTCCCGAGTGCAGTAATCACATGCGTCAGGGCTGGCTGGAAGCGAACAACGGCCAGGGCATGGCTTCGACGCTTTACCCGATTAATCTCAACACCTGCAACGAGGACTCAACGTCCGGCTGCAACTGGGTGAACAACTGGGTCGATGAATTCGGCTTCCGTTCTCGTCACACCGGTGGTGCTCAGTTTCTGCTGGGCGACGGTGCTGTCCGCTTCATCTCAGAGAACATTGACCACACCACCTATAATCGTCTTGGTGGCAAGAATGATGGCATGGTTGTGACTGTGCCAGGTGACTGATCAGACTGCGGTTGTTGTTGAAATTTTCGCCCCTGAGCGCGCTGTCGCTGAGGGGCGTTTTGCTTGTCATGTGCCTGACGTTTCTTCGCTGCTCCTGCAATTCAAAGAGTCTTCATTATGCGTAACGTTTTGCTGGCAACCTGCCTGCTGCTGACTGCTGTACTTTCTGCTGGCTGCAAAAGTGGCGATGGCCCACCACTGGCTGCGGCTTCTGGCAAAGTCACTTTGGATGGTAATCCGGTCGAGGGTGCCAGTGTCAGTTTTGAACCGGTCAATGGTGGTCGGCCCTGTTCGGGCATGACGGACGCCAATGGTGTCTATCACATCACCAGTGTCGAGCAGAATGATGGGGCTCCGGTGGGTGACCATTTCGTGGCCATCATCAAGATCAGTGGTGAAGGCGCATCGACACCGGCCGGCGCTGATGCCTCCATGTCGCTCAGTGACATCTCAGCCTCAGACGACAAGAGTGGCAAGAAGGAACCCGAAACCATCTATCTCGTGCCTCGCAAGTACAACGTCGCCAAGACCTCAGGGCTGAAGGTCACAGTACCGGCCGGTGGCAGCAGCGAACTGAATTTCGAACTGTCTGCTCGCTGAGCTGTCCGCTGCACGGCGGGACTCAAAAACGTCACGACGAGAGCCTCCGGGGTTCTCGTCGTTTTTTTTTGCCCCGAACGGCAAGAGTCGGTAGTCTGTGTTTCAGCCCGAGCCCGCAGTTTTGGTCGGTCCTGAAATCCGAAGGACACGGTCAGTGCACCCAAAGTCCCTCTTGGGAGGGCGAGGCTCCCGCCGAGCCGAAAGAAGTGGTCAGTTCTCAGTAGTCAGTGGTCAGCCAAAATGAAGTCCGG
>CAXBSH010000479.1:0-3869 GCA_963977705.1 uncultured Planctomycetaceae bacterium
GAGCCTCGCCCTCCCGAGGGGGACTTTACTGACCACTGATCACTGACAACTGACAACTGATCCCTTTGGTGGTGAAGAATCACCGACACTCTGACGGCACAGCAACACCGCGCACTGCATGTTACGAAAAGCCATAAACTCAAACGCCAAAGCTCTCACGCAGCAGCTGCGGAACATGCCGTCCGAACTGAAACGAACGCCCGCTGCGAACATTATGAAAGACCACCACTGCCGGACTGAACAGCGCGGCATCCATCGCATAAAAATCGTGATTCGCAGCCTTGAACAGCGACAGAAACGTCTGGCCATGAGCCGCTGACGAGCTGGATGGAACTCGCGGACCGATCGCTGTGATCAGATCGTCTTCACAGCGAACCCACAGATTCACCGTAGCACCATATAAGATGGCATCATTCGTACGGCCAATGCCCTGCAGATCGTGCTTCGCAACGGGGGGCAGCGGAGCCGTTCCGGTACCGCTGATCAGCACCTCCAGCGGAAAATGCAGTGCATGCAGTTTGTGCAGCGCCGTTTCAACAGAACGTGCCACCACCTGAATATTGCCCGCCTGCGATGCGGTCCGCGCCACTGCCAGCTGCAGACGACAGTTTTCCGGCAGCTGACTTCGCAGACTCGCTGTGGCACTGACTGACGGCAGCTGACCGGCCTCCAGCACACCCACGGCATCCTGCACACCATCCAGAGATCCCTCGGTCTCCGGTAGTTCCGAAAACAGTTGTTCGCTGCGCGCTGCAGCCCGCATGGGGCCGGAGCCCATCGCGAAATAATCGTCCGTCTGCAGCTTCCAGCCGGCGTACTGACTGCACAGACAGGCCGCCACCGGATGATCCGTCTGCACCCAGACCTGCGGCAGAGGCAATTCACCGGCAGCCGGAATCAGTCGCACATCAGCCAGATCGGCCAGACAAATGCGTGCCAGCAGCAGACCAGCCTCAAGGCCGCCTTCGGCCGTCACTCCAAAATCAAAAACATCCGCATCGTCTGTTGTATGAGTCGCGATTCGCAGGGTCTGAGCCCTGTTGCGAGCAACCTGCAGCAGGGCCGCAGCACGTGAATTCAGCAGCAGTGGTGAGGCAGTCATCAGAGTTCACCGGGTCCGCATCAGAAAAGGAATGAGTCGAAAGCGTGCCGATTAGTGTACTCGCCGACACGTTCCGGCTGTACTGCCCGGTCGGCCCGCACTCGCACTTCCCGCAGCCCGGATTCTCTGCCGGATGCAGATTCCGCAGGGCTTTGCAGCAGCAACAACCGACCTTTTGATTACCATATTCTCGAAGGTCGACTCTTCAGCAATCCATCTTTGCCGTCTGCAGTCTGCGCATGAACTCATCCCTTCCGCTGCCCTGTCACCATCCGGCCTGCCTGAACCCCGAACAGCTGCTGGCTGATTGTGTGTTACGGACCAGTCGACACAGTGGTCCAGGTGGCCAGCACCGGAATAAGGTGGAAACAGCCGTCGAACTGATTCACCAGCCGACAGGGATCACGGGCTTTGCCGCTGAAACTCGCAGTCAGGACAGCAATCGTCAGATGGCCCTGTTTCGACTGCGACTGCAGCTGGCAGTTCACCTGCGCACGACAGCTTCAGCCGAAGTCTATCCGTCTGCACTGTGGCAGAAACGCTGCCAGAAACAGCGAATTGTCTGCAGCGAACGACACTTCGATTTTCCCGCACTGCTGGCCGAAGCTCTGAATGCCGTTGACGCTATGCAGTACGACGTCCGTCGCGCAGCCGCTGCCCTCAGCTGTTCCACATCTCAGCTGGTTCGCTTCATCGCACGCATCCCGGATGCCCTGCTGCTGATCAATGCAGAACGACAAAAACGCGGCCAGCGCAAACTGCTGCCGTAAGCTATAGCCCACGTTGACAGCCAGACACCGGCCGGACGCTTCAGGCTCCCCAGTTGCCGCTGCCATCCCACGCCGCAACCATACTCAGGAATTCTGAAGCACCCTGAGCAAACTGCGCAAACAGATGCTCACCCTTGTCGGCACTGGCGTGCTGCGGCGATCCCATGTGTCCAGGAACCGTCCGATCCTTTGTTGTCCAGCCGCGATACGCCGGCTCAAAACCAAATTCCACCGGTACCGTCTGCAGACCGGAAATATCCTTCACCAGCTGCGGAGCAATCCGCAGGATCATTGACGTTTCCCACTCGCACGCATGACCCATCGAACGCTGAACAAGGTCCGCTCGCGTCTCCCACGGCCGAGCAAAATCCCAGTATGTGGCAAACAACAGCAGCAGATCATTTCTGTGCCGATAACGCTGCCGTGCTTCAAACACCGCCTGCTTACCCGGCACAATATTGCCACCGTGGCCATTCAGAAACAGGATCCGGCGAAAACCATGCGCCAATGCCGTATCAATGGATTCGTTGATCAGATCCAGATAGGTCCGCGGGCGAGCTGACAGCGTCCCGGCGAAATCCATGTGATGATCCGAATTCCCCAGCCACTGCAGCGGAGCAAACAGCACCTGCTGACCATTGGAAATCGTCAGTCGCCGGACCACTTCACCCAGCAGCATACTGTCGGTTGCCACCGGCAGATGATGGCCATGCTGCTCAATGGCCGCCACAGGGAATACCACAGGAGTATCCGGGGCCAGCTTCTGGATTTCCGGCCACGTCAGATCTGCCCAGTTCATTTCAGCTGCCTTTCAAACTGCAGACTGTGCACGCACCATGCGGCCCGCTGTCTGCCATAAGACGTATCCTGGCAGGTCTGCCGTACATGGCAAATCTGCTGACCCGAATCAGGAATCAGACGGTGATTTCCCGTCTCTGTTCGCCGGCCGCGACATCCGTCGAGCCAGCCTGCGGGCCAGATCAGGCAACGACCGACAGAAATCCCCCAGCGTGAAATCCTCTCGCTGTCGCGGTATCAGCACCAGATCAAGCCCGGGAGGCAGCAGGGGGCGACATCGTCTGGCCGCCTCACGCAGCAGCCGCTTCCGACGATTACGCTGCACCGCACCGCCGTGCTTGCGAGACACACTCAGGCCGACTCGCGTCTGATCCGTACCGTTCAGACTGGCAAAGATCAGCAGATAACCATCGCCCGCGCGAAAGCCACTGTCATACGCCCGAGCAAAGTCGCGAGGATCGCGAATTCGACAGGCGGACGAAAACTTCTGATGCTGCCCCGAATTCATCTGTGACCTGCCATCCAGCCGATCTGCCACCGTTCTTCCGTCACTCCGCGTCTCACTGACCCTGAAAATACCCGGCTTCTGCAGAATTACCATCACACCCGCTACTGCAGTCGACTTTTTCTCCCAGCGGTTTATTCTGAGCAGTTCTGGCAGACCGAAAGACTGTGGCTGCAAACTGCGAGACTGACGGAATGAAGATTGACTACGTATCTGCTGCCGTGGGCCTGTCGGCCTTCGTCGCAGGAACCGCCATTGCTGTCTGGCACAACAAACAACGCCGCCTGTCACCTCCTGACGGATCCTCGCAGGAAGATCTGCTGCAACGCCACCAGCAATGCCTCAGACGAACACAATCCGGAACTCTGCTGGCCCTGCTGGGACTGCTGATCTTCCTCAGTGACTTTCTGCCCCTCGTTACTCAGTCCGCCCGCATAGCCACCGTGTACGTGATCTTCATTCTGTTCCTGGCACTCTGGCTCGTACTGATGGGAATGGCCGACGCACTGGCCTCCCGTGCCGCACTGCGACGATCACTGCGACAACAACGCACGGCTCGCAGAACAACAATCGACAGCAACCGCTGACAACCACACTCCCACAAACCGGGAACGTAATCAGTAATCAGTAATCAGTAATCAGTAATCAGTAATCAGTAATCAGTAATCAGTAATCAGTAATCAGTAATCAGTAA
>CAXBSH010000480.1:0-3846 GCA_963977705.1 uncultured Planctomycetaceae bacterium
GGGCTGTTGGGGCTGAGCATGGATTGGGTAAGCGTAAGGCCCATTTGCTGGCGTTGCAGTATTCGGAGGCGGAGTTGGAATCGATGCGGGCCGTGAAGCGGAGGCTGGATCCGCAGTGGTTGCTGGGGCGGGTGGATGAGTCCGAGGGGGAGTCCGGGGCAGTGAAGAGTGAGTTTTCGGGAGTCGGTCGATGACGGCGACAGGGCGTCCGGGCACCGATCACCTGCGGCGGGTTGGTGCACTGTGTGGAGTGGTGTTGTGGCTGTTGCTGACAGCGATGGATGCTTGTGGGCAGATGGCGCTGGCCGGGCGTGTGCGGGTGGCAGAGAAGGTGTGGGGATTTGATGGTCGAGTGATGGCTGGCGAATTTCAGCCACTTTCGCTGTTGCTGGACAATCTGGCGGGTGATCCTGTGGAGGGAGTCCTGACGCTGCAGATGGTCAGTGGTAGTCTGCGAGCATCGGGGGCTGTCTATACGCAGTCGGTATTCCTTGGACCGGCCGGGCGTCGCTGGGTGCAGTTTTATCCGTGGATTTCGGATCCGAATGCGACATGGCAACTGGAGTTGCGTACGGCGGAGGGAGTGATTCCATTTGATCCGCTGGATCAGCCGCGACTGATTGAGGAAGACAATCGGCTGCAGCCGGGTGAGGCTCGCATCCTGCCAGGAGTGCTGCTGGATCGTGCGGGCAGTCTGGAGCGGGTACCGACCACTGTGAAGCATTTGTCTGAGGAGGTGTTTCCTCCGTGGTCAACAGCGACGCATGGTCTGCATGCGATATTCCTTGACCATGTGCCTGACTGGGAGGAGCCTCGACAGGCGGCTCTGCTGGGCTGGTTACAGCGGGGTGGAGAGCTGCATCTGCTGTTGGATGCGAATGGTCAACGGCTGCGGTTTTCGGGGATACTGTCGGGTCTGAACGAGCCATTCGAAAGGTTTACGGTGGGGGCTGGTCAGGTCGTGCGGCATGAGTTGCAGCGTGCTGGTCTGACAGAATCGCTGGTGAGTTCGGTGCTGACGCTTGAGCGTGGGGATGAAACGTCGCAGGGTGTGCGGGGACAGCTGCAGCCGGGAGATCAGCGTCTGCGTGATGACGAGGGGATTCTGGAGCGTTTAAGGGCGACATCTGAGCCACGGCATAACAGTGTGCTGATTGCCTGTCTGGCATTGTTGTATGTGGTGGCGCTGTACCCCGGTGCGTGGTGGTTTTCGAACCAGCGGGATGTTCGATTTCCGTGGCCGTTGGTGGCGATTGGCGGAGCGGTAGTGCTGTTCAGTGTTCTGTTCTTCTGGGTTGGCCGGCGTGGTTATCAGGAGGTACGTTCATGTCGGGCGGATATGGTGGCGGTGGCTGAGGATTCGCGGCATTGGGATGTGCTGGCATTTCGGCAGCTGTTTGTGACTGAGGGGGCGGACTACACGATGCGCGAGTCGGATCGGCAGACGCTGCTGGCCTCCGGAGTGCAGGATGAACGCGTCTCGGCAACGGCATCGGTGGGAACGGAGGCGGAGTACAGCTGTCGCATTCCTCCTTACAGTCGTGAGCTGGTGGTGTCGCGTTCGCGTGTGCAGCTGGCTGACTGGGGACTTAGGCTCAGTCAGTTTTCAGCGACGGCGGGAAATCTGACGGGGCTGGTGATTTCCACCGGGGGGCAGTTGCCGTGGCGGGAGGGAGATGCTGCGTGGGTGATGTATCGATCGGAGATCTGGCCCCTTGAGTGGTCTGCGTCAAATCGTCAGTTTCGACTGCGTCTGTCGGGCCGAGTTTCTCTGGGGGATTTCCTGAGGCCGCAGTATGAGAATTTTGCGATGCCGCTGATGACACCGGCTGCTGGTACCGGCGGGATCAGTTCAGGTGCATTCGGGGGCGCGGCGGAGGAATTGACTGAGGAGGCATTGAAGCGTCGCGAGAGGACTCAGGGACTGCTGCGACGAGCCCTTGTCAGGCCGGGGCGGATGCGGGTTGGTGATGTGCGAATCCCTGAGGATCGAGTTTTGCTGCTGCTGGAGATGGATTTGCCGGGCGAATTTCGTCTGCAGCTGGAGCCTGAGCTTGAGCAGACAGGGCGCGTCCTGTTTGCTCGAGAGTTGCGTTCGGACACAGGCGATGCAGAGCCACGCGGGTGAATCGCAGGAAACCGTGATGAAAATTCCATCACAAACCGTTCTCGGTGTTGGACGAGCGTCAGATTTCGACTATTCTGCCGGGCTAAATCCTGTTTGAGGCGGTGTTTAAGGCGTCCTGCGGTGTGCTGCAGTGCGGTCATCGGCTCAAACGGGGGCTTTGACATTCTGATCCCGCCTACCGGAGATTGTACTTATGCTTCGAACGCCATTTCTGGCAGTCCTTGCCACCGCGTTCCTGACCGTCGTGTCTGCAGTTGCAGGCGCTGCCGAACCACCAGAAGGTTTCCACGCAATTTTCAACGGGAAAGATCTCGAAGGCTGGCACGGGATGCCGCATTTCGATCCCCGCGATCTGGCTCGCATGCCGGAAGAGATGCGAAAAAAGCAGATTGACGAGTGGACTGCTGACGCGAAGCAGCACTGGTCGGTGCAGAACGGTGACCTTGTGAATGATGGTCACGGTGCGTATCTGGTCACTGACAGGGAATACACGGATTACGAACTGCTGATTGACTATCGGACGGTGCCGAAGGCGGATTCGGGGATCTATCTGAAAGCCAATCCACAGGTTCAGATCTGGGACTTCACTGAAGAGGCCAAATTCAAGCTGGGTGCTGACAAGGGCAGTGGCGGTCTGTGGAACAACAGTGCCGGGGCTCCTGGCAAGGATCCGGCTGTGCTGGCTGACAAAGCGTTCGGCGAATGGAACAGTTTCCGGATTCGTCAGATTGGGGCTCGCACGTCAGTCTGGCTGAACGGCAAGATGGTTGTTGACAATGCGATCATGGAGAACTTCTGGGATCGTCAGAAACCTTTGTTCGCCAGTGGTCCCATCTGTCTGCAGACGCATGGCGGTGAAATTCGCTGGAAGAATATTTTCCTGCGTGAGATCAGTGCCGAAGAGTCTGCGAAGATTCTGGGCGAGCGAGAATCAGACGGATTCGTTTCCGTGTTCAGCGGCAGTGATCTGAAGGGCTGGTCCGGGGCAGTTGATAATTATGAAGTGGTGGATGGAGCAATTCGCTGTCGTGAAGGCAAGGGCGGCATCCTGCACACCGCTGATGAGTATGCGAACTTCGTGGTTCGGCTCCAGTTCAATACTCCACCGTCCGGCAACAATGGTCTGGCGATTCGCACGGATGGCAAGGGTGATCCAGCCTACGACGCGATGTGTGAACTGCAGGTGTTGGATTCAGAGCACGCCAACTATGCAAATCTTGATGCTCGCCAGTACCATGGCTCGGCCTATGGCATGGTTGCGGCGGAGCGAGGCTTTTTGCGTCCGGCTGGGCAGTGGAACTTCCAGGAAGTTACAGTGAATGGCAGTTCGATCCGTGTGGAATTGAATGGAAATGTGATTCTGAATGCAGATCTGGCGAAGGTCACTGAGTACATGGGTGGTCGTCCGCACCCCGGTAAAGAACGCAAGACCGGGTATTTCGGTTTCGCTGGTCACGGCGATGCCGTCAGCTTCCGGAACATCAGCATCCGTCGTTTGCCGGATTGAGGATGTTGGGAAGTAACAGGCTGAAGTGAATTGCTTCTGAGCCCGGCGGTCCTGCCGGGCTCTTTTTTTAGGCTCTTCGGTAATCAGTAATCAGTAATCAGTAATCAGTAATCAGTAATCAGTAATCAGTAATCAGTAATCAGTAATCGGTAATCGGTAATCGGTAATCGGTGGTCGGTGGTCGGTGGTCGGTGGTCGGTGGTCGGTGCAG
>CAXBSH010000481.1:0-3808 GCA_963977705.1 uncultured Planctomycetaceae bacterium
CGAGGCTGCTGCCGAGCCGTGGGGCGTTGTGTTTTCGTCACCGAGCTGGTGCTCGGTGGTCCCGGGGCCCCTTGGGAGTGCGAGGTTCCTGCCGAGCCGTGGGGCGTTGTGTTTTTGTCCCAGAGCTGGTGCTCGGTGGTCCCGGGGGGAGGGGGGGGGCCTGAGGCGAGCTGGATTCAGTTTGTGGCTTCAGACTGGCAGAGCGCAGCCCTGAGGGACGTTTTTTGATTCTGTTCGCGTGAATTTCACAGGATTCTAGAAAATCCCACAGATAATTGGTTGAAGTGCGGTTAAGGACAGTCTTAGATCGGGGGAGTTCGCGGAGGTGTCCTGCAACGGATCGAGATTTTCGATTCCGTCACTTCTGTGTGGGGTTGGAAGATCATGACTTGTCGCACGAATCGTGTTGGTGGCTGGCGTCTTTTTTGTGGCTGGCTGCTGTGCCTTGGGGGCATTGTGGGCTGTGGCGGTGGCGATCCGTTTGCTCGCCAACCCCTGACGGGTCTGGTGACATTTGAGGGCAAGCCGATCCAGTTTGGTGTGATCAGCTTTGAGCCTGCGGACAAAGAGCCGACGGGAACGACGGCATCGATCCGGGACGGGAAATTCAGTATTGATCGTACTGGTGGTTTAAGCGTTGGGAAGTACAAGGTGTATGTGCAGGCGTTCGACAAGATGGACGCTGGGCCTCCGGGTACCTTTCCCGGCGAAGAAGGGGCACCTCCTCGCAACATCCTGCCCGAGCGTCTGCTGAACGTTTCGGTGGCAGAGATCAGCATATCCGAGGTCAGTGACGACCAACCGAATGTGGTTGAGTTGGACGTGAAATAAATTGGTATTTGTCTGATTTTCCGGTCCTGCAACGGAGCCTGAGTTATGAAGCGGTGTGTGGTTGAGGGTGTGGCTGCGCCGAAAGTTCGTGGCGGATTTACATTGATTGAGCTGTTGGTGGTGATTGCGATTATTGCGATTCTGGTGGCTCTGTTGCTGCCTGCCGTGCAGCAGGCTCGCGAGGCAGCGCGACGAACGCAGTGCAAGAACAATCTGAAGCAGATCAGTCTGGCGATGCACAATCATCACGATGTGAAACTCAGTCTGCCGGCCAGCGATTACAATGCTGGTGGCGACTGGGGTACGTGGCAGATCGCGATTCTGCCGTACATTGAACAGGACGCCATGTTCAAGAATTACGTGGGCTTTGAGAATGGTCGGAACCTGCCATCCACGGCTGCGCATCCGTATTCGCACATTCTGAACCGGCCTGTGACAACCAGTATCATTCCGACGCTGATGTGTCCGAGTGATTCGTCCGGCAACACGGCTGCCCCGGCGTTTTCCAACATCACGAAGCACAACTATGTGGTGAACGCGGGCAACACGAATCGGATGCAGGATGTTGTTCCCCGGGGGACTCCACTGAATGGCGTCAATTTCGCGGGTGCACCATTTATTCGGAACGGGCGTAACAACTTCAACAATGTGAACGGTGTGGTGATTTCGTTCCGTGACATTGTAGACGGTCTTTCGAATACTCTGATGGTGTCTGAGCTGATTCGTGGCGAGGGGACGGACCTGCGTGGCTTTACGTGGTGGGGGCCGGGCGCTGTGTTTCACGCTTTCAATCCTCCAAACAGCCCGACTCCGGATCAGTTTCAATTTGCGTCGTACTGCAATAATCTGCCGTTGAAGGGATTACCGTGTATTCAGGCGGCCGAACATCAGGCCGCAGCGCGCAGTCGTCACACGGGTGGCGTGCAGGCTGGTTTGTGTGATGGCAGTGTACGATTTTTTTCTGACAACATTGACCGTGGTGTCTGGCGATCTATCTCCACGACTCAGGGCGGTGAAGTGACCGGTGAATTCTAGTGCCGTTGCGATGGGCTGTCTGTCAGTCGTGGGTTGGAAGTTTTCATGTGCCGAGTTTCGCCGTTGTTTGCCGTTCGCCTGACCGGCTGTGTGGCAGTGGTGCTTTGTCTGACTCTGCGGGTGGCTCATGCCGGGCCACCTGCGGTGACAGAGGATCAGTTTGATGTTGTGATTGCGGGTGGCAGCACTGCAGCTTTTGCTGCGGCGTTGTCGGCGGCGGAGGCGGGAGCAAGAACGGCTCTGATCGAACCGACAGACTGGGTCGGAGGACAGTTGACATCCAGCGGAGTGCCGGCGATCGATGAGGCGTGGCATTCGGTCCGGCAGGGGGACGGTGTGTCGCCGTATTCCGTGTCTAAGGTGGCTCGGATGCCCGTGAACATGACGCCCGGATTTCTGTCGCTGCTGCAGGGGATTGAGCAGCGTGGTGACTGCTGGGTCAGTCGATTCTGTTTCTGTCCGGATTCTTTTGTAGTGTCGCAGCTGGAGCCGCTGGAGCGTGCTGCGGGTGGTCGGCTGACGGTTTTCCGTGAGACGGTCATCAAGCGTGTGGCATTGTCAGAGGATGGCAGCCGGGTGGCGTCTTTCGAGTGCATTGCTCGACAGCCGCGAGATGGACTGTTGGCGCGGGGGTATGATCGTCTGCCATCGGAGGATCTGTCTGACTGGTATTCAGCGGCTGATTCCGAGCGATTTACGAAGCGGGTGATCCGCTTTGTTTCTCGTGCAGAGCGTCCCACGGTGTTTATTGACGCCACAGAGTGGGGTGAGGTGCTGGCGCTGTCCGGGCGAGATTATCTGCAGGGGATTGAGCAGTCAGACGGCAGTCTGCAGTGTGCCGCTGGGGATGATGTGTGCGGTCAGGCAACGGTGTATTGTTTTGCACAGCAGTTGCATGGCGATGTGGTGCTGGAACCGGATCGTCCGGTGCGGGCGACAGATCTGGGTTATGGTGCGTATTCAGACAAGCCTGATGCGTGGACAAAGATCTGGACGTACCGTCGGCTGCGAGGTCGTGGTGCGCCGTCCAGCGGTGACATTTGTCTGCAGAACTGGGGCTATTCGGCGACTCATGGTGACGGTGGCAATGACTATCCGCACGGATACCTGTTTCTGTCGAAAGCTGAGACGGAGCGTCAGCGTGAGGACTGGCGTGGTGGCATCGACGTCGCGTCTTTGGCTGGCGCGGAGGATCGGGCATTTGCGTGGCATCAGTGGTTTCGTCGTCAGGCGCCGCAGGGGATTGCAGCGACAAGAATTACTCTGGACGGTGCGGTGCTTGGGACGGCGCATGGGCTGGCCAAGCTGCCCTACATCCGTGATACTCGGCGTGCGATCGGGCTGGATGGTTATGTGTTGAAGTTTGCTGATCTGACCGGCCCTGTGGGGGCTCGTACGGGGACTCGGTTTCCCGATCGAATTGCTTTGGGGGCTTACCCGGCGGACATTCATCCGGTGACGAACTGTCGGATGCCGTCGTATGCGACGGAAGCCCATGATACTCTGCCGTTTTACATTCCTTTCCGAGCACTGACTCATCGGGATCTGTCCAACCTGCTGGTTGCGGGCAAAACGATGGCTCAGTCGTTTCTGGCAAACTCAGCGACTCGACTGCATCCGATTGAGTGGTCGAGTGGTACGGCGTGCGGGATTGCTGCGGCGGAGATGGCGTTAAGTGGTCGCACGAGTGCAGCGATGCTGGCCGACATCACAAGACTGCAGGAGCGGGTGTCAAAAGTGACTCCGATTGACTGGACGCTGCCCGAGTGATTTGAGCGACGCGGCAGCGAACGGGGAGATAGTGGTCAGTGGTCAGTGGTCAGTGGTCAGTGGTCAGTGCAGGCGGAGTTGTCTTTGGGAGGGCGAGGCTCCTACCGAGCCGCGGGGCGTTCTGAGTGTTGAGTTTTGCGCCCCAACCGTAGCCCGGGCATTCCTGCCCGGC
>CAXBSH010000482.1:0-3803 GCA_963977705.1 uncultured Planctomycetaceae bacterium
GGCAATGCGTCGCACCATGGCTGATCCGACAATGACTCCGTCGGCCACCGATTCCAGGTTGGCCACGTGTTCCGGCCCGCTGATTCCGAAGCCTACTGCCAGTGGCAGGCGGGACTGAGTGCGGAGATTGCGGAGCTGGTCGAGCAGTTCCGGGGGCAGGTCACGACGCACACCGGTGGTGCCGGCGACGGAGATGCAGTAGAGGAATCCGGTTGAGGCCTGCAGGATCTGCTGAGTTCGTCGGGCGGTCGTGGTGGGAGCGATCAGCTGTACGAGGTCGAGACCGGCGGCCGTGGCGAACGCGAGGAGGTCTTCGGCTTCGTCGGCTGGCAGGTCAGGTACGATCAGACCGCTGAAGCCTGCTGCGGCCGCATCGCGGATGAAGGTTGTGGTGCCATGTCGGAAGATTATGGCGAAGGAGACCATGGCCAGCACCGGCGGGAGTCCCTGTCCTTTCAGGCTGGTCATCATGGCGAAGATTTTTTCGACGGTGATGGCGTTTCCGAGGGCGCGGGTGTAGGAGGCCTGAATGACAGGTCCATCAGCGATGGGGTCACTGTAGGGGAAGCCCAGTTCGACGAGGTCGACTTTGGCATCGCGGAGTGCCAGCAGGACGGCGGCTGTGGTTTCCGTATCGGGGTCACCGGCGGTGACAAACGGCATGAAGGCCATGCGGGACTGGGCGACGGTGGTCTGGAAAACGTCGGAAACAGCGGTCATGACGAGCGATCTGGCTGGTGGACAGGGGGAAGAAAGCTGTGGCGGAACACGCGCTGAGTGACGCGACCGTGTCCGAGGTGCTTCAAAATAACGATCGCCGGGCAATTCGCCAACTCAGGTCGCAGCTGGTGTGAGTTCGATTTGTTTGCGGGAAAACGGTGTGTTTCGGCGAATTCTGCCGCTGCAGGCGGGGGTTGGCTTCGGGAGTGTCGAGCCGTGGCGAGCGTGTGGGCTGCGGATCTGTCCGTTGCCGGGTAGTGGCGGTATACTGCCACCGTGCTGCGGTGACCTGTGGCTGCAGTAGAATCTCCCTGTGGGGACTTATCAGAGACTGGTGTGCGATGAGTTTTTCCAGCCGACTCTATCACGCTGTGCGTTCCGGGTTCATTCCCCAGGTGGCTCGTCGTTCGCGCTGGCGAGCGATGGCGGATGACATTATTCAGCGGAGCGACCAGCTGACGGGTCTGACCGATGAGGAGTTGCTGGCAAAATCGCGGCGGATTCGCTGGGAAGCGCGAGCCGGTATTTCGCTGGAGCAGCTGCTGCCGGACGCCTATGCACTGGTGCGTGAAGCGTCGGCCAGAACTTTAAATATGCGTCATTTCCCCGTGCAGATCATGGGGGCGATCGCGATGTTTGAGGGGCATATTGCAGAAATGCAGACGGGTGAGGGCAAGACGCTGACGGCGACGATGCCCGCCTTTCTGCGATCGCTGTCAGGGCAGGGCTGTCATGTGGTGACGGTGAATGACTATCTGGCGGGGCGTGACTGTCAGATCATGGGGGCTGTCTATGAAAAGCTGGGTCTGACGGTCGGGAAGATCCTGGAGAAGATGGAGGCGGACGAGCGGCGACAGAATTACGCCGCTGATATTACCTATGGAACATCCAAGGAAATGGGTTTTGATTTTCTGCGTGACCGTCTGCGCAAGGGGGCCAGTCAGGAAGACGGGGCTCTTGCGGTCCGACGATTTCTGAGGACTCTGCAGGGTTCTGAGGAACCTGTGCAGCGTGGTCATCACTTTGCTCTGATTGACGAAGCCGACAGCATTCTGATTGACGAAGCGCGGACACCGTTGATTATCGGTCTGACTCAACCGAATGATCCGGCGACGGTCAATCTGTTTCGCTGGAGCAATCGTGCGGCGCATCAGCTGCAGCCGCGAACAGATTATGTGTACGAGCCTGAGCGACGTAATGCGTGGCTGACCGATGCCGGTTGTCGCAAGCTGGTGCTGATGTCCAAACCCTCGCTGCTCAGTTCGATCGACACTGAGCGGATTTATTCGCAGGTTGAAAAAGCGCTGACGGCAAGGCATGCTTTTGAGCGGGACCGCGACTATGTGATTGTTGATAATAAGGTGGTGATTGTTGACGAGGGGACCGGGCGAGTGATGGACGGTCGCAAGTGGCAGGATGGGCTGCATCAGGCCATTGAGGCCAAAGAGATGGTGCCGATTACTGCAGCGACGGGTGAGGCAGCGCGAATCACGGTGCAGAGCTTTTTCCGGCAGTACACGCATCTGGCGGGAATGACGGGAACAGCGGTGCAGGCGGCCAGTGAGCTGCGGCGGACCTATAGCCTGAAAGTGACTCGCATTCCCACCAATCGTCCGTGTATCCGGCACGGGCTGACCCCTCGCTTCTTTACGACTCAGGACGCCAAGCGAAATGCGATTGTGGATACGATTCAGGAGCTGCGTCTGGCTGGTCGTTCAATCCTTGTAGGGACGCCCTCGGTTGAAGCATCTGAAGCGCTGGGGTTGCTGCTGAAGGATCGCCTTGTTCCGCATCAGATTCTGAATGCTCGCTACCACGAACAGGAAGCGGAGATTGTGAAGGATGCGGGGTATCCGGGGCGAGTGACGATTGCCACGAACATGGCTGGCCGCGGTACTGACATTCTGCTTGAAGAAGATGTGCGTCGGGCCGGTGGGCTGCATGTGATTGCGACCGAAATGCACAGTTCGAAACGGATTGACCGGCAGCTGGTGGGGCGTTCGGCTCGTCAGGGCGACCCCGGTTCGTATCAGTTCTTTCTGTCGATGGAAGACGAGTTGCTGCGGTGTCGAGAGCCAAAGGAAGTGCAGCGTAAACGCCGAGTGGCGTTGCCGGACCGTTATGGTGAGCTGGGGCGGACGTGGCTGCGATATTTTCGCCGCGTGCAGAATTTTCTGGAGCGGATGCATCGTCGGCAGCGCAAGCACCTGCTGAAGCAGGAGCGACATCGTCTGGAGCAGTACGAAAATATGGGGCTGGATCCATATCTGGAACTGACAGAGTCCTGAGGGGCGTGTGTCAGTGGATCAGGTCCCGGGTGGCCGGGGCTGTTGTCAGGATCGCACAAGTGACAACAGCTGCTGCTGCAGTGCGGTCCAGTCATTAGGTTGATCGCAGATGATTTCAAGGCGGCTGTCCCGTCGCCACGCACTGCGGCGAAACGTGGCTTCGTGCCCCACACGATTGATGCTCCACCAGTCATCTTCACAGTGGAAGACAGCCTTCAGGCGCTGGACTCCGGAGATACCTTCGAGCAGATCGAACAGTTCGTGGCGAGGGAACCAGTCATGCGGCGAAAACAGCCAGCCACAGGCCCACCAGCCGAGTCCGGAATTCTGCAGCATTACGAGTTGTCCGGGTGCTGGTGAGGCGGGCAGAGTGGGGCTGGCGGGCAGTGGTTGCAGCAGAGGCAGTGCTGTGTTGGCAGCAGCGGTATGGGCGTGGGGAAAGTCCGGCAGGCGTGGTACTGAAGTCTGCAGATCGAGCCATGCGGGATTGAGGTTGCCAAACGTCGTTTCAGCGATCAGCAGTTTGGGTGGATCGAGTTGTTCAAGGTGCTGCCGAAATCTGGCGGTACTGTCGGCAGCGCGATGATCCACGTGATTAATGACCACGACGTCAGCCATTTCCAGTTGATCATGGAAGACCGGGTTACCGCGAGTTCTGGGGTTATCGAAGTCCTGTGGGTCAGCGATACAGATCACGGCTTTGAGGTCGAGGTGCTGACGGAAGAAGGGGCCTTCGCGGAGCATATCGACCTCAAAGCCGTAGATCGGAAGAGCACACGTCTGAACTCCAGTCAC
>CAXBSH010000483.1:0-3803 GCA_963977705.1 uncultured Planctomycetaceae bacterium
AGAAGGCGAAGTTAGGCGCAGTGACATTGGATCCATCGACCATGTTCGGATCACCGCCGATACCAACCAGTCCACCCCAGGTTCTTCGACCGATCAGCTTGCCTAATCCAGCTTGGCGGAAGTAGTATGGGAATGCGTCACCGCCAGAACCCGCTTGATCTGCTTTCGCATAGTCATGCGTTCCTTTCGTAGGTGTGGTGCTTGGTTGCTGTGGTCAGGAGTTGCCGGAGACGTACGACTGCGTGTACGTGGTGGTGTCGCCGCACTCGGCCGAGGCCAGGAAGCCGAAGGTGTTGATCGTCGTCGTGGCCTGGCAGACCGCGGGCACCACCGAGCGGGAGAGCTTTCCGGCGGCGAACAGCAACGGGTGGCTCTGGCCAGGGCGTTGATTACCGGGCCGAAGATCCTGATGGAAACTCGGGGCGTGTCCGAGGAAAACGCGAAGCGTTTCGGGCTCGGATTCAGTGCCGCGGACGTAAAATCGCGATTTGATGCGATTGTGCAGTTTTCTGAGATTGAGCATGCCATCGATATGCCATTGCAGAACTACAGCTCGGGCATGAAAATTCGCCTTGGCTTTTCTGTGTTCTCGCAACTGGAACCGGATGTTCTGTTGATTGACGAAGTCCTGGCGGTCGGGGATGTGGGGTTCAGGATGAAGTGCCTGAACAAGATGTCGGAACTGATGAACCGCTGTGCCGTGATCTTTGTCACTCACACGATGCCGCAGGTATTTCGCGTGTGCAGTGAGGTTGTGCTGCTGCATCGTGGCTCTGTAGCGTATCAGGGAAGGGATCTGGCGACCGGTGTAGGCCGTTACTTCGATGAATTCAATTCAGGTGAACAGACCGTTACTGGGTCGGGTGAAGCGACAGTCGTCGGACTGCAGGTCAGCTGCGGTAAGGTCACTGCCCACCTGCACGAAACACTGGAAATGCCGTTTGGTTCTGATCTATCGGTCCGGCTGAGGATTCAACTGCGAGCAGATTTGTCGCGTGGCCGAGTGCAGCTGTTGTTCTGGAATGCGGAGTTACTGCCAGTTCTGGATGTGATGAATACTGATCTGCAGGGGTACGTTTTTGATGTGTCGTCGAGCGACCGGTGTGCGGATGTGGACGTAAGAATGCAGCGGTTGCTGCTGAATGCCGGCAAGTACACAGCCAGTGTGATTGTACTGTCGGAAGATAATCGAGTGTTGTGTCGCCATGATCGGGCATTTGAAATTACTGTTGTGGCGGCCTGTGCCAGTGGTGCCAGCATGATTCTGCCGGCCCTCTGGGACAGCAAACCTCAAGCCACGCGTAGCAGTACTGAAAAAGAGGATTGAATCAGCCAATGAAAACCATGATCCTCTGCGGCGGGCAGGGTACCCGCATGCGGGAAGAGACCGAATACCGCCCCAAGCCACTCGTCGAAATCGGCGGACGACCGATCCTGTGGCACATTATGAAAATTTACGCCCACTATGGCTTTGCCGACTTCGTTCTGTGCCTTGGGTATCGAGGCAACATGATCAAGGAGTACTTCCTGCAGTATGAAGCCATGAACAACGACTTCACCGTGTCGTTGGGGCAGCCCGAAAAACTGCAGTATCACGGCGAACATGGCGAGACCGGTTTGCAGGTGACTCTGGCTGATACCGGTCTGCATTCCATGACGGGCGGTCGAGTACAGAAAGCAGCTCGGTATATTGATGACGATACCTTTCTGCTGACCTATGGGGATGGAGTGGCCGATGTGGATGTTCGGCGACTGGTGGACTTTCATCACAGCCACGGTCGGCTTGCCACTTTGACCGCGATGCGGCCTACCTCCCGGTTCGGCATGCTGGAGCTGGATGCCGACGGCAGGGTGCAGCGGTTTGCTGAAAAGCCGCGAGTTGAAGGCTGGGCCAGTGCCGGTTTCTTCGTATTGAATCGTCGGGTCTTCGATTATCTGGACGGTCCGCAATGTGTGTTCGAACAGCAACCGCTGGAGCGATTGGCACGCGAGCAGCAGCTGGTGGCGTACCAGCATGAGGGCTTTTTCTTCGCGATGGACACCTTCCGGGAATACCAGTACCTCAACGAACTCTGGGATTCCGGACGTTCTCCATGGAAGGTCTGGGGCTGATGTTCAGGACTCTGGCGGAAACCTATGCCGGACGCCGGGTGCTGGTGACCGGGCATACCGGGTTTAAGGGCAGCTGGCTGTGCCAGTGGCTGTTGAACATGGGGGCCACCGTCAGTGGCTATGCCCTGCAGCCGCCCACATCACCGGCCCTGTTCAATGCCCTGCGGCTGGATCAGCGGCTGCTGGACCTGCGAGCCGACATCCGGGATGCGGCCAGTATTCAGCGGCATGTCCGGGCTTTTGAACCGGAATTCATTTTTCATCTGGCCGCTCAGCCACTCGTCAGGTACTCCTACCAGCAGCCTGTTGAGACGTATGAAACCAACGTGTTGGGGACTGTGTATCTGCTGGAAGCGGTGCGGCAGTGGAATCAGCAGTGTGCAGTGGTTGTTGTGACCACTGACAAGTGCTATGAGAATCGCGAGTGGTGCTTTGGGTATCGTGAAGTGGACCCGATGGGTGGTGCTGATCCTTACAGCAGCAGCAAGGGGATGGCCGAGCTGGCTGTTGCGGCGTACCGTCGGTCCTACTGGCAGGATTGCCGGATCAGGCTGGCGTCGGCACGGGCTGGTAACGTGATTGGCGGTGGTGACTGGGCACTGGACCGCATCGTGCCGGATTGTATTCGAGCGCTGCAGGCCGGGCAGCCGGTAGACGTCCGCAACCCCGCTGCCACTCGACCGTGGCAGCATGTGCTTGATCCGCTGGCCGGTTATCTGCTGCTTGGCAGTCGCATGGATATCCGCACGGTCAGTGACGTGGACGCTGCAGCTGTGTGTGATGGGTTTAATTTTGGTCCGGCGGTTGAGTCCAGCAGACCGGTCAGAGATGTGGTTGAGACTTTGATACAGCATCTGCCGGGAAGCTGGCGAAATCTGCAAAGCCCGAATGCGGTCCATGAAGCCGGGTTGCTGCATCTGTGTACAGACAAATCGAGACATACGCTGGGCTGGCGACCGGTCTGGGACTTTCAGCAGACAATCTTCAGAACGGCTGAGTGGTATCAGGAATATGCGCGAACGGGGGATGCGTTAAGTGTGGTCGATCGGCAGCTGGCAGTATTCCAGCAGGCAGCCGTATGAAGCGCGCGTTCGTTACAGGCGCGTCCGGGTTTATTGGGGCCGCGGTCGTCAGGCGACTGCTGAATTGTGGCTGGCAGGTGGCTGTGCTGCAGCGAACTGCTGAATTGGGTGAACGGTTACGGGCCATTGCTGGTAACTTGCAGCCAATCGTAGCCAGCGGTGGAAAGGTGGCTGACTTTGCAGACGCATATCGGGACTGGCAGCCTGTCGCCGTATTTCACCTCGGTTGGGCCGGTGTCAGCAGTGTGCATCGCAACGACGCAGGGCTGCAGTTGGGGAATATTCAGTTTGCTGTGGAATTGGCTCAACTGTGTGCAGACTGCAGAACTCCACTGTTTGTGGGTGCGGGCAGTCAGGCGGAGTACGGTCCGAAGAGGCTGTTGATCAGTGAAGCGGAGTGTCCGACTCCCACCACGCTTTACGGCGCAGCCAAGCTGTCTGCCTGCCTGCTGACGCAGCGAATCATGGAACTGGCCGGTTTGCAGCATGCGTGGCTGCGGATTTTCTCGACTTATGGTCCGGGCGATAATCCTGACTGGCTGCTGCCATCGCTGATCAGGCAATTGTTACAGGGGCAATGCCCACCACTGACAGCCTGTGAACAAACAT
>CAXBSH010000484.1:0-3786 GCA_963977705.1 uncultured Planctomycetaceae bacterium
TGATGGTCTGCAGGGTTTGCTGATCCCGTCAGAGCTGTTTCATCATGGTTTGCGGCCCGGGATTCGCAGTTCGGTGGAGTTAGTGCCGGGGCGTGCAACGGAACTGGTGACGGGGACGGGTGGACTGCGCGGGGCTCAGGCGTTGCCAGAAAAGTCCGACAACGACTATCGGGTGTTGATGCTGGGTGACGAGCTGGTGCTGGGGGCTGCGGTGGCTGAGCCATCGACATTACCGCAGCGTCTGCAGCAGTTTCTGTCGCGTGTCACGGACATGCGTCTGGAAGTGCTGAATGGGGGTGTTCCGGGAGACTGTCCGCAGCTGGCGCTGCTGCGTTATCGACATCAGCTGCGTGAACTGCGTCCGGATCTGGTGATTCTGCACGTGGATATGTCGGATGTGGGTGATGACGGGGTGTATCGCAGTCTGCTGGCGCAGGGCGATGGCGCGAGCGAGGGTGATGGGAGTGCAGGGGCGATTGCAGGCGCGGGGGCGGGGGTTGTTTGTCGTCATCCGGCGCTGCGTGGTGCGTCACCCGCTACTGCTCAGTCGCTGCAGTGGTTGCGGGATTCGGCCCTGGTGGGCTGGATGCTGAGTCGATTGCGTCAGGACGGTGCTGAGTTCCTGGCGATCCGGGCTGAGTCCTGTGGTCAGCAGGATTATGGCTGGATCATGGATCATTCAGAGAATCTGGAGTTACAGATTCGGCATGCGTTAGCGCCGATCGCAGAGCTGCGGGCGTGTGTGGAGTCTGACGGTGGTCAGTTGCTGGTGACAACATGTCCGGTGGTCTGGCAGGTCGTGGATGGCAATCACTGTGCTCAGGCGACTCGACATTGTCGGATCCGCGGTGGGACACCATTTCGCAGTCGTCTGCCGTTTCAGTCCTTATCCGGTGTGTGTACGGCTGCGGGGGTGCGATTCCTGGACACCAGTCCGCGGTTTGTGAAGGACGCGGAGCCCGGTCGTTTGTTTGACACTGAGCTGCCGGGTTTATCGGAGCGTGGTCTGGCATTTTATGCGCGGCTGATCGCGGATTATCTGATTGCCGATCCACCGGCGACGTGGTGAGTGATCAGCGGGTGGCAGTCAGCAGTGCGCGGCGTGGTGCGGGGCAGCCTTCGATGGTGCGCGAGGGATCGTGTGGATCAAGGAAATCCGGCAGGGATTCGAAGGTCATCCACGGCGTGCTGCGTTGTTCCGCGGTGGTGGTCACTGACAGATCGAGCAGTCGGGGGTTGCGGAAGCCGGTTCTGAGCAGCCAGCGGATCAGCAGTTCAACCGAGGGGATGAACCACACATTGCGCATTTTGGCGTAGCGACCGGGTGGTACGAGTACGGTGTCAGGGCCGCCTTCAACGACCAGTGTTTCCAGCACCAGTTGTCCTGCGGGTTTCAGTGCATTCCAGAGCAATTGCAGGTGTTCGATGGGGCTGCTGCGATGATACAGGACTCCCATGGAGACAGCCACATCGAAGCAGGCAGGTGCGGTTTGCAGCGCCTGATCTGTGAGTGGCAGCAGGAAGTGGGGAGTATGTTCGGGTGCGTAGCGGCGGAGGAATTCGAACTGCATAAGGTACAGCAGGAACGGGTCAAAGCCGACCACCAGGGAAGCTCCTGCGTCCAGCATGCGCCAGCCGTAGTAGCCATTTCCGCAGCCGACATCAACGACTTTGCGGCCGCGGAAATCGATGGCTGGTGCCAGTCGATCCCATTTCAGGCAGGAACGCCATTCGGTATCGATTTCCGTGCTGAAGAAGCGAAAGGGGCCTTTGCGCCATGGGTGCAGGACCTTGAGCAGCGAGTGCAGGCATGATTCCTGATCTGCACTGAGTGTGCCGTCCACCGCAACAGCGCCGTTGTCGATCCTGATGACGGGGTCCGGGCAGTGGGGCAGCTGTTGCCATGTCTCGGTCCAGAGCGGCAGGTGTCCATCGCGTCCGGGGGCGATGGCTGCCTGTGTGAGCTGTCTGAGTTGTGTGGCCCAGTGGTGGTGCTGCTGCAGTTCCAGCAGGTCGTAGAGTGGCTGGGTATCAAGGAGTGAGCGTGGCATGCTCGATCAGACGCCTCCGAGTTCCGTAGCTCGGGCGACTCGACCGATAGCCAGCAGGTAGGCTGCAGTGCGGAGCGAGATTTTTTTCTCGGTGGCAATGGTCCAGATGCGATTGAAGCCGCGAGTCATGTATTTTTCCAGTTCTTCGCGAACGCGGCTGAGATCCCAGCGGAAGTATTGCTGGTTCTGAACCCATTCAAAGTAACTGACAGTGACTCCGCCGGCATTCGCGAGGATATCGGGGAGTACGGGAATTTCGCGGCTGCGGAAGATGGCATCGGCTTCGGGAGTGATGGGTCCATTCGCGGCTTCGACGATATAGCGAGCTCGGACATCGGCCGCGTTTTCGGCAGTGAGGACATTTCCGAGTGCAGCGGGGATCAGGACATCCACGTCAAGCAGCAGGAGTGCCTGATTGGAGAGTGGTTCACCGCCGGGGAAGCCGGTGAGTGTTTTGTTGGTGGCGGAGTATTCGAGTGCAGCGGGGATATCGATACCGGCCGGGTTGAAGATGGCGGTGTTGACGTCTGAGATTGCCACAATACGAGCTCCGGCCTGATGCAGGCAGGAGGCGGTATAGGTGCCGACGTTGCCGAAGCCCTGGATGGCGAAGGTGCAGTTTTCGGCGGTGCGATTGAAGCGGCGCAGGAAGGCGAGGGTCAGGTTCGAGACGCCTCGACCGGTCGCTTCTTCACGACCTTCAGCGCCGTACAGGTCGACCGGTTTTCCGGTGACGCAGGCGGGTGCGAAGCCGTGGAATTTCTGGTACTGGTTCATGATCCAGGCCATGGTCTGGGCATTGGTACCCATATCGGGCGCGGGGATATCCTTATCGGGTCCGAACAGGTCATGGATTTCGTCGACGAAGCGGCGGGTGAGTCGTTCCAGTTCTTCGACGGACAGTTCACTGACATTGACGCTGATACCGCCTTTCGCGCCACCGTAGGGGATATCGACGACGGCGGTTTTCCAGGTCATGAGTGAGGCGAGTCCGAGGACTTCGTCGGCATTGACTTCGTGGTGGTAGCGGAGTCCGCCTTTCATGGGTCCGCGGGCGCTGTTGTGCTGCATGCGGTAGCCGATGTAGGTGGCGATTTGTCCATTGTCGCGTCGGATGGGGACCTGGACTTTGATTTCGCGTTCGGGTGTGACGAGCAGATCTTTCATGCTGTCAGAGAGGCCCATGATTGAGGCGGCTTCTTCGAAATACTGCTGAGCGGCTTCGAAAGCGGACTTCATGGGCGGTGTTTTCTGGTTGCGACGAATGGCGGGCGTGATGTTGCTGGTGGTGTTCCCGGTTGGAGATTGTACGTTGATCGAATCGGTATGGGAATGTTTTCGGTTTTCGGTTTTCGGTTTTTGGTTGGGGGTTGGGGGGCGAGTGTATCGGAGTTTTTGGGTTTGGAGGGGCGTCGTTGTAGACTGGGCATTCCTGCCCGGCGAGGACAAAAGTCGTAGTCTGGGCTTCAGCCCGGGCACGAACTTCTCGTCACTCTTGAAATCCCCAGTGTTTTTTAATGGACGGGGCCGAGCAGGAATGCTCGGGCTACATTTTGTCCTCGGCATCATTCCTGCTCGGCGCCGGTGTAAAGCGGTAGACGGGGCTTTGGCCTGGGCAAGTGACCGGGTTGGTGCTCGGGAAATGGGATGTTTGTGATGCGATTCGGCTTTCGGGGTTGCTCGGGGTTGGGTTGATTGAGGCCGTTGGCCAAGTTGGGGGGAGGGGGTGTTGGGG
>CAXBSH010000485.1:0-3779 GCA_963977705.1 uncultured Planctomycetaceae bacterium
ATGCGCTTGCCTTGTGTGCGCCAGTGTGATGCATCCGATGCAGGAATCCGCGTGAAAATCCGATATGCCTCGCTCGAGTTATGCCCCCGAATACAAGCCTCTCTTTCTGCACCACCTCCTTCTCGCCCCTGCTTCTCCCCCTACCAGCCTGCTCTGTGCCTGCTTGCGGGCTTGTTTTGATGCCAGCTGTCTTGTGGCTCTGTTGCCACCTCGCAACTCCCCCCCACTAGTCGAAATACTCCCCTCCCCCTCCCCCGGCAACACCATCCCGCTTGCGACGAACTTTCAGCGGCACTGCAGGAACAGGCTGCGTCTGAGCCGCAGCGGGGCCAGCCACCGGACCAGCACCACCCCCAGCCGGTACACCCAACAGCTCCTCCAGCAGACCCCGCATCCCACCCGGCTGACCAACTTCCACGGGCGGTCGCTGAGCCGGTACGCCCGGTGCCCGCGGAGGTATCCCCTGTTCACGACCGACACCACCACCGCCACCGCCAGCAACCGCATTCATCAACAGATCCAGCAGCTTCTTCAAAGCCAGTATTACCAGCAGGATCACCAGCTTTTCCATCGTTGCCTCCCCCGCCACTCAGCGACTGAACAACGCCTCAACAAATCCCGTCGGATCAAATAACTCCAGATCGTCCACCTGCTCGCCCACGCCAATGTACTTCACCGGTATCCCCATCTCCTGACGAATCGCCACCACGATGCCCCCGCGAGCCGTCCCGTCAAGCTTCGCCAGAACCAACCCCGTACAACCAGTCGCCGCAGCAAAACTGCGCGCCTGACTGAGTCCATTCTGGCCCGTCGTCGCGTCCAGCACAAGCAGACTTTCATGCGGCGCCAATGGAACCACCTTCTGCATCACTCGGCGAATCTTCCCCAGCTCGTCCATCAGATTCTTCTGAGTCTGCAGGCGACCCGCTGTGTCCACAATCAGATAATCAGCCCCCGCCTCGACAGCTCGCTGCACGCCCTCAAATGCCACCGCCGCCGGATCCGAATTACTCTCCCGCCGCACAATCTCACAACCCAGACGCTGAGACCACATCGTCAGCTGCTCAACAGCAGCCGCCCGAAATGTATCACCCGCCGCCAGCATCACCCGCCGACCCTGCTTCTGCAGCAGATTGGCAATCTTCGCTATCGATGTCGTCTTGCCCACTCCATTCACACCCGCCACCAGAATCACCGTCGGACCAGCCGCTGCCTTCGCCAGCGGAGACAACGGGTCCGACAGATCCCAGCGAATGTCATTCTGACCACGCAGCAGATCCACTAACTCGTCTCGGACCGTCTTCCAGATCGCATCCACATCCACCGTCCGACCACCATGCTGCTCACGCAGCCGACCGACAATTCGAGTCGCAGCAGCAAAACCCATGTCCGTACGAATCAGACGCGCTTCAAAGTCCGACAGCAAACGCTCATCAAGAATCTCGCCCGCCCGAAACAGATCGCGAATGTCTGTTCGCAGTATCTGTCGAGTCTTCTCGAGACCACGCTTCAGTCGATCAAACAAACCCATAGCACACACTTCCTCAAACACTCGCAAAAACTCAGATCACCAGCACCCCACACGCCTCACTGCAGACGCTGAAATCGCTCCCACACCGCGTTCCACGCCCCCGTATTCCGCGGCTCATACTCCACCAGACTCTCTGATGACCGCACCACCTCTCGCAACTCAGACAATGAACCAATCTCACCGGCCGCACGCGCCTGCACAAGCACATTCCCCAGAGCCGTCGACTCCACCGGACCCGCAATCACCGGCACTCCACAGGCATCCGCTGTGAACTGATTCAACACCGCATTCCGCGATCCCCCACCCACCACATGAATCACCTCCACTCGCACACCCGTCAACTGCTCCAGCCACCCCAGCACCATCCGATACTTCAATGCCAGACTCTCCAGCACACAACGGAATAACTGACCCTCGTCCTCCGGAACCGGCTCGCCCGTGCGACGACACTCCGCCTGTATCGCCACCGCCATGTCCTCCGGTCGCAGAAACTCTGCACTGTCCGGATTCACCAGCGAACGAAACGGCTGAGCCCCGGCAGCACGCTCCGTAATCTCACCATACTCCAGCTGCAGACCACGCCGCGCACACGATGCTCGCACGCCCTGAACCAGCCACATTCCCATCACGTTCTTCAACAGACGATACGTGCCGTCCAGACCACCCTCGTTCGTCACATTCCGCTGCAACGCCGCCTCCGTCAGAATCGCATCCTGCACCTCCACCCCGATCAGACTCCATGTGCCACTGCTGATGTACGCCCAGTTCGCCTGACCAGTTCGAGTCGTCGGGACCGCAGCCACCGCCGATCCCGTATCATGCGTCGCCGGAGCCACCACCTGCACATCACGCAAACCCGCAGCCTCAGCAACCTCACGACGCAATCCACCCAGAACTGTCCCTGGATTCACAATCTCCGGAAACATCCCCGTCGGAATCTCCAGACGACGCAGCAGATCGTCGGCCCACGTCCTGGTCGTCGCGTTCAACATCTGAGTCGTCGTGGCATTCGTAAACTCCACCACCCGACTGCCACTCAAACACCAGTGCAGAAAGTCCGGGACCATCAGAAAACGAGTCGCCTGAGCAACCAGCTCCGGATCACGACGACACATCGCCAGCAGCTGATACAGAGAATTAATCTCCATAAACTGCAGACCAGTCTGAGCAAAAATCTCGGCTCGCGAAACCCGCTGAAATGCCAGATTCAACATCCCGTCAGTACGCGAATCACGATAGTTCCACGGCTGACCCAGCAACTCATCATTCCGATTCAACAGCACAAAGTCCACACCCCACGTGTCCACACCCACACTGGACACAGAACCACCATGCTCCGATCCCACACGACCCAGACCCCGCACAATCTCCTGCCACAAACCCAGCAGATTCCAGCGCAAAGTCCCACCCAAAGACACCGGACCATTCGGAAATCGATGACACTCGCTCAATGACACCCGACGACCGTCAAAACAGCCGGCCATCACTCGCCCACTCTCGGCACCCAGATCCACCGCAGCAAATGTCCGCACCGCCATCGCAACACCCCAACTCACCAGGACAAAAACACCGCTCAACACAGCAACCGAAACACCACATCATAACCTGCCAACACCGGGAACGAAATCACAGGCTGCCGCGGGAAACGCGGATTCGCCCGTCTAATGCACGTCACAAACCCCCGACCCCTCCAACCAAATCGCCCCGCCCACCCAGGGCACTTCCACTCGGCGATTCGCTGGAAAAAATAATTTCCGGCCAGAAAACGACTCAGTAATATCGGGAAAACCTATGGCTGATCGTGAGTTTCCTCGGTTAGACCATCGTTTTTCAGTGGACGTTCTCCGTTTTCACCCAAGAATTTCGATATGTTTCCAGAGTTCCACCGGCGGCATTTCATGCCATCCACCGGCTTTCATCCTTTGCGTCATTTGTCAGCTCAACAGATTCAGCATTTACAGGAGCAGGAATGATCGGGGCAGCTGCAGCTTCCACCAGCGAGACTGACCTGAGCGATGTATGCTGGATGTTCGAACAGATCACTCTGAGACACGGCATTCACGCCGATCGCTCGGCCATCCGCCGTTCTGTCGATGAGGGGGCGAAGTTTGTCGCCGAGCTGCCGGACAGTTCCTGGTACCGCTGGCTCGTTGAATCCGCCCACAGCCTTGGGTTCGTGGCCCGCGTGGTCGGCGTATGCTGTTTCTGCAGCCGCAGATCGGAAGAGCACACGTCTGAACTCCAGTCA
>CAXBSH010000486.1:0-3776 GCA_963977705.1 uncultured Planctomycetaceae bacterium
AGGGACAAAAGTCGTAGTCTGGGCTTTAGCCCGGGCACGAACTTAGCGTCACCTTTGAAATCCCCAGTGTTTTTTAACGGATGGGGCCGAGCAGGAATGCTCGGGCTACGGTTTTGGGCGTTGCGTTTACTGATCACTGGATATGGCTTGGCGGGAGCCTCGCCCTCCCGAGTGCTTGGTGGTGGTGTGCGGCTCGGCGGGAGCCTCGCCCTCCCGAGGTAGGCTTTGCGTTTACTGACCACTGACCACTGATCACTGATCACTGGATGGGGGTGTGGGTGGTGGGGGGTGGGCGAATGGGTGTTGTCAGGATGGGCGTGTTGTGCGAGGATGTGCCAAGGATGTTTCGGGAGTATTCCTGCAGGGAGGTTCAGGGTTTGTGGCCACGTCGCTTCATCAGCAGCTGAAGCAGCAGTATGTCGCGGACGAGGGTCGTCACGAGCAGACGCTGGCGGGTTATCGCATCGATGCGATTGACGGACGCGGGCGATTGATTGAGGTGCAGTGTGCTTCGTTGTCTGCCATTCGCGACAAGATTCGCGTGCTGGTGGAGGAGCACGATGTGATTGTGGTGAAGCCGTTGGTAGCGCGGCGGCAGCTGGTGACATTGAACCCGGTTGATCTGGCGCCCGTCAGATCTCGCTACAGCCCATTGCGGCAGACTGTGGCTCATGTGTTTCAGGAGCTGGTGCATTTCTCTGTTTTCCCGCATCCGCGTCTGCAGCTGGATGTGGTGTTGACAGAGCAGCAGGAGCTGCGATTGCCACCGACGGAGCGTACGAGCTGGCGGCGGAAGTACAGTGTGCATGATCGCGTGCTGGTTTCGGTGGTGCGCAGGATTCGGTTGAAGACAGCTGCGGATCTGTGGCGGGCGCTGGAGGTGGATCTGCCGGGTGCCTTTACGACGGCAGAGCTGGCAGCAGCGTGTGGTATGCCGCGCTGGTTGGCGCAGAAGGCGGCGTGGTGTTTTCGCAGGATGGGGCATGTGGAGGTCTGCGGAAAACGTGGAAATTCGATTGAGTATCGGCTGAAGCGGAGTGTGCGTGGGCGTCGGCGGGCGGGCTGACGGGGTGCGTGGTCTTGGCGGTGTGCTGGAAAAAATCGGCGAAACCTGCCGGGTCAGGGACGCTTCGTGCGTGGCTGCGGCAGAAGCAGCAGCAGTCTGCGGAATCATTCGGCGGGCTGTGGGAATGACGATCTGTGCTGCTGGAAAGCCGGCTTGAGGTCTTCAGGGAGCGGTGCGTACAGTTTTGGGTCCTGCCGGTGGTATTTGCTGCGGGTTTGTTTTTGAAGACGGGGCCAGAGGATGTCGTCTGCATCGCGAGTATTTGTTGTCAGGTCGATGGTGGTGGCCATGCTGGGTCTGACCAGTCTGCTGTCGGCTCTGATGTTTCTGGTGTCCGGTTGTAATACGGTTCCGCTGACGGAACGTCGTCGCCTGCTGGTCGTCTCTGAGGCCAGCGAGAATGAGATGGGCGTGACGGCCTATCAGGACGTGTTGAAGTCTGAGCCTGTATCGAAGAACGAGAAGTATCAGGAGCTGGTGAAGCGTGTTGGTCAGCGGATTGCCGCGGTGGCTGACCGTCCGGATTTCCAATGGGAATTCAACGTCATTGAATCGAAGACGCAGAATGCGTTTTGTCTGCCAGGTGGCAAGGTGGCGGTGTATACGGGCATTCTGCCGGTGTGTCAGGACGAAGCGGGTCTGGCGGTGGTGATGTCGCACGAAGTCGCGCACGCGATTGCTCGACATGGCGGTGAGCGGATGACCTATCAGACGGCTCAGAATCTGGGCAAGACGGCAGTGGGGATGGTGTTGCAGAAGCAGGATGAGCAGAAGAAGCAGATCGTGCTGACGGCTTATGGAGCGGCGTCGCAGTATGGAGTGATTCTGCCGTACAGTCGTAAGCACGAGCTGGAGGCCGATCATATTGGTTTGTTGTTGATGGCGAAGGCTGGTTATGACCCATCGGTTGCTCCGGGATTCTGGGAGCGATTTGCGTCCTCGAAACAGGGAGAGGCACCGATGGAGTTTCTGTCGACGCATCCCAGTGACGCACATCGAGCTGCTGCCCTGCGGGAGCTTTTGCCGCAGGCGATGCAGAATTATGAAGCTGCGGCTGAGAAGCTGGGTTTGGGCGAACAGATTCCGGAGTGAGTCTCGGGCGGCGGGGGGGAAGTTGCCAGTTGTCAGTGATCAGTGATCAGTTGTCAGTGGGCGCTGAAAACCGTAGGGCGGGCATTCGTGACGCGTGGGGCGAACGTCGGCGTGAGGGGTTGGGCCGAAATCCGTGGGTTGCAAGAACTCGGAGTTTTTCAGGGGAGGGGGTGGGCCCTGGCCTGCGTTTGCGATTCAGACCTGAAGGGCTGATTTCTGGTAGCCCAGGGCGCGGCCCTGGGTGAGTGGCTGCGATGCAGCGGCGGAAAACCATCACAAACACCGGATTTCGTGTTTAATGACGCGGGCTGAAGCCCTGAATACGGGGAATGGGGATACTCGGGCTGAAGCCCAAGCTACGTTTTGTCTCTGGCGTTCTTCCTGCGCGGCTGCCATTTCAGCCCACGCACAGCGGAGGAGCTGGGGCAGTGGGTGGGGGTTGGTTTTGTTGCATTTGGGGGTAGAATGGGGTTGGGTGGTGTGCGGCTGGTGCGTGTGGGCGAGAGTTTTTGTTTTGGAGTGGGTTAGTGAGTCAGCAGCTGGTGCAGCGAATTCTGGCGAATGTCGAATCGGCGGTGCTGGGCAAGTCTGAGGTGGTGCGGCTGTGTACAGCCGCGCTGCTGGGTGGTGGTCATATCCTGCTTGAGGATGCTCCGGGTCTGGGCAAGACATCGCTGGCGCGGGCATTGGCTCGCAGTCTGGGGTGTCAGTTTGTCCGCATGCAGTTTACTCCGGACCTGTTGCCCAGTGACCTGCTGGGTGCTGCGGTGTATCGACCAGCGACGGGCGACTTTGAATTTCGCGAGGGTCCGATTTTCACCAACATTCTGCTGGCGGATGAGATTAACCGCACGACGCCTCGCAATCAGAGTGCCTTGCTGGAGGCGATGAGTGAGCGGCAGGTTTCTGTGGAGGGAGTGACGCATGCTCTGCCGCAGCCGTTTCTGGTCCTGGCCACTCAGAATCCTCGTGAGTTTGAGGGGACGTATCCGTTGCCGGAGAACCAGCTGGATCGTTTTATGATGTGTCTGAGTGTGGGTTATCCGGAGCGTCGGGCGGAGCTGGAGATTCTGCAGCGGCATCGTGCGGGTCAGCCGGTGGATGCATTGCAGCCGGTGGTCACGGTCGCTGAGGTGCTGGAGTTACAGCGTCAGGTGCAGCAGGTGCGAGTTGAGGAGTCGTTAGCGGGTTACATGCTGGACGTGGCCGAGAAGACTCGTAATCACCCGGAGCTGTCGCTTGGTGTCTCGACTCGTGGCGTACTGACGTGGTACCGGGCGGCTCAGGCGCTGGCATTTATGGAGGGTCGTGAGTATGTGATTCCAGACGACATCAAGCGATCGGCGGTGCCTGTTCTGGCGCATCGTCTGGTGAGTCGTGGGATGTTGGCGGAAGGTCAGCGGGAGCGTTGCGGTCAGGTGGTGCAGGCCATTGTGGAGACTCTGCCTGTCCCGGGCTGACAGCTTGAAAAAGTGGTCAGTGGTCAGTGGTCAGTGGTCAGTGGTCAGTGGTCAGTTATCAGTTATCAGTTATCAGTTATCAGTTATCAGTTGTCAGTTGTCAGTTGTCAGTTGTCAGTTATCAGTTATCAGTTGTCAGTTATCAGTTGTCAGTGAAG
>CAXBSH010000487.1:0-3776 GCA_963977705.1 uncultured Planctomycetaceae bacterium
AGGCGGACCGGCTGCTCGGGCCACTGCTGCAGACTCCGGGCGTGCGTGTCATCCAGATTGTGGCTTTGGGTGTACTGCACGTGTATGGCTGTGCAACGGAGGCCTCCGTGGTCAGCGTTGAAATGCAGCAGCAGCTGCAGCTCATGGGCGGCGACTCTCTCAGTCGGCATTGGCCTCAGCGAGCGGGGCGTGCGACCGAAGCCGTCTGGCGGCAGGCACTTGTGCAGGAGTTTCAGCAGACATGAAAGCGACTGATGCCGATTCAGAATCCGCTGCAACGCCCCGTCCTGCCGAAGATCAGCAGGCGTGCGCAGCGCGCTTGCCCGTGCTGGATGCTTCGTCAGCGTTGCTGACGGGCTGTGTCCACTGCGGGTTCTGTCTGGAAGTCTGCCCGACGTATCAGCTCAGTGGCGATGAAAACAATTCGCCGCGTGGTCGTCTGCGGCTGTGGCGTCAGGAGGCCGAGGGGCGTCTTGAGCCGGACTGGTGGACGGTCAAATATACGCAGGACTGTGTGGGGTGTCTGGCCTGTGAACCAGCCTGTCCGGCGAAGGTGCCTTACGGCGAGATTCTTGAAGAAGTGCGTCATCAGCATCACGAGGCTGGGCGACATCTGCCCCCGTTGCCGCTGCGTCTGGCAGCATGGTTTGCAGCGCGGCCGCGTCTGTTTTCACTGGCAGCACTTCCGTTGCGAATCCTGCGGCGGATTGGTCTGCAGCCCCATCGACTGGTATTCGCCGGGAATCCTGCGGTCCTTGAATCCACAGCCTCGTATGCTCAGCGATTGATGGCGCAGCATCGACCAACAGGGCCGCGAGTGGCACTGCTTACCGGTTGCCTGATGGAAGCCGTCTTTCGTGAGATCAACTTTGCCACCGTGCGAGTCCTGATTCGCAACAATGTGCAGGTGGTCGTACCGGTTCAGCAGGGCTGTTGCGGAGCGATGCACGAGCATCTGGGATTGCCCGCCGTGCAATCTCTGCGTGAGGCCAGTCGGGACGCATTTCTGGGGGCCGGCGTCGATGCCGTGGTTGCCAATTCATCCGGCTGCGGACTGTCCACATTGAAATCTCTGCAGGGGCAGCTTCCGGTTCGTGATGTACTGGATTTTCTGGGGGAAATCGGCGTTCGAGCGAATCCGCCGCGTGCGACAAACGCGCGGGTCTATGTGGATTTGCCCTGCCATCTGGTACACGGTCAGAAACTGGCCGGCATTCCGGAATCAGTGCTGCATGCGACCGGGTATCACTGGGAGCTGGCACCGCAGGCCCGCGATTGCTGTGGATCGGGCGGTGTCTACAACCTGCAGCAGCCGGAAAGTGCTCAGCAGATCCTGCAGAAGAAGTCACAGTTCCTGAATTCGGCGGCCGGTGATCCGGTGATTCTGGCGACCAGCAATCATGTGTGCATGATGCAGTGGCAGTCTGCTGGACGAGCGGGGCTTGTGCAGCGTCCTTATCAGGTGCGTCATGTCATTCAGTTGCTGGACTCAGGAGATCTCTGATGAGCCGAATGGATCAGGTGGCAGTCTGGCAGCGACGCAGGTTTCTGCAGGCACTTGGGGCAGCACCTTTGTGCGGACTGGCGACGGCATCGGTGTCTGAGCCATTGTCCGGAACGCTGCGCCGTTCGAGTGACGAGGTCGTGGAGGGGCTCAATCTGGGATTCAGTCTGTACGGGACGAAACAGCTGCCGCTGGATCAGTCGCTGCAGGCTTGTGCTGCTGCTGGTTATCGGCATGTGGAATTCTGCCTGAACGCAGGGTTTCCGACCGAGCCTGCGGTGTTTGACGCGACTGCGCGCAGGCAAACGGCCCAGCGGCTGCAGGAGCTGAATCTGACGTTGCCCTGTCTGATGATCCAGATTCCGCTGGTGTGTGATGAAACGGTCCAGCAGGCATCGCTGCAGGTCATTCGCACGGCTGCTCAGCTGGCCCGGGACCTTTTTCCCGAGCAACCGCCGATGCTGGAGACTGTCGTGGGTGGTAATCCGGCGAAGTGGGACGAACAGAAAGCCGGGATGTTACAGCGTCTGCAGGGCTGGGCGACTGTCGCTCAGGAGCAACAGGTGACACTGCTGATCAAGGCCCACGTGGGAAGTGCGATGAATTCCCCCGAGCGGTTGCTGTGGCTGCTGCAGGAATGTGGATCACCAGCTGTCCAGGCTGCTTATGACTTCAGTCATTTCGAACTGCAGGGTCTGGACCTGCGGACCACGTTAACGCAGCTGCTCCCACGGACTCGCTTCATCCATGTCAAGGATACGTCGGGGGATGCCGCGAAGTTTCGCTTTCTGCTGCCGGGCGAAGGTCGCACCGACTATGTGCAGTACTTTCGTCTGCTGCGTGAATTGAAGTATGCGGGACCTGTCTGCGTGGAAGTCAGCGGTCAGGTCTCGGGCCAGCCCGGCTATGATCCGCTTGTTGCCATCCGCAGCACGGCAGAGAAGTTGAACAGTGCTCTGGCGGCTTCTGCCGGCCAATCATCCACTGAGAACTGAGAACTGCCCCCTGAAAAACGGCCAGTGAACTGTGTATGCTGTGCGAATTCTCTTTGAGTCGCCTTTTTTGGTGCTCTTTCCATGACGTCCCCGCGGGAGCTTGAACGACAGATTTCGTCTGCGATGCACGCAGACCAGTTCGGGCTGCGCCAGATGCTGCGAAGCATCACAGCTGCTGAAAAAGCTGGGCGGCCGTTTGATCGACTGCTGGAAAAACTGCAGTCGCAGTTGCAGCGCAGCCTGCAGCGGCGGCAGCAGCGGGCTGCGTGGCAGCCACAGCTGCAGTGGGACCCGGATCTGCCCGTTGTGGCCCGCCGACAGGAAGTCATCGAAACAATTGCCGCCAATCAGGTCGTAGTGCTGTGCGGGGAAACCGGTTCGGGAAAATCCACGCAGCTGCCGAAAATCCTGACTGAAATGGGGCGTGGTGTCGCGGGTGTCATCGGGCATACTCAGCCCCGCCGCATCGCCGCGCGCTCGGTGGCCGCCCGCGTTGCAGAAGAGCTGGGCTGCAAACTGGGACAGGAAGTGGGGTACCGCATCCGATTCACCGACAGCAGTGGCCCGCTGACGCGGATTCGGCTGATGACCGACGGAATTCTGCTGGCAGAAACGCAGGCCGACCGCTACCTCGATCAGTATGATACCATCATTGTCGATGAGGCTCATGAACGAAGTCTTAATTCTGATATACTCGTAAGTCTGCTGACAAGAATTGCTCAAATGCGATGTGATTTATCTTTCAATGAAAGGTAAATGGGCAAATTCGATACATTTCCATTAAGACTTGTTATAATGTCTGCAACATTGAGAGTGGAAGATTTTGAAATTAATGAAACTGATGAAGACATTCACTCGGCAATCGAACGTTCCATGATGGAACGAATTGGCGATGTGGGTGGCAAATTGCGTGCAGGTCGCTCCAGAAACGATCAAGTTGCCACAGACTTAAGACTTTTTTCTATTGATCATATGTTGCACATTGCTGGCTTGATAACAGAACTGCAGAGCGCACTGTTGAATAAAGCAAAGGAATATGCGGATGCACCTGCCCCTGGTTTTACTCATTTGCAACATGCGCAACCAGTTCTATTCGGCCATGAATTGGCAAAGCATGTTCATGCATTCGCAAGAGACCTAGATCGAATAAATGATTGGCTAGCCAGAACTTCTTATAGTCCATTGGGAGCGGGCGCACTTGCAGGAAGTTCATTGCCGCTAAAGCCAGAAGAGACTGCGAAACATCTCGGATTTAATGCAGCCATGGGTAACTCCAT
>CAXBSH010000488.1:0-3774 GCA_963977705.1 uncultured Planctomycetaceae bacterium
TGTCGTTGGGCGTCACCGAGCTGGTGCTCGGTGGTCCCAGGGGAAGCCTCCCTTGGGAGGGCGAGGCTCCTGCCGAGCCGAAGTTAACTGTCCGTGTTCAGTGGTTGTTGTTCGCCGACAACCGTAGCCCGGGCATTCCTGCCCGGCCGCCTTTTTCCGCACACAAACCTGCGACCCGGCGCACGTTGGCCCGTCGCTCTGCCATCCCGTGGATTGATCACCACTCAGCAAGTCGGAGCTTCAGCATCGTCCCCAAACGGCCACTCGGTGGTCGTAGCATGGGCTTCAGCCCGTGTCGTCCACTGCGTTCAATCACCCACCCCCAGGGCGAGCTGTTAGCGTCAGCTGACGGGCGTTGTCGTTGGGCGTCACCGAACTGGTGCTCGGAGGTCACAGGGAAGCCCCCCCTGCCAATGCCCGCTGCGGCTGCGCATGGGATTGCGCGTAGATCCGTTTTTTATGGTGTACTGCGGGCGTGCACGGTTCAGTCGATGGCCTGGCGCAGATATTCGAGGGCGGTCAGACCGCAGACAGAGATTTGGTCATCAAGTTGTGTGCGGACACTTCCAGGGCAGATGATCCACAGGTGATCAAGCTGCAGATCGGCAAGTGCGATACGCATGGAACGAGTGGTGCGGGGGGATTCGCTGTATTTGAATTCAAAGCCCAGGCGGCGGCCATTATGCTGCAGGAACAGGTCCAGTTCAGCACCGGACTGGGTGGCATAAAACCAGGCGTCGGCGGGCCGCAGCAGCTGCAGGATCTGTTCAAGTGCAAAGCCTTCCCACGACGCGCCAACTGTGGGATGTCCCTGCAACTGCTGGTGCGTGGACAAGCCCAGCAGGTGGTGCAGCAGCCCGGAGTCTCGCAGATAGACTTTAGGGGATTTGACCAATCGCTTGCCAAGGTTCTGGAACCAGGGCTGAAGCTGCCGAACCATGAACGTGAGGCTCAGTTCATCCAGCCAGTTGCGGACAGTTTTGTCGGACAGTGCCATGGAACGTGCCAGCTCTGAAGCGTTCCAGATCTGTCCGTGTCGATGAGCCAGCATCGTCCAGAAGCGACGCATGGCGGAGGCATTGATGCGCAGTCCGAATTGAGGCAGGTCGCGTTCAAGGAAAGTGCGGACGAATGATTCACGCCACGCGGTGCTGTCAACATCGTTGTCAGCGAGAAAGGAGCGGGGAAAGCCACCGCGCAGCCAGAGTGATTCCAGAGCGGCCGGACCGGTCTCGGACAGGTTGAAGCCGTGCAGGTCAACAAACTGAATGCGGCCGGCGAGGGATTCTGAGGAGTGGCGGATAAGTTGTGGGGCAGCGCTGCCGAGGATCAGAAACCGGGTCTCGGTGTCAGGTCGATCGGCAAGGACGCGGAGGATCGGGAACAGGTCGGGTCTGAGTTGAATTTCGTCGAGGATGACGAGTCCTGAGAGTCGGCCGAGTGTGAGCTCGGGGTTGGTGAGTCTGAGCAGGTCAGTTGGTGATTCAAGATCGAACAGGTGTGATTGCGGGAACAGTCGTGCCAATTCGCGAGCGAGTGTGGATTTCCCGGTTTGGCGTGGTCCGAGCAGTCCGCAGATCGGTGACCTGCGGAGCGTCTGGCGGAGCTGTTCAAAGTACCACGGGCGGAATATCATTCTTGCATTTTCGAATCACAAGCTCGAAGATACAAGGATTAAAGCTCCAAAAAAAGGGTTGTAAATGCGAATTGGTCCAGGATTTCAAGCTGGATTTGAGTTTTTAGCCTGTAAATTCGGAACGACGTTCCGAAAATTCAGGGAAAATTGGCGATCTTTTTTTTGGCCGAATTGCGTGTGGATCGCGTGCTGCATGGGCCTGTTGATGGCTAGTTTTGGGCGCAATTCAGTGCCTGATTCAGATCGCTCAGAATATCGCTGATGTGTTCCAGTCCGATGCTGAGGCGAATCATTTCGGGCGGAATTCCGCCCTGCAGCTGTTGTTCGGGTGAAAGTTGTGAGTGCGTGGTTGAGGCCGGGTGGATGGCCAGGCTGCGGGCGTCGCCAACGTTGGCAAGGTGTGAGAACAGTTTCAGTGAATCGATGAAGCGGGCACCAGCGGCAGCTCCGCCGTTGATCCCGAACACCACCATGGCTCCGCCACTACCACCAAGATATTTCTGAGCGCGGGCGAATTCGGGGTCGTGATCAAGTCCGGGGTAGCGAACCCATGCCACCTCGGGATGGGCCTGCAGGTGCTGAGCGACAGCCAGCGAATTGCTGCAGTGCCGTTCCATGCGCAGCGGCAGCGTTTCGATGCCCTGCAGGAACATCCACGCGTTATCGGGCGAGATACAGGCACCAAGGTTACGCAGGGGAACGGTGCGCATTCTGAGAATATAGGCAAGCGGGGCGAGGTCGCCGAGATCGTGTGCCCAGCGCAGGCCGTGGTAACTGTTGTCGGGTTCATGCATCAGGGGAAATTTTTCAGATTTCCAGTCGAAGGTGCCGGAGTCCACGACGATGCCTCCGATGCCCGTACCGTGTCCGCCCAGCCATTTTGTCAGTGAATGCACGACCACATCAGCACCGTGTTCGATGGGACGCAGCAGTGCGGGAGTGGTGAAGGTGGAGTCGACAATGAGTGGAATGCCGTGCTGATGAGCGATTTCTGAAATGGCATCCAGGTCTGAGATGTGCAGCCCGGGATTGCTGACGGATTCACAGAACAGGGCTTTGGTTTGAGCAGTGATGGCGTGTGCAAAGTTGCGGGGGTTGGTGGGATCGACGAAGCGGACGGTGATGCCGAACTGCGGCAGGATGTCATTGAACTGTGTGAATGTGCCTCCGTAGAGGTTATTGGCGGATACGACTTCATCTCCGGCCTTCAGGATATTGATCAGGCTGTAGAAGACGGCAGCGGTTCCCGAGGCTGTCGCCAGGGCTCCGACGCCGCCTTCCAGTGCCGCCACTCGTTTTTCCAGCACGTCGTGCGTGGGGTTCATCAGGCGGGTATAGATATTGCCCAGTTCCTGCAGGGCGAACAGTCGAGCGGCGTGAGCGGTGTTATTGAAGGTGAAGGAACTGGTGCGATAGACGGGGACAGCGCGCGAGTTGGTGGTGGGATCTGCAGTGTAACCTGCATGCAGGCAGGCGGTTTCAAATTTCATCGGACTTGGCTTTCGATGGGTGTCAGGTGTGGCTGATTTGGCATGAACTTCCATGTTGTGGAAGTTGAATTCCTCTGGCTTTGTCTGATAATCGGCCATTCGGGGGCTGGTGGTTCTGTGAACTGTCAGAATCTGCTGCCGGTGTCTGCAAACGGTTTTGGGGTGGGGGGCGAAACAGGTGGCTGGACTGCACTGGCTGCAAAAACTGAGCTGGCGAACGATCCTGGCCGCAGGATCCGCTTTGGCGATGTCGTGGGTGGTTCAGTTGTGGATGGTCCGGGAGGCCGGGATTCTGGCTGTACATCAGCGGGAGCTGAGTGTCGCCCGTCGTCTGCTGGCGCAGGCGCGTCAGTCGTGGTTACCGGGCAATTCGGCCGTCCTGCTGGGGGCTCGCGCGGCAATGCTGGATGGGGATCGTGAAGAGGCCGAGCGATTGCTGAAAGAGGCTTCGTGGCTGTCCGGGGACGCTTTGGAATTCGAAAAAGTCCTGCTGCGATTCCGAGCGGGTGACACGGCTGATGCAATAGCGTGGCTGAGTGGTTCTCAGAATGGCCTCGACGAACCGGCGATGACGCAGGTGCTGGAGGCACTGATTGACGGGGCCCTGCGCTCGCGTGACCATGCTCTGGCCAGCCAGTGTCTGGAACT
>CAXBSH010000489.1:0-3763 GCA_963977705.1 uncultured Planctomycetaceae bacterium
GGACAGTTACGCCCGGCTCGGCGGGAGCCTCGCCCTCCCAAAGGGAAATTCACTGACAACTGACAACTGATAACTGACCACTCCCCCCCCCGTCCCCGCGCAGCAAAAAGCCCGATCCATTTGCTGGATCGGGCTGTGGCTTCAGCGGACCGGAAAGGCTGCAATCTCAGGCGGCCTGCTCAGTCGTGTCGTCCAGCTCCTCAACGTCCTCTTCTTCGTAGACGAGGAAGTAAATGTTGCTGGCAGCTTCTTCAAGGTAGTGCTTGACGTTTTCGCTCTGGACGCCGGCGATCAGTCGGTCAAGGGCTTCCACGACGCGATCCACTTCATCACTGCTGATTTCTTCGTACTCATCCGTCTCTGTCAGTCTGTACTGCAGTTCGTCTGACATGGTGTGCTCCTGTATCTGCGGTCTTCTCTGCCACCGCCATACGGCAGCTATGGGCAGAGTCATGCGTTAGATCGTCTGCTGATTCGCTGCAGCCAAGTCGAAAGCTGGAAATTCCGTTGAGGTAAACTGTATGATTCCTGCGGGCAGGCCGTAAAGGTTTTTTCGATGACAGGTATTGTTCCATGCACTTTCAGCATCCTCTTGTCACCACGCTGCAGCATGCACTGGCCTGCCATCATCTGGCCGGATTGCGGGATTTTTCTGTCTCTTCTGCCGGTTTTCGACAGCATGTGGACTGCCTGGCCACCCTGCTGGCGTACGAGGTGACTCGGGATCTGCCACTGCAGTCCGTGACGGTACAAACGCCCCTCGAAGCGACTCCGGGATCCCGTTTGCAGGGAAGGCTGGCAATTGTGCCGATTCTGCGGGCTGGACTTGGGATGACCGACGCCTTTCTGCGGCTGCTGCCGGACGCACAGGTACGGCACCTGGGAATCTGTCGGGATGAATCCACCGCACTCCCGCAGGAATACTACCAGAAGCTGCCGGCTGCGGATCCCCCCGACGTGGCCGTGATCCTTGATCCAATGCTGGCCACCGGAGGCTCAGTGCTGCACGCCATCCAGCTGCTGAAACGCTGGGGCGTGCCACAGATTCGGTTCGCCTGCCTGATTGCCGCACCAGAAGGATTGCAGCAGTTGATCAATCAGCATGCGGATGTGCGAGTCTACACGGCGGCAGTGGACCGCCAATTGAATGCACAAAGCTACATCCTGCCGGGTCTTGGGGATGCCGGTGATCGGATCTTCAATACCGTTTGAAGCGCACGGCACCCTTAACGCCAAAGCTGCTGGCGGGGCGAGTCCGGGCAGATTTCCTGCAGCTTTGCGTAGGCTGCTCGTGCGTCCTCAGACAGTTCCTTCGGCACAACAATTTTCAGTACCACAAACTGATCACCACGCTCACCGGTTTTCGGGTTGCGAATGCCCTTGCCACGAAGCCGCAGACGAGCTCCGCTGGAGGTTCCGGGAGGTACCGACAATACCCCAGTGCCCTCTGATAATGTGGGCACTTCAATCCGCGTTCCCAGTGCCGCCTCGGATGGTGTTAACGGAACGTCAAGGACCAGATTGAACGATTCGCGGCGAAACCACGGGTGCGGCGCAATCGAGACGGTCACCAGCAAATCACCCGCTGCGCCGCCCGCTGGCCCCGGATTGCCCTGACCAGCCAGGCGGATTGTCTGGCCCTGATCAATTCCCGCCGGCACTTTCACCGCAATGCGTTCAGTCTGCGAACCATTCTGCAGCGTCAGAGTATGTTCACCGCCCTCCGCTGCGACCGCAAACGGAATTGTAATCTCGGCCCGCACATCATCACCACGACGAGCCCGGCCACCACCACGACGCTGACCGCCCCCGCCGCCAAACATCCCCCCCAACAGATCCTCCATGTCAAACTGCATGCCACCGCCAGCACCGCCGCCAAATCCCTGAAACGGATTGCGCCCCTGAAACGGATTGCCTCCGCCACTGGAAGCATGGCCAAACTGATCGTACTGCCGACGCTTCTGCTCGTCACCCAGCACTTCCCACGCCTCGGTAATCTCCGCAAATTTCTTCGCAGCTTCCGGATCCTGCTGATTCGAATCCGGATGATGCTTGCGCGCCAGCTTCTTGTAAGCCTTCCGCAGATCCTCTTGCGATGCACCTCGCGGGACCCCCAGAACATCGTAATAATCGCGTTTTGCCATCTCTGCACCTCGTATACCCGGCATTTCTAACGAAACCGGCAGGAAGATGCCTCTTCGGCAGCTTCAATTCTCTGACTCTGCAAATCAGGTGCCTGCGAAAAAGGCAGTTTCTGTCGTCTGCCAGTCCTGTTGGTCTCGGTTGACACTACGGATTGTCGCCGGTTAACTGCTGATCGCAGCGAAATCTGTAAACCACGTGGGCCTGGATTCGACTGACAATACACCTCGGTTTTCCGTTGGAATTTCATGACTGCAGACGCAATGGATGGGCCGGAATCGCTGGCAGACCGGTTATTGGCCGTCCTGCGGGACTGCGGTCCCTGCGTCGTGGCCTATTCCGGCGGTGTGGACAGTGCGGTGGTGGCGAGGGCAGCAGCGCTGGTGTGGGGGGCACAGGCACTGGCGGTGACTGCAGTCAGTCCCAGTCTGGCAGCAGCCGATCGGCAGTTTGCCGCGACGGAGGCGACTGTCATCGGAATTGCTCATCAGGAACTGCTGACGGCCGAATTTCAGCGTGGCGAATACCGCAGGAATAGCGGGGATCGCTGTTTCTGGTGCAAAGAGACGCTGTATTCAGCCATCGAGCAGCTGGTGCAGCAGCATGCGGGGCGGACTGTTGTGAATGGTGCCAATCTGGATGATGTGGGCGACCATCGTCCGGGCATGCAGGCGGCTCGGCAGCACGGAGTGCGCAGTCCGTTAATCGAGGCTGGGTTGCGAAAGGCCGATGTGCGACGTCTGGCCGCCTGGTGGGGGCTGAATTCAGCCGACAAACCGGCCGCCCCCTGTCTCTCCAGCAGAATCGCCTATGGCGTGGAAGTCACCGCAGAGCGGACTGAGCGAATTGATCAGGCCGAGACCTTTCTGCGTCAGGTGTTGCAGTGTCGCGAGCTGCGAGTTCGTCTGGAACAAAATGATCTGGCACGAATTGAGTTGCCCACTGAATACATTGCAGTCGCTGCCGGCGATCCTCAGCGACAGCAGATTGCCGAGCGTTTGCGGGCGCTGGGGTTTCGCGAAGTCACACTGGATCTGCTCGGGTTTCGGTCGGGTGGCCTGAACGCCCGGTTGCCTCAGCTGATGACGCTGGGTGGGAGTGGACAATGACGGATGCACAGGCGGACAATTCCGGCGGGCTGCCGCTCAGTGGCATGCTGCTGGGGTTCGACTACGGTACGAAGCGACTGGGAATTGCTGTTTCGGATCGCGACCAGCGTTATGCCAGTCCGCTGCACAATCATCAGCGACAGGGCTTGCTGGGCGACGAACGATTTCTGCGGCGAGTCATTGCCGAGTATCGTCCGGTGGGGTTTATTGTGGGGCTGCCCCTGCACATGAGCGGGGAAGAAAGTCCGAAGTCTCAGGAGGCTCGCAGCTTTGCCGCATGGCTGACCGACAAGTTCGGTCTGCCGTGCGAGTTTCAGGACGAGCGATTGACGTCGTGGCAGGCCGAAAGTTTGTTGCTGGCTGCCGAGATGACGAAGAAGCAACGGAAGGAACGGATGGACAAACTCGCAGCTCAGATCCTGCTGCAGGCATGGCTGGATCGAAGGCTGGGGGCAGGGGGCAGTAGACAGTAATCAGTGGTCAGTGAAGTCCCCCTCGGGAGGGCGAGGCTC
>CAXBSH010000490.1:0-3759 GCA_963977705.1 uncultured Planctomycetaceae bacterium
CTGTCTTCCGTGCAATTATAGCATACTATAAGAGAAAAGATGTTTAGAGCGGTGGCCTCGCCCTCCCAAGGGGAACTTCATGTGCGTTGAAAAAGGAATGCAGCACAAACTTGGGACCACCGAGCACCAGCTCGGGGACAGCGTGGCACAACGACACCCGTCAGCTTACGCTAACCGGCTCGCCTGTACGGCGGGGAGAGCCGTTCGGCTTGGCGGGAGACTCACACTCCCAGGGCGAACGTGGCGCGGATGTTCAGCGAGTCGGTTCGAAAAGAATATCTGATCCGATGCCAAACTGGGCCGGCAGCGGGATCGAGGACAGATCGGTGCCATTGTCACGTTGCCACTGCCAGCGCCCGTCCAGTGACAGCGATTGCTGTCCGCACTGAATTCGCAGTGCTTCAGAACACAGTGTCCCTGATTTCCCGGGCTGCAGTTTCAGCACCAGCAGATTGATCCCATCGGGCAGCACTGCGGCTGAGGGCAGTGGCCGGCTGGTGGCTGCTCCTGCGGCGGCCGGAATTGCTGTGCCATTCAGCCATGCACCGGCAACGTCCGCGGAAGGCAGCTGTAGCGTCGCTGCACCACTCGCCAGCAGCTGCTGTGGCAGTCGTACGGTACAGCGAAGCCAGACAGCAGCACTCGGATCACCCCCGGCGTCTGACGGCAGGCTGCCAGGCATCATCACTGGCGCCCACCAGCCAGCGCCTGGTACACTGGCGGCATTCCCGGGCAGAACCGTCAGCAGGTCCCGGTTGGTGCGTTGATCATACTTTGAAACGTGCGGACTGCCGCCGAGAATCTGATCGCTGGTGATTGTGGGACAGACAAAACGTTCGACATGTGAAACGATCAGATCATTGCCGCTGAAGTGGTCAACAAACGGCCAGCGTCGCGGGTTGTACATGCAGTCCGTCAGATCGCGGACCAGCACGACCTCAAATCCTGCTCGCACCTGCTGCCGCAGTCCAAACGGACGGCCCAGTACGCACATATTTGTGTGCACACCGACCAGCATCACATGCTGGATATTCTGCTGCTTCAGAATGTTCCAGATTTCATCGCCACGATCACTGATAAAATCGCGTTCTGCATCAATGGTGATGGCTTCATTCTGGGCTTTCCACGGCAGTGCGGCATTGCGTCCTTCGGCCGTCAGCTTCGCGGCCCATTCTGCATGTTCCGCCGGGTCATCGTCTTCGCCGCCATCAGACTGATCAATCGGATACACGGCGCGTTCTTCCGTGGGGATCTGCGAGCACCAGAATTCGACGTCTGCCGGGCGTCCGGGTGCATTGGGTGCCTGCCGAGCTCGCAGTCGGGCAGGGTGCTGCTCATAGGCCGGCATGCAGTCACTGGGCGCGTGAATAATGGTTGCTCCGTTGCTGCGACAGACCGTCAGCAGCTGATTCATGCGGGGCAGGAATTCCGTCATCCGGCGAACGGCATTCAGGCAATGGTGGCGATCCCAGACGTCACAGACAATGACTGCGGTCCGCGCCGGCTGCCATTCCGCCGCACGCTCGGTGCGTTGCCATGCGCGGGGCTGCTGCGACTGTAGCGGTCCGTCCGGGGACTGGATCCGCAGTTTCAGCTGCCACGGTTGCTGCTTTGCTGGTGATTCTGTGGCCACAACCGTGCTCAGGACAATGCCGGCACAGAGCAGCAGGCAGGTACAGGAAGCAGTCGTTTGGATCAGCATAAAACCAGCCCTGACGGGGTCTTCAAACAGCGGCAACCGCGCCAGTCGCGGCGGTCTGCGGCGACAGAGTACGACAAAAACAGGGGAAAAGCGAGTTTCGCGAGTGGGCGAGGAAGACCCTGCGGTCCCGGGACGGACGGTGTCAAAGGGCTCCCGGACTAAGGGATCTTCCGTTTTTCCCCGTTTTTTTCAAAGAAGTAATTCTCATCTGAAACTCTGGTTGAGTAAGATTTTTGCATGCGATCGTCCCCCGAATCTCTGATTGCCTCCCTCCCAATCGGCACACTGCTAGGAACTCCGGTTCGGCTCAGTGCCCTGATTCTGGTGGCTGCTATCGCTGCGGGCTGGCAACAGTGGGATCCGGTGGCGGCAACTCTGGTGCTTACAACTCTGGTGGGCGCTCTGCTGCTGCAAAGTATTGTGTGGCTGGTTGCCGCCAGAAAGCAGGGTCTCTATCCGGGTTCGTTACAGTTATGGCCTGGCGGCCGGATCTGTACAGAAGCCCCATTGCCACAGGATCTGCTGGGCTATGCTCGCTGTTCGGTAGCAGTCATTGTGGCCGGATGTGTTTCCACCGCGGGCCTGCTGCTGCTGCTGTGGCAGCGTGAACTGCTGACATCTTCACTGCTGCTGCCACTGACGCTGCCTCTGTCAGCACCGACCGATGACTTTGTGACTCGCGGTCTGCGGTTGGGATTTGTGGTCAACTGGAATCTGCTGCTGGTCAGTCTGTTTCCGGCTCGGCCGCAGGATCTGGGGCATGTGCTGCATGTACTGTTGTGTCGGCGGCTGCCCTACCTTACTGCTCGCTCAATTTCTGCTCGCCTTGGCATGTTCTGTTCGGCCATGTGTGTCCTGTGCGGGTTCGTTTTCGGACAAAGTTCTCTGCTGGCCTTTGGTGCGTTCCTGACATTACTGCAGTATGAAGAGCTGCGCAGCGTCAATGAAGCGACTCTGATGGCCCGCGCTGAACAGCGTTTCAAGGAACTGGCTCAACTGCTTGAACTTGACGATGGGCCTCGCAGCGATGCGGACTCTGAGGACGACGACGATCTGACCGGGCCTCTGTTTGAAAACAGTTTCAGTTTTCATTCGGAAAAAGAGGGCTGGATCAACATGACCACTCGTGATGACACCCAGCCACGACCATCGCGTGAAGAGCGTGATGAAGCCGAACTGGATGCGATTCTGACGAAACTGCACGCCAGTGGCCGTGATTCTCTGAATCCCGTCGAAATCGGCATTCTGAATCGGCTCAGCCAGCGATTCCGCCAGCGCAAGGTTCGTCGCTGACAGCCACCGCTGATCCCCTTTCACCGGATCAACGAAAAATCCTGTCCGCTGCTGCCGCTTGATGGGGTTGGCGCAAAACGCACTGGGAACTGCTTCCGTGTCAGGAAAAATATAAACGCTCAGACGCAAACGACAACACCCGTCCGCTGATGCTCACCGGGACTTGGCTTTCGTTATTGCGTCGTGGAGTTTCAGTTTCTCCGCGCCGCGGGGGGCCGCGATCGGAGGAGGAGGAGCGGGGCGAGTTTTCCCGCTGAGATGCTGAGAGCTTTGCTTTGTGGTGCCTTTTCTCCGCGCCTCTGCGCCTCGGCGGGAGATGGCGTTCGTTACTGCGTCGTGGAGTTTCTGTTTCTCCGCGGCACGAGGGGCTGCGATCGGAGGAGAATGACAGGGGCGAGTTCGTGGCCGGTCATGAGCAGAGTTTTCCCGCATAGACACTGAGACGGTCGCTTTGTGTGGCGTTTTCTCCGCGCCTCGGCGCCTCGGCGGGAGATGGCGTTCGTTACTGTGTTGCGGAATTCCTGTTTCACCGCGGCGCGGGGGGCCACGGTCGGAGGAGGAGGAGCGGGGCGAGTTTCCCGCAGAGACGCTGAGAGCGTTTGCTGGATCAACGAAAATTATGTGCGCAACTGCAAGTTGCAGTTTGATGGAGTTGGCGAAAAACGCACCCGATACTGCTGCCGTGCCAGGAAGAACATAAACGCTCAGACGCACACGACAACACCCGTCAGCTTACGTTAACGGCTCGCCTGTGTGTGGGAGGG
>CAXBSH010000491.1:0-3758 GCA_963977705.1 uncultured Planctomycetaceae bacterium
GCGGTTCTGGATCGGCTCAATGCGATCTATCGAGGCCCGAATTCCGCCAGCCCGTGGTTCAATGTGCGATTTGCACTGACGGCTGCTGAGATCCCGGTTGCTGACTATGTCCGGGTGTATGTCAATCAAACACCCGATTCCGGCCGGCCGGGAGGACTGGCAAGTGACATTGACCCGGGTAATCTGCGGGCCGGAGGTACAGCCATGGTGCAGATCAACGGGATGCTCGGAGGTATCGTCTCCGATGTTGACGCCATTCCCGTTCATGACCATGGCAGCAGCGATTGGGATGCAGATTCGGAAACCGCAACTGTGCTGGCTGCCATCGACCCGGTCGGGCTGAGAAAGCCAACAGCGTCAGTGACAAATATGGTGCGTCTGACCAGCAAGGTCATCGCCCACGAGCTGGGGCATTTACTGGGACTGCGGCATCAGGATTCCTTCGGGCCCATTGGCATGGGAGTCAACCTGGTTCCGGGGGTCAGCGATTTCAATCCCCTGTTTCCCGGGCCGGCGGCCGCCTTCGAAACTTTCCAGCACATGATGGGGTCACCTGCCTCCGTTGGAACCACTCGAAACGACGACCTCGCTGATCTGTTTTTTGGTGAGCGGGAACTGATTAAGCTGACTGCGGCTATGTCCGATCCGGCTGCTGTCCACCAGGCGGAAAGCACCGCAGCTCATCGCACACCTGCCACAGCTCAGAACCTCACTCCCGCCATTCTGCAGGTCCCCAACACCATCACTTCCGGAATGAATACCGGAGATGCGCTGCAGGCGATTTATCAGTCCGTCACCGGGGCCATCACCACGGTCACGACCGGCGGAGTAACGGCCAGCGAAAGTGACTACTACCGGATCACGGCGAAGGCCGGTGACATCTACACGTTTGAAGTGATGTCAGTCTCAATTGCAGCATTCGGCAGCAATGCAAACGACACCATCGATCCAGTGCTTCGTCTGTACAACAGCAGCGGTCAGTTGGTGCGACACTTCGAAGGCACTGCGGAAAACGACGATTCATTTGAGCCCAGTGATGCCGCGCTGATGGATGTGGTTATCCCCGAAACAGGAACCTACTACATCGAGGTTGATACATTCCGTCGCAGTGCGGGGGACCCGCTGGGAGACCCTGCAAATCCTGCCAGCCCACTGAACCCGGCGAATCCCCGCAACCTGCTGGGATACCCCGACCTGCTCAAACGGTTCACGGACACGATTAATGACACTGACACCGGCAATTATCAATTGATCCTGTATGCGTTCCGCGACGCCTCCGGCAGTGATGGAACCAATACCCTGAACGGAAACGGTGGTACCGATATTCTGATTGCATCGGCGGCGGCCGACCTGACGGCGCCTGTCAGTTACGTCCAGCCACTGGCTGGTACGGCGACTTCGCTGAGTCTGTCCATCACAGCCAATGGAACTGATCCTGACCCTGGCTTCGGCTCTGTCAGCGGGATCGCCGAGTATCGTGTTTTTGTTGCCATCAACAATGCCCCGTTTACGCTCTGGACAACACTGCCGGCTGGAAGTCCCACAGCGATTTTTACCGCCCAGAGCAACAACAAGTACTGGTTCCGCAGTATTGCTGTGGACAACGCAGGAAATATTGAGAACAAAGCGCCGGGAGCCGACACGTGGACGATCGTGGGCGATTTCGATAAACCGGAAACTGCGGCAACGACCGCCTCAGCAACAGACGCCGGCCTGATCACGATTGCTGCGACGGGCCGTGAGATCGGTGGCAGCGTCCTGCAGACCGTGCACTTTTATGTCAGCATCGACGGCGCAGCCGCTCAACTCATCGGGTCAGTCAGCCCAACAGCGACCGGTGGTGGTAACTACTCGGCATCACTGCAGTGGCAGGGCCTGGTGGATGGTGTCACCCACACCTATGGATTTTACACCGTCGGTGTGGACTCCAGAAACAACACAGAAGACGCCCCAGCCAGTGCGGATGTCACTTTCACTCGCCGTTTCGACCCACCGCCGACACTCACGGCGACAGGGATTGATGTGCAGCTCGGTGCACTGCAGCGGTCTTACATCCGCTACCTGGACCTGCAGTTCAGTGCCGCCACTGGCGTTGCTGCATTGCTGGCAGACGGATACATTCGCATCGAACGATTCAGCCTTGATGCCGCGACCGTGAGTGACATCGCCGTCGGCACTGGAACACCGATCAGCCTTGGGACAGGATCTGTCAGCGGATCCCGGATTCGATTTGACTTTGGTGCCAACGGAATCGGAGGAAGTCGTACGACGACCACCGGTGACGGATTCTACCGAATCAGCGTGGATACCAATCGCGATGGCATCTGGAGTGATGCGCACTTCGAATTCTTCCGGCTGTTTGGGGACGCCGATGGGAATGCTGTCGTGAATTCTGCGGATACCGCACTGGTCACATCGCAGCTCAATCAACGCGGCAGCAATCTCAATGGCGACCTCGACGGCGATCAGCAGGTGACGACAGCCGATCGATTGTACGCTGTCCGCAACGTTGGTCGAAAACTGCGAGAATGGCTGGTAGCACTTATTGATGACTGAAGGGTTGGTTTTGACTGTAACTACCGATGTAATCTGATAACCTGCACACGTAGGGCATTCGCCAATGGCGGGGACCCTTATGGTAGTTGTGCAGTAAGGGGCAATTGATATGAACAGAATTCCGCGAATCTGGCTGGCAATCGCCATGCTCTGTACGGGTTTTATGTGCAGTCAGGAACTCAAGGCCGATCTGTTGATTGACGTGCAGGATGCTTCGATCCAGGCCGGCTCTGACGGCTTTGTTGATGTGCTGATTTCGACGAATACTGACGTCCTTGTCAGTGGATTTGATCTGAGTTTTGCCATTGCACCGGTAGGCACAACTTTCGGCACATTGACATTCGTCGCATCGCCTGACACATCGTACGCGACGGATCCCAACTATCTGCTGCTCGGTGCCGGCAACCTGTTTTTAAATCCCAGTGGCCTGACTCTGACCGGCTCGGATGCCGATACGAACAATCACTCATTGACAACATCGACTGCAAAACTGCTTGTGCGTTTGCATCTGCTGCATGAACTGCCATTTGGCGGGACTGCGGCCCAGGCGGCCACTGATCAGTTCACAATCACCGCGGATCTCAGCGGAGGTTCTTTTAATATCTATGATGAAACCACTGCACCAATCACCCAATTGACGGGTTCTTCGGGGACCGTCAGTATCTATGCATCTGCTGCCGTTCCAGAACCGCAGGTGTGGATTGCCGGACTGCTGTGTTCTGGAATTGTATTGCTGCGAAATCGCTGGAGGACGCGAAAATGACTGACGATTCGGGGGCTAGTAAGTTACGTGCAGCATCAGCGTCGGTCTCCCCCCAGGGAGGGCAGGTCACTAGTCCGGATACCGGCGACGCAACAATTGTCGGGGCCCCGGCGACGTCAGAAGCGACGGCCAGTGGTGGCACCATGATTGGTGAATCTGCTGCATACGGTGACAAAGCGATTGCCGCGGGAAATGCAACACTTGTCGGTGCAGGAACTGCTGCCACAGACGACGACGCTGACTTCGATGTCTCACCATCACTCCAGGGAAGCGGAAATGCGACCCGAGGGGAGTCCCGCCAGGGCTCGGCTACAGGTCGCAATTCAATCGGTGACTATGAGATTCTCGGGGAACTTGGTCGAGGCGGGATGGGTATCGTCTACCGGGGCCAGCACAGGACTCTGGGACGTCATGCGGCCATCAAGATGATTCTGTCGGG
>CAXBSH010000492.1:0-3738 GCA_963977705.1 uncultured Planctomycetaceae bacterium
ATCAGCCACTCCACGATGTTGAACTCTGCGTCTGAACAATCGAGCAGCCTTTGAACACTGCCGGGAATCGGCAGGGGCGACTGCACTGGCAACTGCCGTGACCCGGCCCCTTCCAGATACTCACGCCATGGACCAAGGCGAGCAGGGTGTTCTGGTGCAAACAACTCAAGCACAGCATACAAAGCAAGTATGCTGGCCAATTCGTGACGGAATCCAGGCCGCTGGTCGGCACTCGCTCCGCTTCCGTCACCCGCAAACCCAACACCTCCACCGAAGCCCCCACGAGGTAACCAATAATTGCGAGGTGCTTTGGCCAGGTCGTTTCTTGATGGACGCCCAGCGTCAGATCGAATTTTCCCCTGAAAAGCCGCATGTGCTTTCCCCGCATCATGCCATTCTGCGGCCACGTCCAGAACTCGCAGTAAATCAGCCCTCAATCCAAGTCGCTGACCGATTCCCGCGACCACTAACCGAACCTCGTCACTATGACAAGCAATCGTCTTCCAATGCTCAACCTGACTCAGGCTCTCGTCATCCTGACATGTGTCACCTGTTAACATCTCAACTGCAGACGATTCAGAGCCTGTGGATGAAGGGACTGCAGAAACCAGTGGGACCACCTCCAGTGATTCAGGAGCAAATCCCACCCCCGCAAGGTACCCGCCGCACTGCGCGGCCACGCAGACCACCCGCCCAGGGCACAGTGCTGCTCGAGTCACCTCGACCCACTGACCATCCAACCAATCCCAGACCCACGCCCGCATCTTTTTCCTGAGTCGCGGATTGCGCTTCGTAGTGGTTTCTGTACCACACAACCAATCGCGAGCCAGCAGAAATGGAACGCTGCACAACTCATCGCTGGACGGACTCAGCGTCTCTGCAGGGCCCTGCTGATCCTTCGGTATGTCTGCCCAGAAGACCTGCAAATCTCGCTCATCGCCAGACCGGATAAAGCGACTGATGTCGAGATCGGCGCCCGTGAGATCAGCCGTTGTATCAAAAAGTTCGTCAAATTCGCGTCGCAACAGCAGATTGGCGGGGCTGTACGGATACAGTTCTCGCTTGACCTCTTCTGACTGGGCACGCTCAAAATGCTCAATCCCTGCCACGCCGCCGTCTTTAATCTGCTGGCATGCACGCCACGCCGACGTCAATTCACTGGGTGAATAGGGCGCTGTGACCTTTTCACTCAAGCCGCGATTCACGACGACGATCTTCCCACCGCCGCCGTACCTTGCGCAACGTCCAAAACGCTGAATCAGCGCCGTCCACGGGGCCAACTCGGTGATCAGGCACCCCGCTGAAACGTCAACACCCGCTTCAACGACCTGTGTGGCAACAATAATTCGATTGGCGTTTGGATTGCAGGCTGCTCGGCTAAGAAACTGCTCGCGCCAGGCCTTTCGTTCACTGGGCCGGAAACGGCTGTGGACGAGCTGCAGGTCGGCATCAGGATTGAGACGCCGCAGAGCCTCAAATGTCTTACACGCTCTGTCGACGGTATTGCACACGACCAGCGTAATTCTGCCGTTTTCAGCATTTTCCAGTTCGCTATGCTGCGAGTGGATCAAATCGGCGAACCTTTTGTGGTCATCGTTTGCCACTTCCATCACCGACAGGGATTTGCGTATCTGCCAAAGTGCCGATTCTCGATCGCTATCGCCCGGCTCCGTTCGGCAATCCATCCAATCGTCAACAACCGCCGCTGTGTCGACCGTCCGCAGCCATTCCGGCTGCAATGTCGCACTCATCCACCATGTATGGCAGGGCCGCAACGAGCGTCCGCTGCTGACGTCTTCCTGACGAAACGCCTGCAGCTGCGCCGACGTGGCCAGCCCCACGTCCATCAGCTGCACTTCGTCCATCACCCAGAGCGCATCCTGATTTAATAGCCCGAACTCCATAGGCCACCGGGCCCGCCCCGCACCATAGCCACGATTCAAAGCGCGAGAAAGTAACATATCCTGAGTACCAATCAGAATGCTGGGCAGCTCTGGATACAAACACCAGTCTTCGGCGTTATTCTGACTTTTCTCTCCGCCGAGCAGCGTATGGACACGGACGACATCGCTGGTTGACGAAATCTCACGGATCCGATCAGCCATACCACGCGCTATACTGGCCGTCTGCTCAACCAACACGCGCATAGGCAGGCACCAAACAAGTCGCCTTGGCCAATCCTCACTGTTTCTTAGCACTCGGTGAAACAACCACGCCGCCAGCACCCCCTCGGTTTTGCCGAAACCTGTCGGAATATTCACAAGTCGATCGCGCAATTGACTGTCTGCTGCCAGCCGGGACTGCCAGTCGCGTGACGTCTTGTGTCCCGTTACTTTGGTAAACCACTCAGGAAAATCCATTGCTCTGTACTCTGTTGCGATGAATCAACTTCAGTGCCATTCTGCCGGACCACACATTGAGGAGGCCACAGCATACACACGACCCCTGACAGATCCTGTCCTACCTGGAAGGGTGCGAGAACGGAATTTTGGAAATCGTGGGCGGACGCGATTCAGTTTTCACCGAAATCGATTTGGATTTCTGCCGAATTTGCTTGCATCGGGGACTGGCTGTGTTCTCACTCGCCCCCGCGGGACAGCTCGTCAAGGTCCTGCAGCATGGCCGTCGCCTCCGCTCGCACCAGCTGCTGCAGCTCCACAGGTGCCAGTACCGTGGCACTGCTGCCAAATCCCAGAATCCACTTGCTCACGGCAGACAGCTCGTTCAACCGCAAATGCAACTCCACTCCGCCATCCGGTAACTCTTCAAACCGCTGAGTCGCGTGCCACCACGATTCCTGAACATATCGTGCCGAACCGGCCCGAAACCGAATCCGGATCTCCCACATCCGCTCGCCCGTCCCCCGATACACCCCAAAGGCCGTCGACTGCCACGACTGCAGACTGAATCCTTCCGGAATCTCAAACTGATTCGACTGACCACCCTCCGCCTCCGCCGACAACACACGGTCCACCTTGTAATTCCGCACCTCGCCACGCTTCTTCGACCACGCAATCAGATACAGACTGCCGTTGTGCCAGATTAATCCCAATGGACCCAGCTGCTGCCGAGTTCCCGCACCGTCCGCTGCCCCACCTCCATACTGCACCTGCACCCACCGACGTTCTTCCATTCCCAACAATAACGCATCCAGCAGCTCGCCCCGCCGCGTGTAGTCGCTGACTCCAAAGCCACTGCTGCCCAGCATCCCGCTCAACTGCTGACAATACTGCACCGCCCGCTCACCCAACGCTCCCCGGATCTTTCGGAACAGCCGCTGCTGGCCATCCCACAATGGTGTCCCAGCCATCGGCTCAAGCAACCGACGACTCATCATCACCGAGATCAAATCGGCATACCCCACCTGCAGCTGCGGCCCCAGGGGCTGCATCCGCCACCGCTTCACTCCCCGCTCACCCAATCGCTCGTCCAACGGAAACCCGGCCGCCTGCAACACTCCCAGATCTCGCCGCACCGTCCGCGCAGAAACGCCCAGCTCAGACGACAACTGCGTTAACAGCACGCCGTCCTGCTCATCAGATAAACGCTGCAGCAGTTTCCATTGCCTCAGTAACTGCAGTGAATCGGACATCGCAAAAGACCCACAGGGCCAGGGAATGAATGACAGATGGGTAGGATTACACGGAGTTCCAGTGGAACGCAAATGCGGGAGGTGGAGTGACGTTCGGTTGGATGCTGATGGGTGCAATGAAATTTATATGAAAGTGGATGCTGATG
>CAXBSH010000493.1:0-3719 GCA_963977705.1 uncultured Planctomycetaceae bacterium
GGATAGTTTCGCGACAGATGAAACGCACTGGATGCGGAACCAAACAGGCACACCGTGTTATCCAGCATGTTTCCCTGCCCGCCGGGTTCTTCCGTCGTTCGCAGACGCTCCAGAAAACGCCCGTACTCTTCCATCAGAAATGCACAGTAAATCCCGAAATTCTGCCAGCCACCGGGCTCTTTCGTATTGTGAGTCAGCTGATGCGTCAGATTGAAGCCCACTGCCCGCGCCAGATAATCACTGATCCCCACCCCGTTCTCACGGCCAATCTGCCACGTCGCCACACGTGTCGTGTCCGTCCGAAATGCCAGCCAGATCAATTCGTACATCGTCTGCAGAAACTGTCGTGGCTCTTCCGGACTGGTTTCCAGCTTCAGGTGCTCTGACTCAACCTGCGGCAACGGAGTCTGCACCCATTTCGCAGCCTTCTCTACTCGCTGCTCAGTCTCACGTACCGCCTGTAAATAGTCTTCCAGACGCTGCTGATCACCCTGAGACAGTGTGCGCTGCAGCGACCGAGCATCCTCAAGCAGGCTGTCAAGAGCACTGCGATTGACCGCCAGCCTGCGGCCAGCATCCACATCCGCGCGAACAAACAGCTGGTCAAAGATCCGCTTCGGTCGGTTCTCGCCCGGTATCGCACGCCCCTGCCGAGTGAACGACATCGTATGAGTTCCGCGAGGTGTCCCGGTACCACCGTCCGTTGATAACACCAGCGAAGCCACTCGAGTCTGATCACCAACCTGTGCCGCATACTCCTGATCCAGTGAGATCGAATTCTGATAGTCACCCGAAGGCCCCGTCGGGGCCCCGGTGAGAAACTGATCAGCATTCGAATGCCCATGAATACTGCGGGCTCCCGGATGCGAAAAACCAGACAGAACCGTGATCTCTGACCGCAGGGACTCAAGCGGCTGCAGGCACTTCGTTAACTGAAACTCACGCCCGCTGCCATGCGGAAACCAGGCCCAGTCCTGATACGCCGGATCCTCAGACAAAGGCATCGGTACGCCATCCGGCTGATAGAAGCAGGCCAGACGTTTTACCTGCGTCCCCGCCGTTGCAGACTCCTCGGCTCTGACTGCCGAACTCAGCAGAGGCAATGACAGCGCGATCCCGCTGCCTCTCAGAAATCGACGGCGATCAAGTTCAGAAATTGCTCGCTGCATTACCGCGTCCCCTCTGAGAACTCAACGACTCTGAAACATCTCACTGGCACACAATAACTCAATCAAATCGCCCAGACCGTCACCCTGCAACCGCAACTGACGAGCAATCAAGTCGACCTGTTCACGATCGGCAAATGTCACCGGCCTGCCCAGGGCAAATGCTGAAAGTTTCGTCACAATTGCCGTCACAAACTGATCCTGGCGCTGTTCAAGCAGATACTGTTTCAGTCCCCCGGAACCGTCCAGAACCACGCCATTGTAAAGCTCGGCCACGGCGTCTACCGAACGTCCCTTGACCTCAGTCCGCCGCGCACCCACCGCATCATACCCCTCGAAGGCAATCCCCCACGGGTCAATTCGAGCATGGCAGGAACGACAGGCCGGCTGATTGCGATGATTCTCCAGACGCTGCTTCAGCGTCAACTTCAGAATCTCAGGATCCGCCAGATCAATCACCGGAACAGCCGGCGGTGGTGGCGGTGGCGGATCATCCAGAATCCTCTCCAGCAGCCAGATTCCACGCTTCAGGGGATGCGAATCAAGACCATCCGAATTCATCGCCAGCAAACCGGCCTGAGTCAATAACCCGCCCCGCCCAACTTCTACAGGTAAAGAAACACGCTGAAATTCAGCACCTACGGGCTCTGGCAGACCATAATGCCGAGCCAGACGAGCATTTACGACAGCATAATCACTGTGCACGAAATCCAGGACGCTGCTGTTTGAAACAAGAACCTCACGAAAATACTCGCCAGGCTCCCGCTGCATCGACTCTTTCAGAGCAGGATCAAAGCCCGGATAACGACCTGCATCCACCCGCAGATAATCCAGCAATTGCAGACCCAGCCACTGCCTGACAAACTGCTGAGACATCCGAGCAGACCGAGGATCCCGCAGCATCCGCTGCACCTGCTGCCGCAGGATCGCCGGATCCTGCAGCCCACCACTGGCCGCTGCCTGCAACAGCGACTCGTCCGGAATACTGCACCACAGGAATGTCGCAAGACGGGCAGCCAGACCATATCCATCCAGTCGAGTCCCACGCTCACCACCCGCTTCCACCAGATACAGAAAACGAGGTGAAGCAAGAATGGTTGACAGGACCTCCAGCACGGCATCCTGAAAATCCAGACACTCCGGACGCACTGCCTGAAACAACGCGACTCGCCCGGCGATGTCCGCAGGCTGCACACTGCCACGCCACGCGAGCCGCATGAACCGCTCAAAAATCACAGCCGCTGCGGCACTCTCATCCAGATCACCCGAAACCTGAAGCAGACGACGATGAGATTCTGGTGGCCAGTCCTGCCACGCCGGCGCTGTGACCTCGACATAATCCACCTGCACTGCCACATTCTGCAGCGAACTGTTCACCACTCGCAGGAACTCGGAAGGACTGGGCGTATCACCCATCTTTGCCGTGCCTCGAACCAGATTGCGAGGCTCAATTTCACTGAGTTCTACACGCCATTCATACCGCTGCGGCATTTCTGACGTTGCTGTGACGACAGGCTCAAATGTGCTGGCTCGCATTGACGCCTGCGAGTCATTGCTGGCATGCCAGCCAAACTCCAGCTTCAGTGAGGCCGTACCTGCCGCCTCAGCATCCGCACGCCACGCCCGCACTCGCACCAACAAAGGTCCACTGTCCGGCAGCCGATCGCCCAGTTCCACCACCAGCCGATTCCCCGCATGGATTTCAGCAACACGCCCCCCCGGAGCCGGAGGTGCCGGCAGAGCCTGCAAAGCCGGCCACGCATACTTCGCTCCATAATACTCCCAGCGAATCCCGGTTCGCAGTCCCGTCTGTCGATCCACGTACTGCAACCCGCCAACATTGCTGTGCTGCTTCGCAAACTGCTGCAACTGTCGCTCAAGTTCCGCGGCATCAGATGCATGCTGCTCACGAATCTTCTGCTGCTGAGCTTCCAAGTCGGCCCATTCGTCCGTCGAAGCCTGATCCATCGATGCAGCCCAGAACAGCGACTGAGGACGATCGCCCCGCACTGTCGCTCGATTCAACGCCACGCGAAAAACCTCGCGAGCAGCCTGCAGCTGGGCTGCCGACATCTGCAACAGCTCGGCACTGTTCTGAAAACCATCCTTCGAGACAGGTTCCGGAGGCAGGTCCTTCGCAAAATCCCACGGCAGACCCAGCAGATCCTGCAACGCATAATTGATCTCATAACGAGTCAGACGGCGAAATGCTGATTTGCCAGACCCGGCCCGCTGCAATTTCGACGCCGACAGCAATTCCCCCGAAAGCCACTCCACAATCAGAGCACGCTCTGCATCAGTGAGTTCTGCCTCACCCTGCGGAGGCATCTCGTGCTTGCTGACAACAGCAGATACCTCCTGCCACCATGACACATCCGGCCCATGCAGCAGATCAGGGTTCAGCGTATCAACCCGGATATTCCCCTTTTGCTCATCCGCACCATGACACTGCACGCACACCTTGAGCGTTGTCGGCTCGGTTTGCTTTGGCAGGAGGGGACGAAATACGGCGGCCTTTACGACTTCAAGGCGTTATCGGTCGAGCCTAGTAAC
>CAXBSH010000494.1:0-3716 GCA_963977705.1 uncultured Planctomycetaceae bacterium
GTGTGCGTCACAGGTGCGTGATCTGCAGGCGTTTCGCGAAGCGGCACAGCAGGGGAGTGTGGTGACACGCATGGGACCACGGGCGGCTGAGGCAGCCGCTGACGTAGAGCGTTGCTTTGAAGAGTTGCTGTTAAAAAATGGAGGGGACAGATGAGTGAACGCAGGAAACTGGAATCGGCGATCGGGCTGACGGAACAACAGAAACGATTTATCGGGGGCGATGCGCCGCGCGCGTCGCAGGATTCAGATGCTGGGGCATCTTCTACTGCGGAATCTCGACCAGCGGCGCTGTCGGGGGGCATTCTGGTACCGATCACGACCCGGCTGCAGCCGCTGACGGCCCATTTGCTGCGGCGGGCAATTCTGCAGCAGCGACTGGCCGGCCGGACGCCGGCCACAGTTCAGGAAATCTGCGAAGTCGCCATCAGTCGGTGGCTGCGGGAGCAGGGCTTCTGGGAAGAGTTGTAGTTTTTGAGTCACCCGTACCCCAGCGGAGGTGTTTCAACAGGTGATAGTTCAGGCCCTCGATGGCTATTTCCCAGCCACTCCGATCCGGATTACGGCGGCACGTTTCACAGAATGCAGCAACGGCTTCTACCGGCAGTGTCAGCCGAGCGGCGAGGGATGGCCAAGTGCTGCGAGCCATAGCCGAATCAGGGACGAACTGTGTCTGAATGCCCAGTTCTACAAGTGGCCATGCGGATTCGGACACAGCCGGTAATTCCCGGGTCAGAGCGGCGATCAGATTGCGCCACCAATCCTGAGCAATGTGAAATTGTTCCTGCAGGGCCGGCAGATCTCGTCGCCGTAATCGGCTGCCACGATAGAAGGCTGTGGCCAGCGGCTGATCGCAGGCAAACTGAGGAATCTGAAGTTGCAGCGACGAACAGAAGGACTGGATTTCCGTGGCAGCGAGTGTGAGCCCCATCACCCAGTCGAAGCGATTCAGCAGTTCAGGGGGCAGGCGTGCGTCTGCTGGGTCCGGTGATACGGTCCGGCAGAGCTGCAGCAAGCCCTGACTGCGTGTCCCGAACCGCCCGAGAGTGAGTCCCAGTCGCCAGCACGTGAGCCGCACATGCACTGGAGGGCACTGGATTTCTGCCGTAGGATCTGCCAGCCATCGGCTGCAACAGTCGGCGAAATCAGCGGCTGTTTCGAACCGGCGAAATTCCTGACTGGACACCGCGGCAGAGACAATCTGTCGCAGTGTTTCCGGGACATGTTCCGGAAATGAGGGCCCCTGAACGCCGCCCTTGACCACCGCAGTAACAATAGCGTCTTCGCGACTGTCCGCCGAGTTCCACTCGAGTCCAGTGACGAGTTCATAAAGCAGCACGCCGAGCGAGTAAATGTCGCGGCGGAAGTCCAGATCATCGCTGCCGCTGAGCAACGCTTCCGGGCTCATAAACGCCAGTGTGCCGGCAATTCCGGGTATCTGTGGCTCTCCTGGGTCGGCGCGGCGCGACACGTTGAAGTCCAGCAGAGTCGGTTCGTCCTGTGAATTCAGCAGCACGTTTTCGCGTTTCAGGTCTCCGTGGATCAGCCCTGACTGATGAACTGAGTCGACGATTTCAGCGACGCGGGCGAGACAGCGGATGTGAGCCGAGAGCGGCATATCGTCGGGGGAAAATCGACTCCATGACCGACCGTCCACCAGTTCCACAAAGACCACCGGTCCGCAGGCCGTCTCACAGCAGTCGATCAGACGCGGCACGCCGGGGACGTGGAGATTCGCAAGGAGTTGGGCTTCGTGCCGCAGACGGGCAAATCGCTGCAGCTGATCGGACTCTATGGACACCCGGCGAGGGACGCGGACTGCAACCGGTGGGCCGCCGTTGGTGGGGACGCCTCGATAGACAATTGCGAATCCCCCGGCGGCCATGCGTGATTCCAGACGGTAGCCGTGCAGTATCTCTCCGAGTGGCCAGAATTCGTCCGCGGCCTGCAAATTCAGTTGGTGCGGAGTCAGCCCAAACCGGTTCAACTGGCTCCAGCACAGTGGTGGTGCGAGGCTGCTCCAGTCTCTGTACAGAGACTGCAAAGTGCGAATCAGATCGGCGGTCGTGAGTGGCCAGCGTGATTCGGAAACTCCATGGCGGAGCCATTCCAGTGGGTCATCGAAGCTCTCTGCGGCAAAGGCGAGCAGTTCACACAACGCCAGACGTTGCCGATTTGGATCGGCGATCGCAGCAGCTGTCTGAACGAGATCATCCGTGGGTGATCCCGAGTCGGCAAACGTGATCAGGAGCTGCCGGACCTCTTCAGGAATCTCAGGATACATCACTGTCCTCCTGCTGTAGCGAGGCGCCGCTGCCGTTGATTCCCGCGATCACGTCTGGCAAGACCTGCCGCAGCAGCTGTTCAATCTCCGTTCCCTGCATGGTGGAGACGCCAAGTTCCCTGAGCAGAATCTGCAGCAGCACTTTGCGGGCATCGTGAATCCACAACTGAATTGTGCGCAGACTTTTATGGGTTCCGCGAAAGCGACCGGCGGCACGGAGTGTTTGAATATAGTCGGCCAGTCTCTGCTCAATTTCTGCCGCTGACAGGCGTTCAAAGAGTGCCAGTGAAACAGCCAGTCTGCGAAATTCGTCGAGGGGCATCAGAACCTGTTCGACGGCAGATTCCACGAGGGGACGGAGGTGGATGACGAGGTCATCCAGAGGCGGTCTTTCGGCGTCCAGAGGGGCGGCAATACTGCCGTTTGCGTTGAGAATCTTCTGCCTGCGTCGGCTTTCACTGCGGCAGGCATCAACGCAGCGGCGGTATACGATGGCGGCAAGCACTCGTTCGAAGGCGTCTGAATTATCGAGACTGATTTGCTCGGGTGAGGCGACAATCCATGCCAGTGCCTGGCGGACTGCAGTGCCAGCGACAGTGGATGTATGCCCGTGAGCCTGCGGCAGCCGGTTGGTGTACTGCATCGCCTTTTCACGAGCGAATTCCAGAAATCGTCCGAACAGATCTTCGAAGTGATCTGCGGTCCGGGACTGATGTTCCTGCAGCAGATCTGTGGTGTTTCTGCGGAAAGGTTCAGCCATAGATAGTCGCCTTTGGCCCCCGGGAGGATGTGAGCACCCCCCTTGTTTTTTGCGCATCTGGCACTGTGTGGCGACTGAGGGTGTTGAGTGTCGCCGGGAGTCGCCATGAGCAGGTTCTTCGGTGCTGTGGATCAGTTCAGATCTTACCGTCCGGGGAGAACAAGGGAAGCGCCCATCTTTGAAAGTTCAGGGGTCTCAGGGCGCTCGATTTCTGTGTTCTCCCCTTTTTTGGCGACTCAGTGTGCGTTACTGCGCGGGGAGGCTGCGCGTTTTTGCGCATCACTGCGCAAAGAGAAGTTGAGCCCGGAAACAAGCGATGAAAAAAGCTTGTTGGTGAGCATATTACATAGTCGTGCCAGACATCGTGTAACACCGCAAGGCAGTTGAAGGCACGCAGAGTGAATGCGGATTTTCCGAACCATTTTTATCAGAGAGGTGCGATATGGCTGCCCAACGTCGTCAGCGTTCTAAGGGAACTGATGCTCCGGATGATCCACTGGTTGAAAACTTAGCTACGGCAACTGCCGAAGATTTAGCACCTGCGGAACTCCTCCCGATTTCTGTAACGAGTGTGCCTGCACTCGAGGTGCTTCCATCTGATGCGGTACTGAAAAAGTTGAGGGCGGATGTGGACCGCGAGCACGGGCATGTGTTGCGGGCACAAGCCACGATGCT
>CAXBSH010000495.1:0-3708 GCA_963977705.1 uncultured Planctomycetaceae bacterium
ACTCTCGAAGGTCCGGAGCCCTGCAGGTCGACTGCCCCGGCTGCGCCCCGTCCTACAACATAAACGGAGTAGAGCACGTTCGGAGAAGTGCCGCTGGTTGTAACGTTGGTGGTAACCCAGATTTTGACGTTATCGACAATTCCGACTGGATCATCGAATGGAAATGGGACGGAATTCGAGCCCAGTTGATCCGTCGTGAAGGCCAGACCTTTATCTGGTCCCGTGGCGAAGAACTGCTCACCGATCGCTTCCCCGAACTCGAACAGGCCTGCGCTCAACTCCCCGATGGCACTGTGCTGGACGGCGAAATCACTGCCTGGAAAAACGAACAGTTGCTGCCCTTCACGGAACTGCAGAAACGCATCCACCGACGCAGCGTGACCGCCCGACTGCAGGCCACTGTCCCCGTCCGCTTCATCGCCTTTGACCTGCTCGAACACAACGGCACGGACCTCCGCCAGCAGCCCGGATTACAGCGCCGCCAGCAGCTCGAAACACTCCTGCAGATCCCGCAACTGCACCCGCAGCTGCAACTGGCCCCCCGCCTGCCAGCCACCGACTGGACCGACTGCCGGACACTCCGCCAGAACTGTCGCGAAGAACGAGTCGAAGGACTGATGCTGAAACACACTGCCGCTGTCTATGAAACCGGACGCGTGGTCGGAGCGTGGTGGAAGTGGAAAACGGAACCGTTTCACTGTGACGCAGTGCTGCTTTACGCCCAGCGCGGCCATGGCAGACGAGCCGGCAAGTACACGGACTTCACCTTCGGCGTCCGCTCCGGAGAAACTCTCGTCCCCTTCGCCAAAGCCTACTCCGGGCTGACCAACGCCGAAATTGAAGAAGTCGATCGCTTCATTCGCAACAACACTCTCGAACGCTTCGGGCCCGTCTCCAGCGTACGCTCCGAACTGGTGTTCGAGCTGGCGTTTGAAGGCCTGCAGCTGTCCCCACGGCACAAGTCAGGCATCGCCGTCCGCTTCCCACGCATCGCTCGCTGGCGAAAAGACAAAACTCCCGCTGATGCCGATTCCCTCGAAACACTCAAAGAACTCATCCGCAGCCGCCAGACCACTGCAGATGCCCCTCCGGCAGAAACAACGCAGCCGCACACAACAGTCAACGAATCGCCCGCTCCAGCACCACCTGCCCGCACCCGCAAACGCAAATCCACCAACTCGGAAGCCGAAACCCGGAAGCCACCCGCAGCACAAGGACTCGGAGGACTGTTCGCCGGACTGGAGGACTGACGCATGTGAACTGGCCATCGGCCACAGGATTCTGCATAATGCCACCTGCCGCCCCCATGGCGGTCCTGATTCGGTGATCATCAGAGGGCCACGAAAGGTACCACTCATGCTGCGTTTTCTCTCACTTGCCACTTTGCTGCTGCTCGCACCCTGTGCTTTCTCGCAGGATGTTCCGGCCCAGCCCGCCGACGCCAAACAGATCTTCAACGGAAAAGACCTCACCGGTTGGGACGGCGATCCACGACTGTGGTCCATTCGTGACGGAGTCATTCACGGGGAAACAACCGAAGAAAACAAAGCCGATGGCAACACATTCCTGATCTGGCAGGGTGGCCGAACCGGCAACTTCGACCTGCGTCTCTCCTTCCGCTGCAATGCCACCAACAATTCCGGCATTCAATACCGCTCAAAACACATCACCGAAGGCAACCCACGCAACAAATGGGTGGTCCGCGGCTATCAGCACGAACTGCGAAACGAAGTGGGATTCCCCAACATTTCAGGCTTCATTTACGATGAAGGTGGCAAACGCGGTCGCATCATTCTGGTGGGCGAACGCGGGACCTGGGAAACCTCCGGAAAACAGGCCAAAGCCGAGCTCATCGATGAAGCCGGCTGGAAAACCCTGTTCCGCCTGGATGACTGGAATGACGTCATCATCCGCGCCGAAGGCAACCACATTCAGCACTACATGAATGGTCGCCTGATCCTCGATTTCCACGACAACCATCCTGAACTGGCCCTCAAGGACGGTGTCCTTGCACTGCAGCTGCATGCCGGCAAACCGATGTGGGCCGAGTTCCGCGATATTCGCATTGCAGAACTCAAATAAATCCTCAGCATCACGCCGGAAAACACAACAGGAGCGATCAGTCTCAATGGGCTGATCGCTCCTGCTGCTTTAAGGGGGACTCAAAATATTCTCTGTGAACTTACTGCTGACTGGTCGGGCTCGGCAATTCGGCCGTTCGCTCAGATACCTCACGAACGAAACACCAGCGTTGACCCTGTTCGCCCGTCACAATGCAGAAGTTGTGCTCAGCGCCCGTCTCAGGCCCCGTATGCACCGTAATCCGACGCTGCACCCCAGTCTCGTCCACAACCAGCCACACTCCGGCTGCCAGCCGACTGGGCAGTGGAATCAGACGCTCATCCGCTGACACCTGGACATCAGTTCCACGAACTTCAGCAACTGCGGTGCTGACCACAACAGGCACCGCCTGACCGACAGATTTCTGCGGTGCGACGGACGCCACCTCGGCCGCTGCTGCGCGGGCTCGAGCGATCCGCTGGCGGTCTTTGGTGATGCCCTTCTGATCGGCATCCCAGACCGCCATGAAAATGGCAGCTGTGAGCAGAATAGCCGATACTCGCACGTTCATGACTGGTCATCCTGTCCGAAAAATTCAGAGATACGACGAAGATATCGGACGGCCACTGGCAGAATCTGCTGAGAAACCCACGGCGCGGCTGGCCGGAATACCGAGTTGCCGGGAACTGACACCAGCAACAGCGACTGCAGGGAAAATCACGGCCGTAAGACCTGTAACGCCTGTAGCACACAAGACCCTACTGCAGGTCCGCTGTGCCGTTCGTCAGCGTGAGTGACTGCGGAAATCGCGAGGCCAGTTCGTCGCTGTGCGTTACGCATAACAGTGCCGACTGATTCTCAGCTGCCATTTCCAGCAGCAGACTGCCAATTTCCGTGGCCGTCACGGGATCCAGATTCCCCGTCGGTTCATCAGCCAGCAACAGAGACGGTTGCTGCAGCAGGGCCCGACATACCGCGACCCGCTGCCGCTCGCCACCTGACAGCTGACCCGGGCGTTGATGAGTTCGGTGCTCCAACCCCACCCGCTCAATCAGCTGCAGCGCACGCTCACGCAGATTCCCATTGGCAGCAAAGCCCGCCAGTGAGGGCAACAGCACGTTCTCCAGCACACTGCACTGCGGCAGCAGCTGATGATCCTGAAAGATAAAGCCAATGTGCTGGTTTCGAAACGCCGCCAGATCGCGAGCCGACAAACGCCACGGATTCTGCCCAAGAATCTCCAAAGTGCCGGACGTCGGGCGATCCAGAGTCCCTGCCAGATATAACAACGTGCTCTTGCCACACCCCGAAGGACCTCGAATCGCTACCGCCGTCCCCGAAACCAGCTTCAGACTGACCCCGGACAGCACGGCGATCTCCGACTGCCCCGGCACCGCCGGTGGAAAGACGCGAGTCACGTTGTGCATGGCAAGAACAAGTGGCATCAAGGACATCCGAACAGGCGGAAATGAGCATCCGGGAACAGGATTCTGCGGCAGGCGCCAAGTGTACCAATTCAGCCAGCGAATTGGAAAGCCGCCGCCCCTCAGGCCGGCACAGGCTCGCACTGACCACTTGTTCCCACCGACGGGAATTCCCGATCGCCGTCGTCTCACAGGGCGGAAGAAGATCGGAAGAGCACACGTC
>CAXBSH010000496.1:0-3695 GCA_963977705.1 uncultured Planctomycetaceae bacterium
CGTCGCGGGCGAGTCCGAGCGCGTCTTCGTGCGGCAGCGGAATTCTGTGCGAGGAGTTGGGCAGTTTCTTTGATCCATGAATTCAGTGACATCGGAGATGTTCTGGCAAGAGACTGGCCGTAGAGTTCGGCCGGAGCATTGTGAATGGCACCATCGAGTGGGTGCACTTCGGACCGATTTCGAAACCTTGCGAAATCTGCCGATTTGTTGCGAAAAAATTGAGATTCTGATTTTTTTTTGCAAATGGAATGGCAGCCAATGACCGCACGATGCAGGGGTGTTTTTTTTGAATATTGCTGCGAATTGGAAGCTGTTTATCGTTGACTCTGCTCCCGCAGCGCACTAATGGGTGGGTGGCATTGCACTGCATCAGAGCTATGGCAACACTGGAATAAGCGATGGATACATCTGTTGGGCAACTGCGTCTGGTTCAATCGGGTGATGCTGCTGCATGGCCAGAATTCAGCGAGCGTTGTCGTCAAGTGATACTTCGCTGGTGTAGCTGGCAAGGGATCTGTTTGGAGGATGCGGACGACATTGTTCAGGAATCGATGTTGATTGTGCTCACTAAAGTTGGGCGATTCCGGCACGTGGGTCGGGGATCATTACGAGCGTGGTTGAAGGCGATTGCTCGTCGCTGCTGGCTGACAACGCTTGTGCAGCGTGAAGGTTCGTGCCTCCGGGAACTGTCGGTGCTGTATTCTGAGTCGCACGACGAAATTGCTCGTTTGGAAGCGGAGTTTGATGAGATTCTGCGGATGAGTCTGCTGGATCAGGCAATGCAGCAGGTTCAAGGGCGGGTGCACAAAGAGACATGGGAGGCGTTCGTGCAGACAGCGATTCAGGGGCAGTCTGCCGAAGTTGTCGGTGAGGCACTCAACCTGACAGCCAGTGCCGTATATTCGGCTCGGGCGCGTGTGCAGCGAATGATTACAAAAGATTTTCGCCGATTGCATGCCAGAAGTGATCTGGCAACGCCTTCTGTTTCTGAGGACTAAGAGTCCTTATTCTTAAAGCAACTCGATTTATCACCAGAGACGGAAAAATGCCAGGCATTGAAGCAGCGAGTGGCGATTGCATTAATGAAGAGATTTTGCAGAAGTATCTTGACGGAACTTTGGATGACACAGATGCGGGTTTCATGGAGGAGCATGTTCAGTCGTGTGTGACCTGTCGGGGACTGTTGGCCACCCTGGTGGACTCGTGTGCACAGCCGATGTGGCTGTTGATGGCTGGTCGTGAACCAAACTTCGGTCGGGGCACTTCTGTTGCTGCCGCCAGCACCGAAACGATTTCAGAGGGGGAACAGCGAACTCGCCCTGTGATTGACGTTCAATTGCCCGGTGGGGTTGCAGGGCCGGAGATTTATGGGTTCGCGCCGATAAGGTTTCTTGGCAGCGGTTCTTCCGGGGAGGTCTGGGAGGCGCGGGATGTTCTGCTGAATCGAGCGGTGGCCATCAAGTTGCTGAGGTATGCCTCCCCGACAGTGGCCGACGTTCATCGCCTGATGAATGAGGCACAGGCTCTTGGTCGCCTGAATCACCCGGGAATCGTCACTATTTTAAAAGTATCAAATCGTGATCTGCCGGCGATCGTGATGCAACTGGTGCGGGGACCATCACTGAAAGAGCGACTGGGTGGTACGGCGATCTGTGATCAGGAAGCGGCGAGTCTGGTCGCTGATGTGGCGGATGCGATTCATCATGCGCATCAGAACGGTGTGATTCATCGGGATCTGAAGCCCTCAAACATTCTTCTGAAGCCATGTATGGAGGGAGTATCGACTGACGTCGTGTCGAGGCAGCCATTGTCCGCCTATCGCCCGATGATCTCAGATTTCGGCACTGCCAGACTGGCCGATGCCAGTGGAGCGACGTTTCAGGGGCAGATGCTGGGAACTCCAGCATACATGGCTCCTGAGCAGGTCGCAGGGGATCCCTCGTTGATTACTGCGGCTGTAGATATTTACAGTCTTGGGGTGGTCCTATATGAACTGTTGACTGGTCGTCCACCGTATGTGACGACCAATGCGGAAGTGACGTTGCAGCTTGTGCAGCAATGCGAGCCAATATCACCGCGCCAACTGCAGCCACTTATCTCACGGGATCTGGAAAACATTTGTTTGAAGTGTCTCAGTCGCGATCCGCGTGATAGGTACGCTACTGCGGAGGCCGTGCGTGACGACCTGAAGAGATTCCTGAATGGTCAACCGGTGACTGCAAGACCGCTCCGTGCGACTGATCACTTGTATCGCTGGGCACGGCGCAATCGTTCGCTTGCAACAAGTCTGGTATTGGTCTTACTGCTGGTGTTGGGAATCTGCCTGCAATCGATTCTGTTTGGTTATCGGCAGCGTGGTCTGGTTCGCGAAGCACGCGAGGCGGAGAATACGGCCGAGTCTGCGCAGCGAGTTGCGCGGGATTCTGAGGTGAGGGCATTACAGTCATCTGAACAGTTGCGTCAGCAACTTTCAAAGACGGTACGGTCTATGGATGACATGATCAACGTCTTCGGTGATTTGGACGTACATGATCAGTCGATATCCGCCCCCGCCAGGCAGCGATTCTTCGCGATAGCCATCCGGGCTTACGAAGACTATCTGGCATTCAATAGATCAAATGGAAACACCAATCCGGCAGACGTCAAAGTGGTGGTGCGGGTGTGCTGGTTGCGTGAGCGACTGCAACCGGGATCGGCATCCGAGCAGGATCTGAAGTGGGTGGCCGAAATGATGCAGCAGGGAGCGACATCTGAGGATACCGAAGAATCTCTGGATCTCGAGGCTCGTTATAGGGAGGTCGAGGCGATGCATGCGGTGTCGCTGGGCCGGCATACTGAGGCTGCAGAGAGCTGGAACAGAGTCGTGACAATCATAGATCGTCTGAGTGCGCTGAGGAATCCGCCACCGCTGCAGCTCAATCGGCACTATCGGTTGAAGGCTGGGATCCTGATGAATTGTGCTGGCCAGCAACTGGCGGCAGGGGATTTTGCAAAAGCAGCAGAAGCGGCTGAGCAGGCGATTCGGGTCATGGGCCGAATTGAGCGGGGCGACCCTGAATACGCGGCCGATGTGGTACGTCAACTTGAGTATTCATTCTCATTAGCGCAGTTGTTGTACGGAGCCGGTCTGCGCAGTCGCGCAGTGTCGGCGATTGATCGAGCGTTGTCTTTGTCAGCTGATACCCAGTTCGTCGATCCGAGTCTGCGGGTATCCGTAGCCGATTTGCAGCAACGTCTCAAGGATTACCGAGCAGTGGTTACCGGGGAGTCCAATGGTTTTCTGCCCTAAGCGTATGCAGAGTCTGCGCAGGGCAGAAGCACCATTCAGCACCTGGGCGTGGACAACGATTCTGCGAAATCGCACAAGGATGAATCTCTTTCAAGGGCACGTGTCATAGCGTTTTCACAATGCTGACAGGTTTTGATCCGCAGGTCGGTGGCTGATCTCAACCCGCGCAATGACGCTGATACTCAAAAGGCAAACGAGGGCCTCGGGATCGTCACCGAACTGGTGCTCGGTGGTCCCGGGGACGGGCGATCGTGGCTTGGGCTTCAGCCCGAGAAGTATTCAGCATTAACCGTAGCCCGGGCATCCCTGCCCGGCAGCCCCTTCAGCAAGTGTCATTGCGCGGGTTAAAACCGGCCACCGATTTGCGGGTCAAAACCGGCCAGGGTTTTGATGAATTGAAGCTGTT
>CAXBSH010000497.1:0-3691 GCA_963977705.1 uncultured Planctomycetaceae bacterium
GTTTGTGTGTTTGTGTGTTTGTTTGTTTGTACGTTTGTTTGTGTGTGTGTTTGTTTGTTTGTTTGTTTGTGTGTGTGTTTGTTTGTGTGTGTGTTTGTTTGTTGGTGTGTGTGTGTTTTTGTGAGGGCGGCGCGGCGGAGGAATTTACGGGTGGCGGCGAGGATGATGCGTTCGCCAAGGCGAGGGAAGATGTCGCGGAACAGGAACATGGGACGCAGGGCCGGGAAGTTGAGGATGCGTTCCGGTGGTGCCGTCCTGATGGCTCGAACTACAGCTCGCGCAACCGCGCCTGCCGAGGTGCCTCCCAGCAGGGGCGGAGTCCGGCGACCAGTGGCTTTCACAATCTCGTCATAGATGCCACCGTCCGTGGCGAACCCCGGACAAATGGCGGTGGACAGGATACCGAATTCTGACAGTTCGCCGCGCAGAGATTGGGTAAAGGCAATCAGTCCGGCCTTGGTGGCCCCATAGACTGCTCCATAGGCCGGTCCATGTTTTCCAGCCGTGGATGCCATGTTGATGATTCGCCCAAAACGCTGCGATTTCATCAATGGAACAACCAGTCGCGTCAACAGGATGGCTCCTGTCAGATTGGTGGCAATCGTCTGCTCAATTTCCGTTTCCGTCAGTGCATCGAATTCTGAAAAACATTCGATGCCGGCATTGTTGATCAGCACGTCAATGCGTCCGAACCGCTGCACGGCGGCATGCACCAGCTGGTGCAGATCTGGTGATCGAGCCACATCCGTCGGTACGGCAAGGACGTCGCAACCGGCCGAGATCAGTTCAGCGGCTGCCTGCTGCAGTCGCTGCGGCGAACGCGCGGCAAGAATCAGGCGGGGTTTCTGTGGAGCCAGCTGGCGGCAGACGGCCAGTCCCAGTCCCGCCGAAGCTCCTGTGACCAGAATTGTCAGTGGCTGTGAAACCGATCCTGCTGAACTCATGACGCCGTTCCGTGGCCTGGTGAGGGAAACATGACAGAGCTTCGCTGCAGTCAACGCAGCGACACTGCCTGACAGTATAACAGGAACACGGCTGGTGCGAATTCCGGAATTCCGTCCTCGCGGTTCTCGACACCACAGCCCGCAAAGTCCAGAATTGGCTGTCAGCACGGGCGGGATCCTGTGGGTCAGGACAAACGTTTGGTGTGATTCGTGTCCTTAATTTTCCGAAGATGCTCATGAGTCCCTGTGTGCGGAAAATCATCGTGCTGACCGGCAGTGATTCGCCGCGGATTCAGGCCGGCTGGCTGAACCTGCGCAGTGCGCTGCAGGCCATTCCTGAGATTGAAATCGTCGGCGTGTTTTCGGCGTCTGACTGCATTCCACAGCAGCTCCCGGCAGATCTTGTGGTGGTTCTGGGCGGTGATGGCAGTATCCTGCGAGGCAGTCGTCAGCTGGGGCTTAGCCGCCTGCCGCTGCTGGGGGTGAATCTGGGACGACTGGGATTTCTGGCAGACCTGAGTCCCGATGAATTTCTGGCCGGCCTGCCACTGCTGCAACGCGGCGACTACTCAATCGCTTCTCATCTGATGTTTGATTGTCAGTGTCCACAGCCTGACGGCAGCGTACAGAACTTCACGGGTCTTAACGAACTACTGGTCACGTCGGCAGGTTCACTGCGGATGCTGGACATCGGACTGCGGATTGATCATGAGGCCGTCACAACCTTCAGCTGTGACGGCTTGATTCTCAGCACCCCGGTGGGTTCGACCGCACACAATCTGTCGGCTGGCGGACCGATTCTGCGGCAGGATCTGGACGTCTTCACTGTCACTCCTATCTGCCCTCACACGCTCAGCGTACGACCGCTGGTGGATTCGGCCAGTCGGATCTATGAACTGTCGGTGAACACGGCGCCTGCCGGTGCCATTGCGGTGATTGACGGGCAGATCACAATTCCCCTGCAGGCCGGTGGCCGCATTTCGATGACGCGTTCTTCACAGACTCTGCGTCTGGCACGCCTGCCCGGTCACAGTTACTACAGCACACTGCATCGCAAGCTGGGATGGCAGGGGCAGCTGGATTATCGGGAACGTCGTGGCTGAGGCTGTTGCTGAGGCGGTTGCTGAGGCGGTTGCAGTTGTGCGTACCAGAGCTGGTCACTTGCCGATGCAGAAGTGACTGAAAATGTGATCCAGCAGATCATCGGTATAGACTTCGCCAAGGATCGTCTGCAGGGCGCGCAGTGCCTGCCGCAGCTCAAGCGATACCAGTTCGTCCCCGGCGGCTGTGGCTGCTGCCTGCCGTGCCTGCTGTAAGGCCTGCAAGGCACCCAGCAGACTGTCTCGACAGCGTACTGCCGATGAGCCCAGCAGTTCGGATCGTGCCGCGCCCTGACTGCCCAGCAGCAGTTCCAGCCGTTGCAGCAGCTGTGGCAGGCCCGTGCCCGTATGACAGCTGATCCGCACAACTGACGCGTCCTGCTGATGATGTTCCGGCTGCGTTGCAGACAGATCGCAGCGAGTCAATACGAGCAGGACTGCTGTCAGTGAATTCGTCAGTGTCTCGAACAGTCGTTGTTCCTGCTGCTGCTGAAGGCTTGTCAGGTCACTGGCACGACACCACAGCACCAGATCGGCCGCCTGCAGCTGCTCCAGACGCTGCTGCTGAGCCTGCTGCATGATGGCATCGTCAGTCACTTCACAACCGGCCGTATCGATCAATTCCAGTGTCAGTCCGGCCAGTTGAAAGCTGGCACTGACAAAATCCCGCGTGGTTCCGGCCTGTTCCGAGACGATCGCTCGATTCTGCTGCAGCAGTGTATTGAACAGGGTACTTTTTCCGGCATTGGGCAGCCCTGCAAGCACAACTCTGCGACGTCGTCCCGCGGGCAGGCGCTGGCCGGCATCCGACAGCAACGCTGCAATCAGCTGGATGGCCAGCGTTGTACGGCGTAAGATTTCTTCACGACTGACGAATTCGATGTCTTCTTCGACGAAATCCAGCCCGGCTTCCAGATCTCCGATCAGAGCGATCAGATCGGTCCGCAGCTGCCGCAGACGTCCAGTCAAACCGCCTCCCAGCTGGCTGAGTGCTCGCTGCAGCTCTTCATGATCTGCAGCCTGAATGACCTCATGCACAGCCTCGGCCTGCAGCAGGTCCATGCGACCGGCAAGAAAGGCTCGCATGGTGAATTCCCCGCGCTGAGCCAGACGAGCGCCAGCCGCACACAGATGTTCGAGCAGACTTTCAAGAATCGGCTGACAGCCGATCAGATGCAGTTCTGCCAGCAGCTGTCCTGTGTAGCTGCGATGCCCGGGCCAGTAGAGCAGAGCGGCGGGAATGGGAACACTGAAATCCGGCAGCCGCAGAACTCCGGGCCAGCGGCGAGCCGTGCGGCTGGTTGCCCACGCGGGACCGGCAGTGGCAGCGGATGCGGGTGAGCTGTTGGTTTGGGAATCAGCGGCAAACAGCCGAGCCACGATGTCGGGCGTACAAGGACCGCTGACACGCACAATCGCTCGCTCTGAAGAACCCGGTGGCGAGGCAACAGCGACGATGGTGTCTGCGGGATCCGGACGCATACCTGAGCGGTCTTTTGTGAGCGGGAGAAAGGAGTGGAGAACGGCGGATTGTAATCGAGCAGTGTTGTGAGTGACACAGACCGGGACGTGGCAGCCCAGCGGTTCCTGATTCGCGGGCGATCAAAAGTGTTGGTGTCGCGGTGGTGATGGGGGGGTGATGGGGGG
>CAXBSH010000498.1:0-3686 GCA_963977705.1 uncultured Planctomycetaceae bacterium
GCTGGTCGGTCCGCAAGCCGAAGTCGAAGGTCAGGCGGCGAACCTCGATGCATTTGTTGCCTCGTTGAGCGAGGGGGGCGCTCCCGCGGCCGCCGCACCAGCACCGGCCCCGGCGGCGGCACCCGCGGAAGAATCCGGCGGGGAAGCGGCGGCGGAATAGCCCCGGCGTCCCCACGAATCCGTTCGCTTCATGCGGCGGAATCGAAGGGGTCCGGAACCACCGGTGTCCGATCGGCGTCGACCGGAGCGTGTCGTTCGTTGGCGTGATCATGCGTTTCGATGTCCTCACACTCTTTCCCGAATTGTTTGACAGCTATTTGCAGCAAAGTCTGCTGAAACTGGCGATTGAAACAGACAGCAAATCCCGCGCGGCAGTAGACGGCATTCTGGAAGCACTGCGAATTCGGTCCGATCGTTATGGCATCGATGGACTGCCGGAAACGCTGACTGTCGCCGGACAGTTGAAGGGCAGCTATACAGCCCAGCAGCAGGACAGGATTGTCGAACTGCTGCTGCAGTCCGCTGCAGAGACCGCCGGGGCCGGACGCTGGGCAGATACTGCCACTCTGCTGAAACCTGTCGCCGAAATCACCAAACGAAACAAAGCCAGCACGGGATTGCCAGGGATGGCTGACGATCTGCAGCAGGCCGAGACGCTGGCCAGAGAACTGGCACCGGGCAATGGGGCGGCCGACGCCGTCAAGCAGGCAGAACTGTTGACACTGCTGAAACGCTGGCAGTTCCAGCGCACGTTTGGACGTCCGAACGACCTGCAGTACACACAGAGTGCTGCTGCAGCGGCTGATCGCCTGCAGGATGCCGGTCGCTCACTGTGGAAATTCTCCGCTGAAACAGTAGAGCTTGGTGGTGGACCGCGCAAACAGGCGCTCGGCTTCCTCGAACCCGCCAGCCTCCCTGCCCGCTGGGTACTCCGCCTGCAGCTGCAGGGCAGCACACCCACACTGCAGCTGTTCGCGGCTGCCACTGGACAGCAGGCTGGTGACGGTGGCCGAAATATTTCCGCCATTCTCGTCAATCTGGATGCCGGCAACGTCGGCAAAGTCTCGGTCACCACCGGCGACTCAGACCTGCTGCAGCGAAACCAGAATCTCACCCTGCCACGTGAAGCGTGGAACGATCTTGAAGTCGCTGTCGATGGCTCAATCCTGCGAGTTCGTGCCAATGGTGAAGTCGTCTGCCAGGGAACTCTGCCGATGCTGAAACCCGGACAGGTCGGACTGTTTGTCCCCCCGGGAGACGCTGCAGTGCGGGTCCGTCGACCGCGATTGCTGCTGCTGTCGGCAACCACCCCCTGAGTGATCCTGCCTGCTTCCCCCCGCCCCCACAGAAAATGGTTGTGCTATGGCTGCCCTGAGCTTCCGGAATGTCGTCTGTCCAATCAGTCCTCTGCAGCCTGCTCTGAGGTTGCTGGTCACTCTGTTTGTGTGTGGGCTGCTCAGCAGTCAGGGACAAACCGTATCGGCACAGACATCGGGCTGGGGTGGCCTGACCGCTCGCTTTGTGCTCAGCGGTGAGCTGCCGAAACCGGAACCTCTGCAGATTGAACGGGATGCCGAAGTCTGTGGACAGAGTGGACTGGTGGATGAATCGCTGGTGGTGAATTCAGAGAATCGCGGCATTCGTAACATCATCGTGTGGCTGGAATCCAAAACAGCCGTACCCGTGCATCCGCAGCGGCAGCAGCAGGTGCAGCAACCCGTCCTGCTGGACAACCGTGGCTGTCGCTTTGAACCGCGGATCCTGTGTCTGCAGACCAGTCAGCCACTGCGACTGCTGAACAGTGATCCGGTGGTGCATAATGCGGCCGCCTTTCTGCGCCGTTCCACACCTTTCAACGAAGTGATTCCCGCCGGGCAGCCCTCAGAACGTATCATCCGCAAGGCCGAGACTGTGCCGGTGCGAGTGGACTGCAGCATTCACAGCTGGATGAAAGCGTGGCTCGTGGTACTGGATCATCCCTACGCAGCCGTGACGGATGCGAACGGGGAACTGCAGCTGGCGCAGCTACCGGCCGGCGAATGGCGATTCCGATTCTGGCACGAACGTCCTGAAAACATCTCCGGCTGGATTCGCGGCAACACTCCCGAAACACTCGACCGTGGCGGCCTGCTGCTGACCATCCCCGCAGGAGACACACTGGATCTGGGGGAACTGCAGTTGACGGCAGCTGAGCTGACCGTGAAGAAGAAAAAGTAAGTTCACCACGATCGGTACCGCCTTTCCGCGGGCAAACTCGCTGCGGAAATCCGGATTTTTCCGGGAGTGCTGGCGCATCGGTGAGATCCTGTCTGCATCCCACGGGAGGTGTTTGCTGCCCGAGGATCCGCCTGATCGGCTGTCAGCAGATCGCTCCGGCATTTGTGTTGAGGCCCCCCGATGCGTGGATGCCTCGCCCGCCAGAGAACGTAGCTCAAACTTCCGGCCGAGCGATGCTTTTTTGCCCCGCAGACAGCTCCGCGAAGGATACAGCAGGGAAGGAAAGGCAGAAGGAGATTCAGTTCGGTCGAGTTTTCCGCAGGAGACGCGGGGGAAGGAAACGAGCGCCTGCCTTCGTGGCGGTCAGCACGTTGCTGACAATGGCGACAACGAACGTGCTGTTCCCACGCCCTGCGTCAGCAACTGAGGCAGCCGCTCGCGGAGCAACGGCCCCCGTGCTCGCCATTCGCCACGCGGCCCAGCCCACAACAATGCTGCGGGTACTACTCGACAACGGGCTGGTGACTGGATACGCATGTCAACGAATCCATCACTGCAGCGAGCATCGTGGTGTTCGATGTTATGATTGCTTCAGCCATCACAGTTTCTCACTCAGAATTCGCTTTGCGCGCACGAAGCCTGGCAAATGTTCGCTTAGAGTGTCGGGAGTGAGTTCGGCCAGGATCTGAAAAGAGCGTTTGCCTTTTTCATACTTGTTGCCGCAGTTTCGCGTGGCGTGAACCAACGCGTTTTGAACGACATCTCGTAGCCGGTGTTCCAGATCATCAACTGCCGGCAGACCGGATTCCTGTAGATTTTGGCCGTAGTGAGACTTCAACGCCGGTCGATCGGCCACAATCCAGGTCTCCATGCACGTCGTCATCATCAGGACCTGTTCGTCATTGGCGTTGTCTGGCTTCTCCCAGCCGTCCCGAACTTTGAGGTGAGGCCACGTTGTGTTGATGTCAGCCATCGGGTCTTCGCTGTCGATCAGCATGAGTGCGATACTGCCTCGACTTGCGTTTCGATGAGCCGTGCAAAAGTCGGCATACGCCTGAGACCTGCTGCCACAAGCGACCAACTTTGGCATCCTGCCGCCGAATCCACAGCGTTCCAGCAGCTTCCGAAAACCTTCACGACAGCGGGTATGCAGTTCCTTCGAGTCACCGCCACCTTCGAGATAGACTGTGACTTTCACCAGCGCATCCCTCCGATCTGGCCTCGTGTCCAAAGTTGGCCAAGACGGTATTGCTTCAACCAGTCGGCCAGTTCTTCCTCATTCAGTCGAGTTGCCTGCGTGCAACGATCGTGTTTTTCAAAGACCACGACGCATTGAGGACGCTCAGTCATCGCATCGACGAGAATGTCAGAATGTGTCGTCACGACAAGCTGCGTTCGCTCCGACGCGGAAATCAGCAGGTCGGCAATCCGTGGCAACATGTCCGGATGCAGGCCAAGTTCCGGCTCTT
>CAXBSH010000499.1:0-3595 GCA_963977705.1 uncultured Planctomycetaceae bacterium
ATCGCGACGACTGATCATGTGGCCGTCCCACCAATCCGACCAATCAGATAGTTGATAAGCGAGATCATCAACGCAAGAACAAAACCGATGGCTGCCGCGGCCCCCAATTCACCAACAATGAACGCCTGCTGATACACCAAGTAGGAGGGGACAACGGTCGAGGTTCCCGGGCCACCAGAGGTCATGACGTAGATGATGTCGAAGTTCCTCAAAGCTGCCGTGACGGTCAGCACGAGCACTACGGCGATCTCGTAGCGCAATCCGGGAAGAGTCACAGCCCAAAACTCCCACCACGCCCCCGCTCCATCGATTCGAGCAGCCTCGTATAGAGAGGTTGGAATCTTCTGGACTCCGGCGAGTAGCAGGACCAGAACCAGCCCACTCATAACCCAAGTTCCGACGAGCCCAACGCTGGGGAGTGCGAAGGTGAAGTCACCCAGCCATGGGCGGGTCAGGCTACCTAGACCAATTGCCGTCAGAATCGAGTTGATCGGTCCCTCTGGCGCGAGCAGCCATCTCCAGATCACGGCGACTGCTGTCGGCGCGACGATGTAAGGCAGAAACAGTGCCGTGCGATAGAAGGTCAGTCCACGAATGCGACTGCGATTCATGATTGAGACAAGCAGCAGCGCAAGCAGCAGAGGGATTACGGCGTAGAAGATGATCAGAACGATGGAATGGACGAAAGCACTTCGAAAGACGGAGCTCTTCCAGATCTCCTTGTAGTTATCCAGGCCGACAAACGTCGATGGACCAATGCCATCCCATGAGAAGAATGAAAGATAAATCGTGTGGATGAATGGGGCCAGTACGAACAGCAGGTACATCACCAGCGCCGGAAGAACATAGGCGTAACCGATCGTCCTCGGCTCACCCGGCGCGACGGAGGAGGGAGGCACCTTTCGGCGCCCCCCTCCTACCGGGTGTGGGACCAGCGTTACATCACCGCTCATCGCGCGAAGGACTATCCGCCCATCCGCTTTGTGGTGAATGCGCCGTAGTCATCCTGAAGCTTCTGAACGAACTCCTCCGGAGTGATCTGTCCAGCCTCCAGCGACTGCGCCGACTTGGAGATGGTGTCGTACCACGTCGGGGTTGCCCAGTCGGGGAATGGAAGGGTGGTGCCATCCTTTGCCAGCGACCCCCACTTGGTGATCGCATCAGCTGAGACACCGGTGATCTTGTTATCGGTGACCATCTGAGCCTCGGTGCCCGAAACGGAAGCTGGAACCTGACCGTTTGCAATCCAGGTTCCATTGTTCGCTGGATCGGTGATGAAGTTGATGTACTCAGCCGCGAGATCTGCATGGGCTGCCTTGGCAGGAATGGACCACGGCAGATCGCCCGTGGCGATGGATGCTGCCGAACGCTACCGGGTGGCGATGACCCAGATGTTTGATGTGGACGGATTGCTGTACAGCTCCACTTGCAGTATCGGCATCACCATGCTGCCGCGTCCGGATCAGCAAGTCGAAGATTTACTCCGGGAAGCTGATACGGCAATGTACCGCGCAAAAGAAAATGGCCGCAATCAGGTGGTGTTATATGAAACCGGTATGCAGTCGGAAATTGTCAGCCGGCTCGCGATGGAGCGTGACTTGCGGGATGCGATCGATCATGAAGAATTGCAGATGTATATACAGCCACAGGTCGATCGTTTCGGGAAACCGGTAGGTGGCGAATTACTGATGCGCTGGCAGCATCCTCAGCGCGGCATGGTGTCGCCGGCGGTATTCATTCCGCTGGCAGAAGAGTCCGGCATGATTATCCGTCTGGGTGACTGGGTACTGCGGCAGGGATGTATGGCAGTGTGCGCATTGCAGGCCGCAGGGATACCGGTGTCGGTTTCGATTAATGTCAGCCCGAAGCAATTCCGCCAGCCTGACTTTGTCGACAAAGTTAAAATTGCCGTCATTGAAACCGGGGCTGATCCTGATTTTCTGATACTGGAAGTCACGGAAGGCTTGCTGATCGACAATCTGCACGACACTATTGCACGCATGCTGGAACTGACGGCAATGGGAATCCGTTTTTCGATTGATGACTTCGGTACCGGATACTCCAGCTTTTCTTATCTGAAAAAACTGCCTTTGTACGAGTTGAAAATCGATAAAAGCTTTGTGCAGGATACGCCGGACGACAGCAATGGTACGGCGATCGTGCAATCCATTTTATCGATGGCGCAGCATCTGGGTTTACGGGTTGTCGCTGAAGGTGTGGAAACCCGGGAGCAGGCAGAATTTCTGATTGAAAACGGTTGTCATTCCATGCAGGGTTTTTTGTTTGCACGTCCGTTGCCCCTGCAGGACTGGGTGGCGCAGCAAACTGCTTCCACCCGCGAAGAAAGCCTCAGGCCATCGCCGGAGAGCGGAATGCTGACAGCATCCACTGAATAAAGGTTTCTACTTCAGGACGCAGACTCGGCATGGCTTCATGGACGAGATAGTAAGCGTGCGGCGGCGTCGCGACCTGCGCATCAAACAGGCGAACCACATCGCCGCGTTCTATCATTTCCTGTGCAAAATGCTGGCGCGTTAAGCCAACGCCATGTCCATGCTTCACAGCTTCCAGCAACAGGCCCAGATCATCAATCCGTAAGCCACTGACCGGTTCTGCCCAGTCCAGTCCAGCGACTTCAAACCACGGCTGCCAGGGTTCCAGCGCGGAACGCAGCAGACGCGCATGGCGCAAATCTTCCGGCTTTTTCAGCGGTGCAATCGTGCGCAGATAGTCCGGACTGGCAACAGCGAAACTCGGTTCGACAAACAGTTTGCGCGTCACCAGATTCGGATATTCACCGGCGCCGAAACGGATTTCGACATCGCTCTCAGAAAGGCTCAGGTCGTACAGCGGTACGAATAAATAGACTTCAATATCAATTTCCGGATGCAGTGCATAGAACTCCGCCAGACGCGGCATAAACATATAGCGCGCAAATGTCGGTGGCAACGTAACTTTGACCCGCATTTGTTGCTGGCTGCTGCGTCCCGGCAAGGGGAAATCCGATAAAGTGCGCAGTGCTGCACGTACCACGTCCAGATAACGGCGGCCGAACTCAGTCAGTGCAACGCTGCGACCTTCACGCAGAAAAACACGTTCGCCCAGATGCTCTTCGAGCAGCCGAATTCTGTGAGAAAGTGCGGACGGCGTAATACACAGTTCTTCTGCCGCCACAGCAAAGGAACCAAAGCGCGCGGCCGCTTCAAAGGCGGTCAGTGCATGCACCGGAGGAAGTCGTGTTGCCATTCTGCATCCTGAATTAAATTACGCCGATATAGCCTGGGTCAGCCAGCCGGTACTGCCCGGCAACTGTGCGCAGTCGTGATCAAAACATTCTATTATGATGCGTTCCGCACCATTTTGGCTTATCCTCTGTGGCCTCTGACCAAATTTCATTCGTTATGGGCAACAGACTTTCAAAAATTGCGACACGTACCGGTGATGCAGGTACAACCGGACTCGGCGATGGCAGCCGTGTGGACAAAGATGCGCTGCGCGTACATGCGATGGGTGACGTTGATGAACTGAATTCCCAGATCGGCGTTTTGTTGTGCGAAGACTTACCGCAAGCCATGCGGGAAGAATTGATTTCGAT
>CAXBSH010000500.1:0-3563 GCA_963977705.1 uncultured Planctomycetaceae bacterium
TAACAGCTTCAATTCATCAAAACCCTGGCCGGTTTTGACCCGCAAATCGGTGGCCGGTTTTAACCCGCGCAATGACATTCGATGACGCAAGTCATTTGAAAACAATGCTTTACGCGTCTTGCCAGTTTGGCAGACCGTGGCGTCTCTTGGCAGCAGTGATGAGTTCCAGATCAAGTGTCCGCCTGCCCGTCAACCCTCAGCGAACACATGCGACGCCGGCCTCCCAGACGGGTCGCCCCACGCATTGATCAACCGTGACCCAGACGATGCAGCGTGGTGGCGACGTTGGCGGTCTGGCGAAGATATCGCGGTTACAATTCCCCAAGAAACTGGCAACGGAGATTGTTGCCGCACCGTGACTCCGAGGATTCGTTCTGCGGCCCGGTTCGCGGTACTGTGACCGGCTTTCCAGCGGGGTAAGAAAACTCTGATTCCCTGTGATTACCGCAGTTTTCAACCCCTCGCCACGGTAGCATGATGAACCCGATTTTGCATCCGATTTTTGCTCTGCTGGCGTCTGTGACTCGCCAGGATCTGGCTCGACAGGTGGCCTACCTGAAGGAAGAGAACAAGATCCTGCGAGCCCGGCTGCCGGAGCGGATGGTTGCGACACCTCAGGAGAAACGCCGGTTGTTGCAGTTCGGTCGCAAGCTGGGTGTTCAGCTGCGAGGCCTGATATCGATCGTCAGTTACCAAACGTTCGTGCGCTGGATTCGGGAGAAGGAAACATCGCACACTGAAAAGAAGGCGGCCTCGGGGCGGAAACCCGGTCGCCCCCGAACGTCGGACGACATCCGGGAATTGGTGCTGAAGCTGGCCCGCGAAAATGACTGGGGCTACACCCGGATTCTTGGGGAACTCAGGAAGCTGGGAATCAAAAGTGTCTCCCGGCAAACCGTGAAGATGATCCTGAAGGTACATGACATTGATCCCGGTCCCAAGCGCGGCAAACGTTCATGGGACGAATTCCTGAAGATTCATGCGGATACGCTCTGGCAATGTGATTTTCTGTCCAAGCCGATGTGGACAGCCAAAGGGCTGGTCGACGTGTACTTGCTGGTGTTTCTGCACGTGGGTTCACGCCGCGTCTGGATTTCACCGAGCACCGTTCAGCCGGACTCCGCATGGGTCAGCCTGCAGGCCCGGAACTTCCTGATGATTGCCGAAGACATGAATCTCGCACCAGAATACATGATGAGGGACAACGATGCGAAGTTCAGCGGACAATTCGATGAGGTGTTGAAAACCAGTGGCGTGCAAATCAAGCGGACGGTCCCGATGTCACCGAATCTCCGTGCTCACGTCGAGCGATTCATCCAGACGCTGAAGTTCGAGTGCCTCAATAAGTTTGTCATCGTTGCCAAAAAACCATCTCGATCACATCTGCCGGATCTGGAGTCGCCACTACAACGAAGACCGACCGCATTCTTCCCGCGATCACCTTCCGCCGGACTTTGCGGCACCTCCAGTAGAAGCGACGACCGTTCGTCTGAACGACGTTGGATGCACTTCAAAACTCGGCGGCGTGATCCATTCCTACTCCCGTCGAGCCGCATAAAGCCGCCGCGCCCAGGTTCATGTTCGAATTGGGCCGCGATCACCGTCTGCGCTGACTGTGATTCTTGACCGCTGTTCGCCACCGGAACCTCGCATCGACTCGCTTGACGCGGCCAAACACTGTTGATCTGGAACTCATCGTCCAACGTCACCAATCGCCCAATCACCCTGATTTCGGTCACACTCTCGCAACTCAGAATATTCTTACCGGGCGGATCACTTCAAAAAGCAGAATGTCTCCCTCGGCGATTCCTGAAATCAGAGTGCACGCCATCGACCGCTCCTTCATTCGTTTTTCGTCATACGCGGAAAAATCAACAAAGTCCCACTATCCAGAATGGAATCGGCAATTAACATAGGTCACAACGCGTACCCTTGGATGAAAGAGCAGATAACCCACTCGCCCCACAACACTTTCAGATCTCATCTATGCCGAGGGTCAACTCCCTGCAGAGTTTTGTCAACCAATGCCTCGGCACCTCCGTCTCGAACAGAACGCGGAGAAGGCAAAAAATGACTATGGGGGGGCATGTGGCGGGGCTGGAGAGACTTGAGGAACGTGTTCTGCTGGACGGAACGAGTACGAACAGTCAGGTCAATGTCGCAACAGAACTAGCGAATGCAACCGCTGCAGCCACAAGCGCGGAACAGGCATTCAACTCGGCATTGTCTGGAGGGCAGGCCGCTTCGGCTGGGCTGCATGCGACGTTTTCGACCGCGTCAGCACAAACGCAGGCGACGCTGAATTCTGCGGTCCAGGGTGCCACAACAACTCTTCAATCTTCAGTAACAGGATTAGAGTCCGCGTTTACCAGCGGCATGCAGGGCGTGCAGCAAACGAAACAAACCTCCGATGCGACGAATGCAGCAACCCTCACGGACGCGGCAGCACAACTAACGACAACGCACGCTTCATCGATTGCCGGTGCGAATGCAACCATGACCAGCACCGTTGCTGCGGCCAATAGTACCCATGATATTGCTGTGACAGGCATCAACGCGGCTCTTGAAGCCGCCACGAACAGTGCCACAGCAACATTCGACGCCGCATTTGCTGCGGCGGAAGCTGCATTTCATTCTGGTGCCGATGCTGCAGCGGCGGTCTTTACTGCCGCATCAAACGCTGCTTCTGCGGCATACACGGCCACATCGACCGCAGCATCGACTGCATATGACGTTGCCGTTGGGAATGGTCCAACCGGTGCCGGTGGAATTCGAGCGGCAGCCATCGCCTCCGCGACCTCAGCTCGTGATAGCGCGCTGGCGGCAAATCCTTCCGCAGTCTATGACGCAACGGGCCTCGCCAGTGATTCAGGCGTCATCAGCGCCACGCAAGCGGCCAATGCTCAGATTGATGCGGTTGTGAATTCGTCCAACACTGGGTTTGACGCAGCACAATCCGGAATCATCTCCAGCTACAACAGTGCCGTCGCGGCTGCAGAGGCAACGTATTCGCAGGCGATCACAGCCGCGACGTCAATCCGAACTGCTGACGAGACGGCGGCGCAGGCAGCATATGGTCAGTCAATTCAAAACGCGACCGCGGCATACTCAAGTGCAATTGCCGGACTGCAGGCAACGTACGACGCTGCGGCTGCTGAAGCACAAAACAACTATGAATCAGCGGCACAGGCCGCGCAAAGTGCTTTTGACGCTTCTCTTGCAAGTGCCACAAGCACCTACGACAGCGCTGTTGCTGCCGCCGAATCCGCCTTTGTTGTGGCCACAACTCCAATCAATCAGGCCCACTCTGCTGCGGTTGCGGCACTGCTCGCAACTTACCAGCAGAACCTGTCGCAGTCGGCATCTCAGTGTCAGTCGGACGTGCAGCCTGCAATCGCTGCGCATAGTTCCAGTGTCGCTGCCGCCAACAACACCTACAACACTGCGGTTGCGGGATTTCAGCAGACGAAGAGCGAGGCAGACGCGGCTTCTTCAACGGCCTATCAACGACGAGTCGACGATGCGGCAGAGGACTACAACGCCGCTGTGAACACATATTGGGC
>CAXBSH010000501.1:0-3543 GCA_963977705.1 uncultured Planctomycetaceae bacterium
ACTGCAGACATACGGCACGACCCATCGACGAATGTGCGATGGTGCCACGCTGTCCGCCAGCATACCCGCAGGTCCGCAGGCCCGCGAACTGGATGCCATGAGGCAGGACCGCCGACGGCAATACCGATAAACAGCAGACAGGCAGTTCCGTACTGGACCAGCAGGCACCTGAACGCAGCCCGTTCACCGACGGCGAAAAGCCACAGATGTCGTCGTGGCCGGAACCTTCCGGAGGAGCATTCGGATCAAGCACATCCCGAATGCGGGCAAAATGCCAGTGCATACGTTCTGTCTGCACAGAACGATCGGATGCAGGCGAATCCGGACGTGGGCCACCATGATACAGCAGCAGATGCCGGCTGAGTCCAGCACCTTCCGCCAGCAAAGCATGGTCGTGCAGCACGGGCATAGGACCCCGCCACAGACTGACGATCAGCAGCAGACAAAAAATCTGCCGCCCAATCGATTGGCTATGCTGGAATAATGAACGCATGGTGACTTCAGAACGAAAGCTGAGCCCGCAGGCAGAAAATGCACAGATCGTCAGACGCACACTGGCAACCTATAGCAGGATTCTGCCTTGTGCAATGCTCGAATGCCATGAAATGCGGGCAAGATAAGATCAAATTAAGATTGTGGCGATTCTGGTTTGGATGCAATAAAGACTTCTTTGTCCACAAGTCGTTTATTCGTGTGGTTGGGGAGTTCTGCGGCGGTTCAGTCGCGATCGGCTCGGGCTGATTGCCACTGTTCCATGGTGCAGATGACTTCGCGGGCGTGTTGTCCGTTGTAATCGCCCACGACTCCGTCGGCTGCCATCCAGTCGATCATGCGTGCTGCGCGGCCGTAGCCGATCCCGAGGGCTCGCTGCAGCAGCGAAACACTGCCGCGACCTTCGCGAATCACCACTTCAACGGCCGAATCATACAGGTCGTCATGGGGCCGATCGGCCGGATCACTGCTGCCACCGCCGGCGGCCTGTCCGGCCTGCGCTGTCAGTCGCATCAGTTCGTCGTTGAATTCCGGAGCCGTGTCATTGAAGTAGTCGATGACGGAGTTGATTTCGTCGTCGCTGACATAGGTGCCCTGAGCGCGTGTGACGTGGCTGGTGCCGGGTGCAAGGTACAGCATATCACCGCTGCCCAGCAGTCGTTCGGCCCCTGATTCATCCAGGACGACTCGGCTGTCCATTTTGCTGGCGACCTGGAACGAGATACGTGCGGGCAGGTTGGACTTGATCAGACCGGTGATGACGTCGACGGTAGGTTTCTGAGTTGCGAGGACCAGATGAATTCCGACGGCTCGTGACTTCTGAGCAAGTCGGATGATGTAGGCTTCAACTTCTTTTCCGGAGGTCATCATCAGATCGGCCATTTCATCGGCAATGATCACGATGAAGGGCAGTCGCTCGGGAATTGAGGCGGCCTCAGGATCCTGTTCGCCGACACCCAGTCGTTCAAGGATCTCTGTGCGTCCCAGTTTATTGAAGCTGTCCAGATGTCGTACGCCGGCGCGAGCCAGCAGGTCATATCGTTCTTCCATGGTATCAACGGCCCATGCCAGTACCGCTTCCGCTTTTTTCATGTCGGTGATGACCGGGTGCATGAGGTGTGGAATGCGTTTGTAGGGGCTGAGTTCCACCATTTTGGGGTCGATCATCAGCATCCGGACTTCGTCGGGAGTGCGGGTCATCAGGAGCGAGATGATCAGTGTATTCAGGCAGACGCTTTTTCCGGTTCCAGTGCGTCCGGCGATCAGCAGGTGTGGCATTTTGGCGAGGTCAACGGCGAGCGGGCGGCCACTGACATCCTTACCAAGGAACAGGGGCAGTCTGAGTGATTCGCAGCCTACTCCCGTGGACTGCAGCAGTTCGCGCAGGCGGACCATGACCTGTTTGTCATTGGGAACTTCGACTCCCACGGTGTTCTTGCCCGGGATGGGTGCGACGACGCGTACCGCTGGGACTCGCAGGGCGATTGCGAGGTCATCTTCGAGGGCTGTGACTTTGCTGAGTCGCAGGCCTTTTTCCAGTTCCAGTTCGAACTGTGTCACGACGGGTCCGGTGTCGATTTCAGACACGCGGACATTGAGCCCGAATTCGGCGAAGGCCTGTTCGAGTGTGTTGGCGGCCAGTCTGGCTTTCTTCGCCAGCTGTTCGTAGGGGAATTCTTCGCCTTCGGTCAGCAGATCGACGGCCGGCAGGCTGTAGCCAGGTCGTTCGGTTCTGGCCGCAGCGGGCGGAGTTTTGACAGCGGCCGGAGCATTGATGCGGATGTTTCGGCTGGAGGCGGGCAGTACGGCGACTCGTGGCATGGCTGGAGTTTCGTCTGCATCCTGCTCATCAGCTGGCTCGGTGGCGGTTGCCGGAATGCGGCGGAACGGCAGCGTGGCTGGTTCGTCTTCGGTTGTGTTGGCGGCTGTGCCGCGACTGGTGGCTTTGTCAGCCGCAGCGACACTGACCGTAGCGTTGGTGGCCGAGGCAGAGGCCGAGGTTCGGCGCCCGCGGGTTCTGGTAGGCGCGGGGGTTTCGGCAGTGGATTCCGGAGCGACTGCGATGTCAGTGAATGCTGTGGATGGGGCAGCTTCGCGAGTCGAGCTGATTTTGGGTGCTGTGGTTCTGGCCGTGGCGGCCTGTGAGCTGCGGACCAGCCAGCGCAGGGAGGAACCGGCGAAGCTGGCGGGCAGGACACTGAGTTTGAGTGCGGGCAGCAGCAGATCGGCCAGGGGCGTGAGTACGACACCGGCGGCAAACAGGCTGCCGCAGAGGATCAGAATCCCGGTTGGGGAAAACAGTCGTTGCAGCAGCAGCCCCAGCAGAGCGCCCAGCTGGCCCCCACTGCCGTACAGGGAGCCGGTGGCCAGTCCGGGCATGATCAGCTGCAGCAGGACGCAACCGGAGGCGACGAGCATCACAAGGCCGGTCAGTGTGGGCGTGGTTCCGCGGGAGGGTTCGCGAGCGAACAGTTTCAGGTCCCAGGCAGCGAGGGTCAGCAGGACAATCCAGATCCCTGCTCCCAGCAGCTGGCCACCGTGGAACGCGAGTGCAGCGCCGGCATTGCCGCAGATATTGAGCGGAGTTTCGCGAGTGGGGAAGACGACGGTTGAGGGGGGGTCTGCTGCGTCGTAGCTGAGCAGGCTGAGCCCTGAAAAGACGACCAGAGCCAGCAGGCCAAGCGCCAGCAGGTCAGTCTTCAGTCGATCGGAGTCAAACATGGCAGGACCGTCGTATGCGAGCAGGAAGACAAAAGTCGTGAGCGTCATCCTTGCTGACGGAAGCGAAACAGCCTTCCGCAGAGAGTAACCCGTGTGCAACCCTAGCACTGCGGGTTTGGCAGGATGTTTGAAAACGGCAGCAGGTGCTGCATTCGAGCAACGTGGGGCGGAAGTTTTCCTGCGCTGCGGTTGGTTTCGATTTTGCCGATTACAAGGCTCTGGGCGGCTGTTCGTGGAATCGGTTCTGCAGGTCGCGACCTGACGGAAACGCGTCTGTCGGTGATTTTTTGTGCTTGACATTCAAGTGTGATTCGGGGGGAGGGAGAGGGG
>CAXBSH010000502.1:0-3542 GCA_963977705.1 uncultured Planctomycetaceae bacterium
GTCCGGCGAAGGAGGCTTTGCTGTCGGGGCCGAAGGGCGTAGCGGTGGGTCCGGACGGGAATGTGTATTTTGCGGACACGGAGAGTCACACGGTGCGTGTGTATGTCCCGTCGGAGGGCGTGGTGCGGACGGTGGTGGGTGACGGTCAGAAGGGCAACGGTCCGGATGGATTACCGAGTGGTTGTCGGATGGACCGTCTGCATGGCGTGTATGTGTCGCGGGATGGTGTGTTGTATATCGGCGACAGCAACAATCACGTGGTGCGGGCGTTGCGGTTGAAGTAGTTGGGGGGGGGAGTGGGCTGGTCAGTGGTGTGAGAGGCTGACGGTGGTCAGGGGGTGCTGATTGTCTGTCGCCAGTGCCCTGCTCTGTCGTGTCAGCAGGCTGTGATTGTGATTGTCACTGTGGCTGCGACTGCTGGTTGGTGGTGGTGTGAGGTGATACGTGTGTGTGGGCTGTTGCGTGGGTCGTGAGCCTGAGTCGACGGAGAGTTGCAGTCCGAAGAACGGAAACCCGGCATTGCTGTCCATCTGCATGAAGGAGCCGTCATAGCGGCAGCCTGTGGTGGCAAGCAGTGTGATGAGGGTGAGTGCTGGCAGGTGGGGCCCGGTTCGGGGCATACGCTGAGGCTCCGGAGACGCGACGTGATGCAGCGGTGTGCGTGTGCGGAGTTTAGGTTGTGTGGTGGCGGCGTGTGAAGGTCCATTTGGGGGCGCGGGGTGGTGATTGGTGTGTTGGCGCGTGGGTGTGAGGAGTGAGATCGGCGGGAAATGCTGGACTGGGATGGGGATTCAGTTGGAGGCTCGGGGGCTGGCGGTGGGCTGGCGGTGGGCTGGCGTGGTGCAGATGCTGGTGCCGAGGGGTGTTTCAGCGGCGGATTCTGGACGTTTGCAGTTGGACGAGTGGAGTGCCGTGTGGAGTTGCGGCGGTATTGGTGCGGATCAGGAGTTGTCCTTTTCCGATGGTGAGGATGGCTCGTTGCAGGCTGTGATCGGCATCGATGAGAGCGAGGAAGTTCTGGAATTCGGCGGGGTGTGAGACGGCATTATCACACACGATGACTCCGAGTTTTGTGGCTTTTTGCAGTGCAGGCCACCATTCGCAGTATTTTGAGCGATCGGCATCGAGGAAGACGAAGTCCCATGTGTGTGGCTGGGCTGCGTTGAGGAAGTCGGTGGCATTGGTGGTGTGCAGCTGGACGGCGTGAGCGAGTCCGGCGCGGTTCAGGTTCTGGCGGGCGAGTTGGTGTTTTTCGGGCGAGTGGTCGACGGAGTCGATGGGGATACCGAGAGTTATGGCGGCGCGGAGCAGCCAGAGAGTTGAGTAGCCGCTGGAGGTTCCGATTTCGAGGATGCGTTTGGGGCGTTGTTCCTGGACCAGCAGTTCGAGGAAGCGGCCGGTGGAGGGTGTGATGTGCAGCATTTGCTGTGCGCGTGCAGTGGTGCGGGCATCGTGTGCGGTGCCCTGCTGGTGAATGTCTGCGAGGAGTTCGTCGAAGCGTGGGTCATCGGGGGGCAGTTGGTTCATGGGGCGAATTGAACTGGGTGGTGTGGGAAATGTCGAGTGCTGAGAGTGGTTCCGGGAGTGCAGTTTGCAGGTTTGGGGCTGCGAATTCTGCCGATTTCGGTCAGCGGGTGCAGTGGTTGTCTGCGGGGGGGCTTCCGATTCTGCTGCTCGGGTGTATTCCGGGTGTTGAGTGGTGGTTAGGATGCGGGGCTGTGGGAATGTGTGGTCGGAGGGGGTCTCTGAGGGGATTTCCGGCAGTGGGTGCCAGCAGCGGGATTGAGCAAATGAGTCAGGACCGAGGGATTCAGGCTGCGAGGGTGTGGAGGTCTGTTGGTCTGCTGATGCTGATCGTGGTGCTGGGGAATCTGGTGGGCTGTCATAATCTGAAATCGCATCGTTTGCGGCGCTGGAATTACAACGATTCGGGCAGTCGTGGAGACGCGTTTTACAGTGTGCGGGACGTGTTGAGTTCGGCTGCTCGGGAAGAGTCTACCCCGGTGTACAGGCCTGTGGTACCGCGGCTGGAGCTGGAGGAGTCAGTGGACGTGGGTCGTGAGGTTGCGGCGGGTGTTCAGGGCGATTGAGTGAGTGAGGTAGTGAGCGAGTGAGGTTGTGAGTGACAGCGGAGCTGGTTTTTGAGAGTCGGTGTGAGGCGGACACGGAGCGGCTGGGTGCAGTTCTGGCGAGTGTGTTGCGTCCGGGGCTGACGTTGTGTCTGAGTGGGCAGTTGGGGGCTGGTAAGACTCGTTTTGTGCGAGCGTTGGCGGTGGGATTGGGGGTATTGGAGGAGCAGGTGAGCAGCCCGACGTTTGTGCTGTTGCAGCAGTACGTGGGTGGTCGGATTCCGCTGGCGCATTTTGACGTTTATCGGCTGGGGGATGCGGACGAGTTTCTGGCGTTCGGCGGAGCTGAGTATCTGGACAGTGGTGAGTGGATTTGTCTGGTGGAGTGGGGAGAGCGTCTGGGGGGGATTCTGCCGGCTGATCGTCTGGAGCTGGAGATTATTCATACTGGCGAGACGGCTCGTCGTTTTCGGCTTTGGGGTACGGGGCCGATTTCTGTGGGTGTGGTGCAGGAACTGACTGAATCGTGGTGACGAATTTGTGCGGTGACGGGAAAAACATCGGAACTGTGATTCCATTCGTCTGATTTTGTCGTCTGTGTGCCGTGGAGTGTGTAGACTGTGTGAGCCGCGATTTTCCGTCGTTCGACAGGATTCAGAACAGGTACAGCAGGCGTATGTCCACAACAGAACTTCCGCAGACTCGATTGAGTGCCGTTCCTGATGCTCGGGGGCGTTTTGGCGAGTACGGTCGTCGATACGTGCCGGAAACGCTGATGTATGCTCTGGAGCAGCTGACGGAGGCCTACGAGTCGGCTCGTCGTGACCCGGAGTTTGACCGTCAGTTGCGTGAGTTGTTGCGGCATTTTGTGGGTCGACCGAATCCGTTGTATTTTGCCGAGCGACTGACTCAGAAGTGCGGTGGGGCTCAGATTTATTTCAAGCGTGAGGATCTGAATCACACGGGTGCTCACAAGATCAACAACACGATGGGTCAGGTGTTATTGACTCAGCGCATGGGGAAGACTCGTGTGATCGCTGAGACTGGTGCTGGTCAGCATGGTGTGGCGACAGCAACTGCGTGTGCTCGATTTGGTCTGCCGTGTGTGGTTTACATGGGTGAGGAGGACGTCCGTCGTCAGAAGCTGAATGTTTTCATTATGCGGACGATGGGTGCCGAGGTGCGTCCAGTGACGACGGGTTCGCGGACCCTGCGTGATGCGATTAACGAGGCGATGCGTGACTGGATGGCATCGGTGCGTGACACGCATTACATCATTGGCAGCGTCGTGGGTCCTCATCCGTTTCCGATGATGGTGCGTGATTTTCAGGCGATCATTGGCCGCGAGGCTCGTGAGCAGTGTCTGGCGCAGACGGGTCGTTTGCCGAGCGAGGTGGTGGCCTGTGTGGGTGGTGGTTCCAATTCCGCGGGGATGTTTTATCCGTTTGTGGATGATGCGGGCGTCGAGTTAAC
>CAXBSH010000503.1:0-3537 GCA_963977705.1 uncultured Planctomycetaceae bacterium
AGTCATTTGCGGTCTTCCGACCCAACGTGTTCACCACTGCTGAGAGGGCTGGCAACGGCAACCTGTCTGGTTGCTTTGCTGCCTATCAGCATGGGTGCGCTCGTGACGACTCTGAAAGCCGGCATGGCGTTCGCCGACTGGCCTTCTTCGGACGGCCAGAACATGCTGCTGTATCCATGGCTCAGTGATTTCCGTGTGAACAACGAGAAATTTGTTGAGCACGGTCATCGGTTGGCTGGCGTCCTGATCGGGCTGGTGGCGATTGCACTGGCGACGGTCGGCTGGCGGGCTGGGGGCTGGCAGCGCCGGTGGACTCTGGGGATCCTGCTGGCGGTGATTGCACAGGGTGGCCTTGGAGGTGCTCGGGTGCTGTTCGATCGTGGGACTCTGGCGATGCTGCATAGTGTCACCGGTGCCATGTTCTTTTCGCTCTGCGTTGTGTTTCGCGTCCTGCTGATGCAGGGCTGGCAGCAGTGGCTGCGGCAGAATGATCAGCGATTTTCTGTGGGCGGGTTGGCGATTTGCCTGGCGGCTCCGCTGGTTGTGCTGGCTCAGTACATTCTTGGAGGTGCGTTGCGTCATCTGCACCTGTTGCGAACTGAGCACGTGATTTCCGCGGTGTTTGTCTCGGTGGTCTGCGTGGCCGCCGTGTGGCATCTGGTGACGTCTTCGCATCGACTGCTGCGGTACTGTGGCATTTTTATCGTTGGTTCCCTCAGTCTGCAGGTGGGGCTTGGGCTTGCGGCGCTTGCGACGCGATTTGGCGTCGAAGTGCTGGGATATGTGGCGGTGTCTGGATCGCTTGAGCAGGCGATTGCCTGCAGTCTGCACACCGTGACCGGGATGTTCCTGTTTGCATCGACGAACTGTGCTGTGCTGGCAGTGCTCAGGCTGAAATCAGCCGGGTGTCTGACCGGGCTGGCTCTGACGCCGCCAGATCTGCTGCGTGGAGGTGCGGCATGAGTGCAGCGGCAGGTCAAACGGATTCATTGGAAACTTTTTCAGGTGTTGCTCGCCTGAGTGACTACGTCCAGATGTCGCGTCCGCGAATTCTGGTGATGTCCGCTGTTGCAGTTCTGGCTGGTTATGTGCTGGGCAGTCCGGTGATTGACTGGATGCGTGCGGTGACGGCGGTATTCGGGACGTTGTGTCTTGTGGCTGCCTCCAGTGTTCTGAATCAGGTGTGGGAATCCAACCGTGACGCGCGGATGAAGCGGACGACAGGGCGACCGGTTGCCAGTGGCCGTGTGAGTCGTTCCGAGGGTTTGATTTATGGTGTTGTTTTAGCGGTGATTGGTGGGGCGGTGCTGTGGCAGTGGGTCAACCCACTGACCAGTGTGGCGTCTGTGCTGACGATGCTGTGTTATGTGCTGCTGTATACTCCGTTGAAGCCTTATTCGGCTCTTTGCACGACTGTTGGTGCGGTGCCTGGTGCCATGCCACCGGTGCTTGGCTGGTTTGCGGCCGGGGGAACTCCGGGGGCTGAGGCGCTGGCATTATTTGCTGTGTTTTTTATCTGGCAGTTCCCGCATTTCCTTGCGATCGGCTGGATTTATCGGGCTGAGTACGAGCAGGCTGGTTTAAGGATGCTGCCATCATTTTCTGATGGTGGTCGGCGGGCCGGTTTCGTGGCTCTTGTCTATGCGTTGATGTTTGTTCCTGGTTCATGTCTGCCGCGATATGCGGGCCTTGCTGGTGGCGGTTATCTGGCTGCCGCATTGATTCTGTCGGGTGGATATTTGTGGCTGACGTGGCGGTTTTTCCTTGATCGTACGGATTACCGGGCGCGTCAACTGATGGCCGGTTCATTGATCTGTCTACCGGTTTTGCTGGTGTGTCTGGTGTTTGATTTTCTGCGGCTGACGGGCTGACGCAGGTCAGGCGTAGCTGAATTCCGGGTGCCTCTGGTTATCTGATTGGTATTGATTTATGTCTCACTCTGCAAAAGCACCTGCCCTGAGGATGGGGATTCCGATTCCGAATTCAAAACTCGGGATGTGGCTGTTCCTTGGCACTGAGATCATGTTCTTTACGGCCTTCATTGGTTCGTACATTGTGCTGCGACTGGGGTCGAACGGCTGGCCAACGCGGTACGAGGACACTCATATTAATGTGCTGCTGGGGGGGATTAACACATTCGTGTTGATCGTGTCCAGTTACTGTGTCGTGGTCGCGCACGAGGCGATGGCGCAGAAGAATTTCAGCAAGGCGCGCGGCTATCTGTGGGTCACGACCCTGCTGGCCTTCGTGTTCCTTGGGATCAAGGGCGTGGAATACAAGGGTAAGATTGACCATGACATTCTGCCTGGCAGGATTCCAGAGACTTCATCGCAGGCCATGCAGAAGGTGTCGGATCAGCTTGAAGAGCTGGTGCGCGAGCGATTCCACGCTTACACTCACTCTGGTGTGATTACCGCCGAGCGTCCAGGGGATCTGCTGGGGATTGCTCCGCTGGTGCAGGCACTTCAGAGTGCCGAGCGGCCCAGTTCGATGACCGATGCCGAGTTCAAGGGCTATCAGGAATCCGCGGCAGCCGATTACGAGCTGTTTCAGAAGTGGATGAATCTGGAACAGCACGTTGTTGCCGACGTCTCGCTGGCACAGCCCGCTTTGCCCGCAGACTATCTTGTCAAGCGTGAAGCGTTGGGTGCGGGCGAGCGATTGCCGGCTTTGAAGCTGGAAGAAGTACGCACATATCTGACCGAACTGAAAACCACGGGTCCGCTGTCCGGGCTGATTTCGGCACGAGTCTTTGACCCGCATCCGATGGTTTATGGCAACATCTTTGCTTCCTGTTATTTCATCATGACGGGATTCCATGCGATTCACGTGATCGTGGGGATGATTCTGTTCGGTATGGTGCTTAAGCAGGGCAGCAGTCTGAATGAACGCTGGACGGACTGGGTTGAGAACAGCGGTCTGTACTGGCACTTTGTGGACCTTGTCTGGATTTTCCTGTTCCCGCTGCTGTACATTATCTGATCCTTGCAGGCGTTTCCGTTCCCTGTTTCTTTCTGGTCTTGCAGGCCCGCCATGTCACACGACGAACATCAGACTCATCATGTCAACTATCTGGCCGTCTTCTTTGTGCTGTGCGGCTGCACCGGGCTGTCAGTTCTGTTTGACGTGCTGTCCATGTCGAAGGGTGTGACAATTGTGCTGGTACTGGCAGTAGCCTGTGCCAAGGCCATGAGTGTGATGATGTACTTCATGCACTTGAAGTTTGAGGGCAACTGGAAGTTTGTGCTCCTTGCCCCGACGACCATCCTGGCAATCGGTCTGCCGATTGCGTTGTTTCCTGACATCGGCCGGTCGTACTACATCAATGTTGCTCCGCAGGTAACCACCTGGGCACCTGAAGTCGCCGAATACGAGCGTGAGCATGCCGCAGCAGCAGAGCACAGCGAAGAGTCCCACTGAGGCAGGGGGCAGTTGTCAGTGATCAGTTGTCAGTGATCAGTTGTCAGTGATCAGTGGTCAGTGATCAGTGGTCAGTGATCAGTGGTCAGTGATCAGTCCGTGGTGCGCCCCTTTGGG
>CAXBSH010000504.1:0-3485 GCA_963977705.1 uncultured Planctomycetaceae bacterium
AGCCCCCCCTGCTTTGCTCGCGCGCCGGCTGCTCGCAATTCCGCATACGCAGCAACGGTGACGGTCTGCAGGTCCTGTCCGTCAGCCAGACATTTTTCCAATTCAAATTCCGTAAACGGCTTGGAATCGGGCACATACTGATTGGGCTGCAGAATGTGCAGGTACGGGATTCCCTGTCCTTTGCATACGGCCTGCATCTGCTGGGAACTGCGGATCCAAAGATCGGCAGCAGCCACAGCCTGCTCGGCAGTGGATTCTTTCTCCGGCAGCGGGCCATGGTGCAGGAAGCTGCTGGAATTGGACTGGGAAATGTCCAGTCCCAGTCGAGCCAATTCAGCTCGCGTGTCTTCGTCTTTAAGGTGCCACCAGAGCTGATAGAGGGCCAGCCAGCGGAGCGGTGATTGCAGTGCCTGCTTTCCCAACCGCTGCCGTTCCGCTCGCAGTGTCAGCAGTCGCCACGCTTCCGCAGAAATCCGTGGGTCAGTCATGACCAGCGATCGGGCGTGCCACGAGCGTGGGTAGGCAAGCGAAGTTTTCTGACGCGCATTCTCCAGAATACTGAGCGCTCCGTCATTGAATCCGTCAATATTCAGTATGGCATCGAATTCCCCGCCCAGCGAAAGCACGTAGTTCAGTGCCATCACCTGCTGAGGCTGTTTGTAGCCGGGCAGAGCCAGCCGCACGATCTGCAGATCGCGGCCCTGCAGCTGTGGCAAATCGGCCAGCAACTGCTTCAGCCGCGTTTCACCTTCCCACGAAAAATTCCAGGCAACTGAGCCACCGCAGATCCCCAGCAGAAACACATCTGACGATCGTTTGCGGACTGCCTCACCCTCATCCCTGAAGCCAAGCGAGTTGGTGCGCACTTCGCGGTCGTCCATCTGTTCAGGGCGATTCAGCTGAGGATTATGGACCCACCCAAGGTACGGATGAATGACTTCCGATGCCCCTTCACTGACTGTGGCGCCCGACGCCGCCGTCCGCTGGCGATCGATCAGTTCGCTGAGATTTCCATAAGGCAGAACCAGCATCAGATAACCGCGTGCCAGCAGGTCACAGGCAACCAGAGTCAGTAGAGTCATGGCGATAAAGAACAGTCGCCGCCGGCCTCGATTAGGTGGCTTGGATGGTGCTGCCGTGGGGGCTGAAGAGTAATAGCCTTTGCCGGACATAAGCGAATTCCTGAATCGCAATCAACAGAACGAAATCACGGTGTCGCCGCCGCCGCAGTTCGCACAAGCATCGTGCGACGACCAGCCAGTTCGGGCAGCAGTTCCGCAGGCATGGTGCGGGACAGGTTGAGAATGGCAGGCTGCTGCAGCGGCTGATCCGGGATGACGATGCGAGTCACAGGAGGCTCGAACAGAGACGCCAGCAGTGCCAGTGACTCAAGACCTGCCGCTGTGCGAACTTCCAGTGACTTCAGCTGCGGGCATTGCTGCCGCAGCACCTGCAGGCCGCGCCGAATGTCCCAGACCTGCATACCGTCCAGAGTCATCCCCAGCAGCTGAAAACGACGCTGGATCTGAATCTGTTTCGCTTCATTGCCCGGCCACGGACCATGGACTCCCGGACGCACCGACAGCAGCGCCACAGGGCCTGGGATTCCAGCCGCCGCTGCTTCCGACAACGGTCCCCCGGGAACCACAACCAGTACCAGCTGCTGCAGATCCTGCAGTTTCGATTCCGGAGGATGCCGGACATCCAGTTGCAGTTCCACAAACGGCTGACTTTCGAACGTCAGTCTGGCAACGGCCTGGGAAGTTCCGTTGATTTGTACGGGATTGCCAGCTTCCACCCGCACCTGCTGACTGACATCGTCCGCCTGCGGCCACGCTCGAAAACAGCGGTCCAGCAGCCGTTCTGTCCAGTCCTGGACAAGTTGGGGCTGCTGCAGCTGCTGAGGTGACAGAGCAGTGGCCGCGGGCACAAACAATTCGTCGATCTTCGTGTTCAGTTCATCTGCAGGCAAAGCCTGAAAGACACGCAACTGCTCAGGTTCGAAGAACTTCACGGCTGTCTTGTCGATCATCGTGAGATCATCGCGAAAATGGCGATTGAACCAGCGGAAAGCATGCAGATGCAGTTCCTGCGTGTCAGCGTGCGGACCTTCGGTAATCTGCAGTCCCAGCTTGTCGTCGGCGTCATACAGACGATAGATGTGCCGTATCTGACGATGAATATCCACCACGCCTTCCAGAGGAAAAATCGGGTCCTTGTCGGTGTTGGAGATCAGCAGCGCACGCGGGGCCACAAGAGCCGCCAGTTTGGCGTAATCCCAGCGAAACGTATTCACAAAGTACATACAGTCACAGTGGCCCTCGACACACCCATTGACCACATGATCCCGCAGACTGGTGATCCCGGCTACCGGTACGGCACAGCGGATGCGATCGTCAAGTGCCGCAATCCACCAGCTGTACGCACCACCGCCGGAACGTCCGCTGACTCCCAGTCTGGACGCATCCACTTCGGCACGCGTTTCAAGATAATCGAGCGCTCGAATGCAGTTCCACGCTTCCACTCCGGCCGGAGTATAGCCGCGCGAATTCCACCACCAGCGATTCAGACGATGCGTCCCGTGATGAATACCCTCGATTTCACCCAGCTGCAAAGTGTCAATCGTCAGGCACACATAGCCATTGCGGGCGAACCAGCTGCCATGATGCTGGTAATGAGTCTTATTGCCGAAGCTGATACCGTCTTTCTTCACCTGCCCATGGCCACACACGTAAAGCACCGTGGGCAACGGACCCTGCTGTTTGACAGGTCGATACAGATTCGCCGTCACGTACAGGCCTGGCAGCGATTGAAAGTGCAGCCGTTCCACAACAAATTCGGGATGTTCCACGATGCCGGTGACAACCGGCTGCAGCGGCAGTCTCTGAGGCAGAGGATCCAGACCCAGCATGTCAAACAGTTGTTGTCTGAGCACCGGCCGATCCCGCTCCCAGTCGGCCAGTGTCTCATACTGAGTCAATTCATTGGCCTGTTCCAGTCTGGTGACCTCAGCTTCAAAGAAGTCTGCCAACTCCGGAGCGTTATCCAGCGATCTTCCCTGAGCAAGAACGGGTTCTGATGACAGCAGCAGCGAGGTAACGATGATGAGCAGGCACAGAATTCGACTCATGGAAATGCCTCGCTTCCGCAAAGAACGCGAAAGTACAGAATGAACGGGCAACAGCCGACCGCATGCAGAATTCTACAACCGGATCGCGTTCGAGCGAAGCGACCACACAGGGATTGTGCGGATTGTGCCTGGCGAGGGGTGTTGATCTTAGGGAGGGCTGCATTTGGGAGGGCGAAGCTCCTGCTGAGCCAAACGGCAGCCAAGCCGCTCGACCCTTTCGGCTCGGCGGGAGCCTCGCCCTCCCGAGGGAGACATTGCGCTTGCTGAGCACTGATAACTGAGCACTGGGCACTGACGCCCGGCTCGGCGGGAGCCTCGCCCTCCCGAGGGGGATGAGCACCTATCTGGCATTTAC
>CAXBSH010000505.1:0-3476 GCA_963977705.1 uncultured Planctomycetaceae bacterium
GCGTTCGGCTTGCCAGGAGCCTCGCCCTCCCAAGGGGATGGCCATTGTGCGTGGCGGTGTTCAAAAGACGCCCTCATACCGCGCCCAGCATTTTACGTTGAGCCGTTTTTCTCCCAGTCTCCCGTGTTTTTCAGTGGCGGAACCGGGGCTACTCTGATTCGTCCGTGTTCTTCCGGTGCGTCAGTGAGGCTGATCGATGTCGTTCTGAAGCGAGCCCGGGTACTCTCATGCGAAAAAAGTGCTGCACCGACTGCTGACCTCTGAACCGTTCAAATTGCGGGTGATTACATCGGTGTTCCCAACACACCGATGCAACAGATTCGAAACATGGTTGACCGCTGAATTGCAGATCGAAAGGAGTAGGGTTCAGCCGGATAAACCGATAAATTCCCCCAAATTGCGTTCCTGTCGCTGAATTGGCGTTTGCATTCCTCTGGAAAGTCGCCGAAATATGGTCCCCGGATTGAATGCATCTGCGAAATCACGATAGTTCAACGCAGCAGGTTCCAGGTGAATTGTGGCTTGCCCCGCCGGGTACAGTGTTTGCCTGCATTCTCGTTCTAGGCCGCAACTGGCTGCAATCTTGTTTCTGGTGAAATCATGGCCAATCGGTTCTGCGGACTGCACATTCAACGGTTTCGCTCAATCACAAACCTGCGGATAGAAAATCTCGGTCAGGTGAACCTGCTGACAGGGATGAACAATACTGGAAAAACTTCTGTACTTGAGGCGATTCGAATTCTGGCCTCTGATGCGGCTCCTGGCACCATCAGCCAGATTTTGAAACTCAGGGAGGAGGATGCCTTCGAAGGCGACGAGACTCCTCGGTCAAACGATGCTGACAATTCCTTCCTGCTCTCCAGCATGTTTCCCGATTATCCTGAGTTCTCGGCTGATCTGTCGCCCATTCAGATTGCTGGTGATCAGGGTGACCTTCCCACCACGATTTCGATCTCGCCCTGCTGGTTGACTGAACACCGCAGTGAAAGTGGTGTGCGTCAACTGACTGCATCTCAACCCACGTTGTTCGATGAGGAGGAACGCGCGCCCGGTCTGCGCATTCAGGTGCGGGGGCAGGAACGATTGGTGCCACTTGAAGTTTTCCGCCGAGGCGGTTGGCGTTTCGCTCGCAGGGCCGACAGCCTTGACGAGCGAAGGCCTCCGTGTCAATACCTCGGCGCGGGCAATAGTGATCGCACCGCTGGGCTGGCGGGGCTTTGGGACCGCATTGCCCTGTCCGATCTCGAAAAGCATATCGTCAGCGCACTCGCCATTATCGACGAAAACATTTCGGCAGTTTCGATGGTGGGTACCGAGGGGGCCCGTATGGGCCGGATCGCGATTGTGCGATCGCGTCGGCTTGCCCGCCCCGTGCCCCTCAAATCCTTCGGTGACGGTGTGAATCGCCTGTTTGGAATTGTCCTTTCGCTGGTCAACGCCAAGGATGGTTGCCTGCTCATCGACGAATTCGAAAATGGTCTGCATCACACTGTTCAGGAAAATGCGTGGCGCATGATCTTTAAGCTCGCCGCTGAACTCAATGTGCAGGTGTTCGCCACAACACACAGCGTTGACGCCGTCCTGGCCTTTCAACAGGTTTCTTGCGACGTACCGGAAAACGGTGCCCTGATTCGACTGGCCCGCCGAGGACAGTCCATTGTGGCAACCGTCTTCGACGAGGATGAACTTGCTGTCGTGGCGAAGAACCAGATCGAGGTGCGATGAGCATGCGCGGCAGGAAAATTGTGTTGATTGAAGGCAAAGATGATGAACACGTCATCAAACACCTGTGGGGCGAACGAGGTTTGACGGACCGCCTGAACTTCGAGAATCTCAGCAGCGTTGAATCCCTGCTGGAGGCAATACCCACCCGCCTGAAAGCAACAAACGATGGTGATATCGTGGCAATTGTTCTCGATGCCGACGACAATCTACAAGACCGTTGGCAGCAGGTACGTCGCCGTCTGGTGCGGGCATCATATTTGAATGTGCCGGAAAATCCGGCACCGTCAGGCACGATCATCGACGCTCCAGAAGCCAGCATTTTGCCCCGCGTCGGCGTTTGGCTGATGCCAGACAACCAAATTCGTGGAATCCTGGAAGACTTCCTCGCCCTGCTGGTACCCGCCGATTCTGCTCTGTTCGCACATGCAAAGCAGGCGGTTGCTCAGATCCCCGTTGAACAGCGACTGTTTGCTGCGGTGGCCGAACCAAAAGTCCTGATTCACACCTGGCTCGCCTGGCAGGAAAAGCCCGGATTACCCTACGGTACCGCCATCACCGCCCGGTTTCTCAATCCATTTCACCCTGAAGCCGACCGCTTTGTCGCGTGGCTCCGCGAGTTGTTTCAAATCTGAGTTTTGATGGCGAAAGCCTGCGGTTCATACGGGATCAACCAGAAATGGGAACACCGCGGCGTGGGGGGCCACGATCGGAGGAGGATGAGTGGGGCGAGTTTCCCGCTGAGACGCTGAGGCGCAGAGAGGTTTGGCTGGATCAACGAAAAATCCTGTGTGCGGCTGCGGGTTGCGGTTTGATGGGGTTGGCGAAAGACGCACGGGATGCTGCTTCCGTGTCAGGAAAATACACAACCGCTCAGGCAAGAGGGACAGGACTCGTCAGCTTACGCTGACGGATCGCCTGGGGGGGCTTGAACGTGGTGGACGACACGGGCTGAAGCCCATGCTTCGACTACTGGGCTGCAGTTCGGGGACGATAGCCGAGTCGTCCGTTGCTGAGTGGTTATCAGCTCAGGGAATGGCAGAGCGTCGGGGATACTGGCGTTGCGTCGCGGCTGTGGGTGGGCAAAGGGTGGCCGAGCAGGAATGACGCGAGGGACACAAGTGGTAGTCTGGGCTTCAGCCCGGGCATAGACTTCTCGTTACCCTTCAAGTCCTCGGTGTTTTTGAAGTGATGGGGCCGAGCAGGAATGCTCGGGCTACGGTTTGTCGGCGAATAACGACAGTTGAACGTTGAGAATTGACTTTCGGCTCGGCGGGAGCCTCGCCCTCCCAAGGGGGACTTTCGGCTCGGCGGGAGCCTCGCGCTGCCGAAGGGGGATGGCCATTGTGCGCGGCGGTGTCTACAAGACGCCCTCATGCCGCGCACAGCATTTTACGTTGAGCCGTTTTTGCCCCAGCATCCCGTGTTCTTTAAGTGGCTGAACCGCAGAAGAAATGAGTTCAGGAATCTGGAGCGGTTGTGCTGGTGCAACGAGACGTGGCTCAATTCCGGCGGGGAAGAATACGCACCTCAATCTCGGGGGGTGAGGAGAGGTGGTCGGCGGGTGGGCTTTCCATCATCGACTGTGAATCGGAGGGGTACAGGTCCAGAGCGATGGCGAGGAATCTGGCGATGTAGACGTGCCAGAGTTGGAGTCTGACGAAGGCAGATCCGTAGGTGCAGCTGCGGGTGCCGTGATCATCGATGGTCAGCACGGAGATGGTGGGGTAGAGTTCATGGGTGACTAATTCGAC
>CAXBSH010000506.1:0-3449 GCA_963977705.1 uncultured Planctomycetaceae bacterium
ACTTGATTCGGTGTTTGATTTTCGAGCGGGTGCAGGCAGTGTGCAGGCCAGTCGCAATCCGACGGTCTGCTGCGGGCCCACTTCGGGGCTGACAAAGGTTGCATCCAGCCGCTGCAGCGAAGCAGCGTCCAGCCAGCTGCCGCCGCGATGGATGCGCGACGCTGCTGCTGAGGTCTGCAGGTTGAGTGTCTCCCCTGATTGACTCTGGGTTGGGGGGGTGGCTGGTCGGTCGATCGTCCATTCAGAGACATTTCCGTGGCAATCGAAGAGTCCGTTGAGGGACGGCCGTTTCAGTGCTGGGGGCTGTGGTCGGTCAACGTCCGGCGCTGACCATCCAAGCAGGGGCAGATATTGTGGATCGGTCCCGCATTGGTAGTCCGTGGTGAAGCCTCCGCGAGCTGCAATTTCCCACTCGTCACTTGTTGGCATGCGGAATCCCAGGTGTGAGATCTGCAGTTGATCGAAGTGGTCAGGGGCGAGTGTTGTGGGCTGCGCAGGGAGGGCCGGGAAACACTGCCACGATTCGGCCGGCCCACGAAAACGAGCTGTCAGGGATCGGCAGATGCTGACTGCGTCGACCCAACTGAGCCCGCTGGCCGCTGCATCTGTCACGGAATCGTCAGCCGAAGTCTGCTTTGCTGCATCAGTGCTTAACAATAATGTGATTTGTGGCTGGCAGAGTGCCGCGACGGAAGCGGGTAATTCGCGGTCGCAGACGGCGAAGGGAGTTGCCATGCGAACAGTGCGGGGCGGTGTGCCAATGGTGTATTCGCCGGCGGGGAATGCGACGAAGGTCAGGTTCAGTTTGGTGGTGGCCGCGCGTGCAGCCGTCGATAAGCTGGCGGTCCTGGCAGCCGGGATGTCGATGGAAAGACGAAACCACTGGCGGTCGCTGCGTGGATCCCAGGGGACTGCGACCGCATCGGCTTCATCAAGGATCTGGTGATAGCCCCATTTTCGCAGCAGCCAGCCACTGATGCCGTGGATAGCAGCGCTGGGGTCATCCTGATAAAGGCGTTTCAGATGCCGTGGCAGTGTTTCCCGGACCGCAGCCGGCAACTGTCCAGCATCCCAGTTACTCAGCGCCAGCAGCATCCCAAACGCGACTCGGCTCTCTTCCGGCTGCAGTGCGATGACTTCACGCCTGACCCGCTCACGTTCGTTGTACTCGAAGCACAGGATAATATCGCCGGTGGTGACTGGCCATTGGCTGCACAAACGTTGCAGTTCGCTGAGAGTTTCTGGATCCTGAGCCAGTTTCAGAACGCCATTGGCTTCCGCGTGGTAGTCGCAGGCAGCCAGCGTCAGCACGGCATTGGCATTGCGTCTGGCGATCGCCGCCGGTTGCACTGAACCGTTGGCATCCGGCATGGGTTCTGCGGGAATGCGACTGAGTCGTTCGATGCTGGGGCCATGCTTCAGTTCGCGAAATGGTGGGATCAGCAGCTCAGCCTGAGCCGGTGTAGCCTGCAGCAGCAGGTCCAGCAGCAGCTGTGGATTGGAGCCGGCGTAGTCCGCGAGTGCTGCAGCGGCACTGGTCTGCTGCAGCGTTGAAGACTGCGGATCGCTGAATCGCTGCTGCAGGTGTGGCAGCAGAAGAGCAGAGATTGGTTGCAGCAGTCTACGAAGCTGCGGTTGCTTTTCGGCAAACGTGGTCGTGAGACGCTCGGCGACAAAGACGAGTGTCTGCTGGGACCAGCGATCAGGTGCTGCGTAGCCGGGTAAGCCGGCCAGTCCAAGGGCTGCCTGAAAACGACGTTGATCAGTCCTGTTGGTATCCAGCAGAGTGGTCTGCCACTCGGCTGCCGCTGCTTCAGCGTTTGCTGCAAGGCGTTGTCGGATGACTGGCAGGACACTGAGGTCGGCCGTCAGAAAGCTGGCGGTCAGTACGGCGACCTGCTTTGGATCTCGTGGCAGCAGTGCCAGTCGGGCGGCAAGGTTGGCGGATTGTCGGGACGGATCGGCTCTGAGGTCGGCTTTCTCGGCAAGGTATGGCAGCAGCAGGGGATCGAGGGACTCACCGGCCTGATCTGCCTTAACCAGAAGTTCGGGCAGTTCTGCGGGAGGTGCAGTGACGAGGCTGTGGGCCAATTGGCGGATGCGAAAGTTCTGCAGGCTTTGCGTGCCGGTGTACAGCAACGCAACCACGGCGACGGTACACAGCGTGATACATCGAACATGGAATCGCTCGGCCGCACGAATCATCCGAGTATGGGCATCGGACCAGCGGCTACGATCGCTGTATCGTGCGATCTGCAGCCATTGCAGCAGAGTAGGCAGGCGACGGTACTGCTGCTGTGGCAGCCAGTTTTTCAGCAGATCATCGAACATCAGCTCGGCGCGTCCCATCCGAGTGCTTTGCTGCTGGGCTGTCAGCCAGGCTTGCAGGATCGGAATCAGAAAGTCGTGGGTCAGGTGCCACGACGTCTGCGGGACGGAAAACTCAACTTTGGCGGATTCGCTGGTGCTATCGGCGTTTGCCAGGTCGGTGGTGTCGACTGTGATGTCGGTGGTCTCTGTCGATTCCTGAGTGATCTCGGCGTCACCGGCTTCGGATCGCGTCAGTTCTGGGCTGGCAGTAGTTTCCGCAGCGAGTTCCGGCGGAACTGCGTCCGATGAGTTCAGGTCATCGGTCAACGATGTTTCGGTATCGGCGCCGGGTTCTGTGTTGGGGGCTGGATCGTTTGGTGAAGGCTGAGCCGGTACCGCGGACGACGTGCTGCTGGTTTCGACCGTGATGTCGTCTGTCTTCTCTGCGGTGATGTCTTCGGTCGAAGTTGTGGGCGAGTTTGCTATGGACGCTGATTGGAGTGGGATCGCAGCGACAGGTTCCGGTTTGGCAGGAACGCTGGGGAACTGGTTGATGATGTTAAGTTTCGAGGAGAGTTCCTGCAGCAGCAGCAGGGCCTGATCGGGCGGCACATGCAGACCAGCTGTTTGAATAAGTTCAGCGGTGGTGCGGGTGATGCGGCGTTGTGGTGCAGCCGGGTCAGGCAGCAACGACTGAAGCAGGCGGCGTGCCGTAACGTTCGACTGGACCTTTTGGCTGGTGACCGGCAGGCTGGCAAAAGCGGTCTGCAGCAGTTGGACCATGACATGATCAGCAGTTTTGAAGTCCTGCAGACTGGTGGGTTGCCATGGCAGGCTGAGGCTGTGCTGCAGAAATGGTGCAAGCTTCCACTGGGGAACTCGACCTTCCTGCAGCATGTGTTTCAATACTTGCTCGATGAAATTCTGCTCTGCTGAGGTCAGTTGTCCTCGCTGTTCAAGCTTTCCATGAGTGCGTCCGAAATGGGTCAGCAGAGTGGTGGCCTGCTGTGTGCTGAGTGTTTCCAGTCGAAAGTGATTGAAATCGGGAACAAGGTCGATATCCAGTACGTTCATGAAACGCATGGTGAAGATAAGTGCGGTGTCGGTTGTCACCAGCAACGATTGCAGTCGGCTGCCAT
>CAXBSH010000507.1:0-3444 GCA_963977705.1 uncultured Planctomycetaceae bacterium
CCACGCCAGCTGCTCAATAAAGAAACGATTGACCTTCAACCAGTCATCCGATTCCTGATGCGACAACAGGTGATGAATCATGTAGTCCACTCCAAGGTTGGGGAACCGGAGTGACGAGTGATCGTTGTTCAGCTTCAGAGTGCAGATGCGAGTCGTGTCGGTCTGGAACGCCAGCACCAGAATTTCACACATCAACCGCATATGCTCGGCGATGTCCTGAGGTATGCCGTCTGCTGGACGTGCTTTGTCAGGTTTTTCCAGTGTGGGCTTCCAGCCCTGCAACTCACCACGGCTTCCCGCTCGAGCAATCCGTTGTTCGACCTCACGAACGGAATTGAGATATTCGTCAAGCTTCTGCTGGTCGCGGCGACTGATGCTGCGACGCAGATCACCCGCATCCTCCAGCACAGCATCCAGCACGCTTTTGTCAGCCTTTGTGGCGTCATCCCGAAACAGTCGATCAAAAGCGAGGGCCGGGAAGACTTCCAGCGGAGTCGGAGTAGTCGGGGAACTCCACGAGATATGGCTGCTGTACAGCATCGAATAGTTTTTGTGGACGGACGGGTTGGCCTTTTCGCACCCCAGGACAAGACTGGGCACTTTGGTCGTTTGACCGCAGGTCTGAGCAAGCAGCTGGTCGATACTGGTTCCGCTGCGAATTCCGCCGCCAGCCTCCAACGGGGCTCCGCTCAGCAGATTTCCGGTCTGCGAACTGTGAATATTGCCTTTCAGAGCTTCTTCATTGTACAGCCCGCGGATGTACAGCAGCTTTTCGCGATGCGCCTGCAGCGGCTGCAACACCTGACCCAGTTCCATCTGCTGGCCGGCACCCCGCGCCCACCAGTGATCTTTATGAAAACCGTTTCCGGAAAACAGCACGGCGAAGCGAGTCGGGGCCTGGCCAGTGACCGCTGTTGTGCCGGCTTCCTGTCCCCAGACACGCAGAGATTCCATCCACGGCAAGGCCATGGAAACCCCAAGACCACGCAGCATGGTGCGACGCGATGTGAGCCGTGCAGACATCGAAAAAACTCCGGTCCGAATCAAAGGTGGGGCGGACAAAGGCAGGTGAATTGCTCAAGTGTAACCGGCAGCTCCGAAATCTGCATCTGAAATTCTGCCTGCGGATGCTGTTCCGCCGTGAGAAAAACGCGAGAATGACGGCGTGGCAGGGGCATTTCTGAATCTGCAGCTGGTGGAAATTCAATGCGTCTGGGAATTTTTGGACAGGCCGACGGTGGTTATGTCCGCCTGCTGCAGCAGGCTGCTGTAGCTCGCGGTGATACTGTACAGATTCTGGCCTTCGAACAGTTTTCAGCACGCATTCTCGCCGGGAAACCTCGGTTTTTCTGCGGTGACGTGTCGCTGGACGCACTCGACGCCGTACTTGTCCGCACGATGCCTCCAGGTTCGCTGGAACAGGTCATTGCGCGAATGGATCTACTGGCCGGACTGCAGGCCTCCGGAATCAGGGTCGTGAATCCGCCTCGGGCACTGGAATGTGCGGTCGATAAGTACCTCACCACGCAGCGTCTCGCAGAACACGGGATTCCGGTCCCTGACACGATTGTGTGCGAGGGTGCTGAAGCAGCACTGCAGGCGTTTGAACAGCTGGGGCGTGACGTGGTGGTCAAGCCGCTGTTTGGTGCCGAGGGTCGTGGGATTGTGCGAGTGACTGATTTTGAAATTGCTGTGCGAGTCTTTCGTGCTCTGGAGCGTATCAGTGCCGTCCTGTACGTGCAGCGTTTTGTCGCTGGTCCGGCGTTTGACCTGCGATTCCTGTTGCTGGATGGGCAACTTCTGGGGGCCATGCAGCGGACCCCACGCCCAGGAGATTTCCGAGCCAACATTTCGCAGCAGGGAACCGGAACGCCATGGCAGCCAGCGCCGGCCGAAACCGAACTGGCACTCGCTGCTGCCAAAGTTGTGGGTGCAGTTTTTTCCGGCGTTGATCTGATGTATGATCACAATGGCCAGCCCGTGGTAATCGAGATCAATGCTGTTCCCGGCTGGCGTGGTCTGCAGCAGGCCTGCGCAGTTGATGTGCCGCAGCTGTTGCTGGACTGGCTGCAGCAGACCTGTCAGGGCTGATCGCCCTGTTCCACGTCATGCAGATAACAGTATCCTGTACGTGTGAATCCGTCCGTCTTCTCCTGCTCGTCTGAATGCCCCATGAAAATCCGACGCATCTTTGCTCACAAAGTCGAACTACCGCTGAATGAAGGTTCATACAAATGGTCAGGCGGTAAATCCGTCACCGTGTTTGACAGCACGATTGTGGGTGTCGAAACAGAATGCGGGCTGGTCGGTTATGGGGAAGTCTGTCCGCTGGGCCCGTTCTATCTGCCGGCCTACGCTGAGGGTGTGCGAGCAGGGCTTCGCGAGCTGGGTCCACATCTCATCGGCTGGGATCCGCGTGAAATCACAAAGCTCAATCATCGCATGGATGCAGCATTGAAAGGGCATCCCTACGTCAAGTCAGGCATCGATATTGCCTGCTGGGACCTGCTTGGGAAAGCCAGTGGCCTGCCCGTCTGTACGCTGCTGGGCGGCCGTTACGGAGACAGTATCCGGCTGTATCGCGCTATCTCACAGGAATCCCCGGATGAAATGGCAAAAAAGGTCGCGGGCTATCGCGCTGCCGGCTACACCCGCTTCCAGCTGAAAGTAGGCGGCGACCCGGATACGGATATTGAGCGAATTCACGCAGTACGGGCCATGCTGCAACCGTCTGACAGACTGGTGGCGGATGCCAACACCGGCTGGACTCAGCACGAAGCTGTGCGAGTTGTCCGGGCAGTCAGGAACGTCGATGCCTACATCGAACAGCCCTGTCTGACCTACGAAGAATGCCTTGCAGTACGACGTCAGACCGACCATCCGTTTGTGCTTGATGAAAACGTTGACAGTCTTGAGATGTTGCTGCGCGGCCGGGCTGATCTCGCCATGGATGTGGTGAATCTGAAGATCAGCAAACTGGGAGGACTCACAAAGACTCGGCAGGTCCGCGACCTGTGTGTTTCGATGGGCATCGCCATGACTCTGGAAGACAGCTGGGGTGGAGACATCACCACAGCCGCCATTGCCCATCTCGCGCACAGCACCCCGGAAGAACTGCGATTCACAAGCACCGACTTCAACAGTTATGTCACAGTCAGCACCGCCAGCAACGCGCCGCAGCGAGTGAACGGGTTTATGCAGGCCGGCACCGGACCTGGCCTTGGAATCGAACCTCGATTCGAAGTCCTCGGCCCCCGACTTGTCGACGTCAGCTCCGCCCACCACCCCCAACCGTAACCGTAACCGTAACCGTAACCGTATCGTGGGCTTCAGCCCGCGCCCCCTCCCACAACCGTACCGTGGGCTTCAGCCCGCGCACACCCACACAACCGTACCGTGGGCTTCAGCCCGCGCACACCCACAACCGTATCGTGGGCTTCAGCC
>CAXBSH010000508.1:0-3418 GCA_963977705.1 uncultured Planctomycetaceae bacterium
GATCCCCCGACTGCTGCGGCTGCGTCCGGCGATTCTGGCGGTACGCGGGGCCGTCTGCGAGGCGGGGGATCGGTCTGGCAGTGTCAGTCGTCACAGCGTGGCGGAATTTGTGCGCCAGCTGCAACAGACTCAGTGGTGATGCGGAGTTCCCTGAATCAGCCGGGCCTTGGCCATGGCATCTTCGGCTTCAAAGATCTTCCCGCAGCGTTGGTAGATCACAGACAGCTGGGTGAATGAGAACGCATCGTTGGGCTCAATCTCCGTGACTCGACGGGCATGCAGGATGGCGTCGTCAAACTGTCCGGCTTTATGCAGGCAGACAGCCAGTGCCATGTGGCTGTGAACGTGGTCCGGGTGGTCCTGCACGATGCTTTTAAGTCCTGCGATGCAGGCCTGCAGGTCGGTGTTTTTGAGCTTCATGGCAGCATCGTAACGTTCGGCGAGCCCGGTGGCGGACATGGCAACAGCACCTGAATAGAGTTGCAGGGAAGACTTGAATTTCCGGCATGTTAGACTGTGTGGGGCGCATCTCAACCGAACCGGGCAGCGATTCCTGCCCTCAAAGACGCCGCAGGCTCGATCCGGAACACCGTTCCACGTGAAACGGCGCGTTCTGCAGGAACTTTGCCGGCGCGGCTGGACTGTCTGCGGGGGATTTGTAGAGTGGGGGTGAGTTCCTTGCCCTGGCCACGAAGTCTCTGGATTGCCGCACCGCCGGCAGCTTGCTTCTGAAAGCTCTATGGCTTACCACTCGCCTATAGTCTGCCGTCTGGAACTGCTGCTGGCTGTGCTGCTGGCAGTGACAGGGCTGGTGCTGCGCTGCTGGCGTCTGGACGTTGAGACGGTCGAGCATTTTGACGAGGGGGTCTATTCCAGTGTGCTCTGGTATGACGGTGCGGCAGGGCAGCCGTGGCCTGGTCGTCAGTACTTTGCTCCGGGAGGTCTGCCACTACTGATTGAGCTGAGTGGTCTGTTGACCGGGCAGTCTCGACTGGCCCCCCTGTTTCCGGCCGTCTGTTTTGGTGTCATGACTCCGCTGGCCTGCTGGTTGCTGGCTCGTGAATGGTTTGGCCGGACGACTGGATTTCTGGCTTTGGCGATTTCGGCCACCAGTGACTTTCATATTCTGTATTCGCGTATGGCATTGACTGATGTGCCAGTCCTGTTCTTTCAGGTGCTGGCGGTCTGGCAGGGCAGTCGGGCCGTGTTTTGGGGCCGCTGGCGTGCGATTGTGTGTGCCGGGTTGTGCACGGCGGCCGGCTGGTGGTTGAAGTACACCGGCTGGTTGCCTCTGGCGATCCTGTTTTCCGGTGTGGCCGTGTGGTGGCTGGCGGGGGGGCATCAATCGCATCGCTTCTTCGCAGTGCTCTGGCGTCTGTTCCTTGTGACCGTGGTGACGGCTGTTGGTTTTCTGCCGTGCTGGCTGCAGTTGCAGCAGGTGGGGGGCTATTCTGCTGTGTCTGCCGGGCATCTGTCCTATGTGTCGGGCTGGGCGGGCTGGGCAGCCAATCTGCAGGAGCAGCTGGCGGGTCAGGATCGGCTGGACGGTTTCCGGGGCGCGACGGGACTGGGTCTGGGGTTTGCTTTGTTCGGGATCCTGCGCAGTCTGGGGGCTTCTGGTTCCACGTGGAACGCGGGTGATCCGGTCGCGGTGGGTCAGATGGCGGTAGGGGACTGGTGGCGTGGTGTCATGGGCCAGTGCTTTCGGGCGCTGGCAGCTGCGGTGTTCCTTGGCGTGTTATCTCTGCGCGTGGGGACTCCTTTTATCCTGCTGACGCTGGCCGTTGGTGGTCTGGCAGGATCGTGGTTGTGGCCCACGGTGATGCTGCAGTGGCGTCAATCGCGTGTTGGTCAGTCTGTTGTTGGCAGCGACAAGGCGCTGCAGTTGTCAGCGGTGCCAGCGACGGCTGCGGCAGGTGGACCGGCGGTCTATGGGGGCGGTTCAGCGGCTGTGGATCCGGCGCTGGGATTCTGGTTGTTGACGGCGTGGTTTCTGGGTCTGCTGCTTGTGACGCCGTTGTATTACCCCTATTCAAGGTTGTATCTGCCGTTGTGTGCGGCGGTGTGGCTGGCCAGTGCTGCGGCTCTGGGCTGGTGGCTTGAATCGGGACTTGCGCGACTGGAGCTGGGCTGGCAGGCTCGGAGTGCCGGTCGGTCGCCTTTGCGTTTCGTGTCCAATGCGGCGTCCGTGGGGTTGCTGGCGGCTGTGGTGGCTTCGTCGTTTTATGAGGTGGATGAAAACGGAACCATCTGGCCTTTGGGCTCGGAACAGCTGTTGCGAACGCAGCTCTACCGGGATCGGCGTTCGGTGGAGTCAGTTGCAGCAACGATTGCGGACGTGTGTCTGGCCAGTGCGGGCGGCATGGAAGTGAATCCGCCGCGGACTCCGCGTGGCCAGCTGATTTCTCCGGGGCAGCTGCAGCAGACGGTTCCGTCAGTTTCGATTCCGCGATTGACGGTCGAGCAGCGTGAGCAGGTGCCGGCGGTGCTGTATGCGTTTGGCGAGCCAGCGTTATTGCTGCATCTGCATCGGGAGGGTGTTGTGGCCGGTCCGGTCAGTCACGTGAGCGCCCGGTCGCTGCAGTCACGTGTTCCCACCTTCCTGATTCTTGGTCCCAACGCCTGGCGGACTCCCGGTTTCTGGGACCAGTGGATGCTGGAAGAGGTGAACTACGAATGGCTGGGCGATTTCGAGTACAATCCGGGCGTGGTGACAATGATGGATTTGTATGCTGAGCATTTTCTGAGCGAGCACGACGACGTGTGGACTCAGAGGTTTGAAGTTTACCGCGTCCGTGCCGTCGCGGGTCAGGCGACCGCGGGCAACTGAAGCAGGTGAACAGTCGTGCAAGAGGAGTACCAGTGATGTCGACGAAGGAATATCGGATTATCCCGCAGGATGAAGAACTGGCGCGGCAGCAGCGGGATCTGCAGTTTCGTCCGGCTGATCCCGCGCGAGCGCGGGTGCTGACGTCGCAGCAGATTGCAGACTACAATCAGTCGGGCTATGTGCGGCGATTTCGGGCCTACGAGCCTGAGCAGATTCTGGCGATTCGGCAGTACTTTGATCGTCTGCTGGAAAAGACGGTGGCAGCCGGGGGCAACAGCTATTCGATCAGCACGGCCCATCTGAAGTATGGCGGAGTATACGACATACTGACCAACCCGGTGATTGTGGATCGAGTGGCCGATCTGCTGGGTGATGATGTGGTGGCGTGGGGGTCGCATTTCTTCTGCAAGATGCCAGGGGACGGCAAGGCTGTGGCATGGCATCAGGATGCCAGCTACTGGCCGCTGTCGCCTTCGCATGCTGTCACGGTGTGGCTGGCCATTGACGATGCGGATCTTGAGAACGGCTGCATGAAGTTCATCGCTGGTTCGCATCATTCGGGGCATCTGACGTACCGTCGCAGCAGTC
>CAXBSH010000509.1:0-3393 GCA_963977705.1 uncultured Planctomycetaceae bacterium
GATCACTGAAAACTGATCACTGATTCACTGATCACTGAAAACCGAAAACTTCCCCATGGCCACCCTTGTCTGTTTTCTGCTTGTGTTGTGTCCCGTTGTCGCCAGTGCTGAAGAATTCTGGCGGGCCGGGGCGGCCAGTGTCAGTATCACGCCCGAAATGCCTGTCTGGATGGCCGGATATGCGTCGCGCACCGGTCCTTCGGAAGGCGTTCTGCTGGATCTCACCGCCAGTGCTGTGGTGCTGTCTGACACGGCCGGACATCGACTGGCCATCGTCTCGCTCGAATTGATTGAAATCCCCGCGGCACTCCGCGAACAGCTGCTGGCCACTGCTCTTCGCAGTCACGGCCTGAAGCCTTCGGAATTGCTGCTGAATGTGTCACACACTCACGGTGGCCCGATGGTTTCCGCCAAAACCGTGGCGGACTGGGGAGCCGATCCGGTGTGGGGTGATCGCACGGATGCGTGGCTGGCCACACTGGTCAAAAAAGTGGATGCACTACTGGGACAGGCCATCGCGCGACAGCAGCCCGCCAGACTGCGTTTCGGACGCTCCAGCAGCCCGCTGGCCATGAATCGTCGCCTGCCAACTCCCGATGGGATCCGGCTTGCCCCCAACCCGGAAGGTCCGGTCGACCATGATGTGCCTGTGCTGCAGGTTTCCGCCACCGACGATCGCCTGCTGGCAGTGGTCTTCGGTTATGCCTGCCACAGTACGACACTGGGTGGCATTCCTCTGCTGAACGGGGATTATGTCGGATATGCGCGGCAGCAGCTGGAACGGCAGCACCCACAGGCTGTGGCCGTCTTTCTGGGCGGTTGTGGCGGAGATCAGGATCCGGTGGTGCGAGGCGGTCCGGCGGAAGCCGAACGCAACGGCCACGAACTGGCGGCAGCCGTGGAAAAAGCTCTGCAGCCAGACTTGCCCCCACTGACACCACGCCTGTCCGCTGCGATGGAAACCATTGGGCTGCCATTTGCTCCCCTGCCAGCCCGTGATGAACTGCAGGCGCGCGCTGCATCACCCAATGGGTTCGTCTCCCGACACGCTCGCATGATCCTGCAGAACTGGCCGGGCCCCGCTGATCAGCCACCCGATTATCAGTACCCCATCCAGGTCTTTCGCCTTGGCGGGACCCTGACCCTCGTCGCCCTTGCCGGAGAACCCATGGTGGACTACTCACTGCAGCTGAAGCAGCTGCTGCAGCACGACCAGCAATCGGTCTGGATCGCCGGTTACAGCAACCTGGTCAACGCCTACATACCCAACCGCCGCGTCCTGCAGGAAGGAGGCTACGAAGGCACCGAGGCGATTATCTATCAGTCACTGCCCGCACCATTCAAACCGGAACTGGAAGACCGCATTAAAACCACCGTCCAGCGTCTGGCAGCCACCACTCAGCAGTAACAAGCCGTCACGCGCACCAACGCCACACACAGCCAGCCGACTACGAAGTGCTCGAGCATATCACCGCGGACGGCCCCGCCCCCCAACGACGCTCGCCACCCAATCACACCCCAACTTTTGGCCAACGGCCATAGTCAACGTAGCCTTGGGCAACGCCCAAGGACCAAGACATCGCCCGCGAGACAATGACGAGAGCAACGCCCAAGGCTACGGGTCTTGTCCTCGACGTCAGGAATGCCCCACCCACGCCTGGGTCGTTTGAATCAACTTTCTACTTTCTCGCGACTACTCTCTATGCCATGATTGGCATCACGGTCTGTCGCTTTTGACGCCATCCTGCCGGAAAATCGGCCATTTTGTAGATTGCAAAACACAGATGTTGCGAAACAGATTTGTTTGCCTTTTCGCCCGATGTCACCCTGAGCTATGCGATTCAGAAGCCGCACGTGTCGTGGCCAACACAACGGGCTCAGTCTTTTCCCGGCAGGCCGTCAACACGTAGCTGGGGAATATGCAACTGGTGGCAGCGAAATATGAACTGAAGCAGCGTGACAGATCATCGAGCCGGCCCTGACAAACCCAAAGGTACCCCCACAGGTGCCCCCAAAACGTCCGCAGGCAACCGCAGACCGCAGCACCCCAAACGAAGAAACCCGCGAAAAAACCAGTGTTTTTCGCGGGTCTGCGGATTGCTTCGCAGGCTTGCCACCTGCAGGAATGGGCCCAACAGGACTCGAACCTGTGACCTTTCGGATGTGAACCGAACGCTCTAACCAACTGAGCCATGGGCCCCAACACCTCAGATCCTAACGACTTCCGCTCAGCGTCTCAACTTTCCAACTTGCCAGCGACCGATTTTACCACAGATCACCTGCACACCTCCAATGATGCCTTGCGGGAACTTTTCTGCCGATTTTGATGAAAAACAGATGCGTCGGTATTTTATTGTTGACTCGGACTGCTCAATTCCCTCCTGAAAACAGCCGGGTTCTCTTGACATCCCGACCGATTTCCGAGTGGAATTGGCGTCAGCAGACCGGCGTGTGGCCCGGTCGTTGTGTGATTCCTGTTACGGGGGTTGGGTCAATGCAGCGTTTTTTGATGTTCGCCGTGATTCTGGGACTGGCTGTCGCTGTTCCAGGCATCGCCGATGAGAAGAAGGATGAAGGCAAGAAGGGCCAGAAGGAATTCAAGGCCACCTGCCCGGTGTCTGGTAAGGACGCCGTTCGTGAGCAGTCAGTTGCTTACAAGGAAAAGAAGGTTTATTTCTGCTGCGGTAACTGCAAGGCCGCTTACGAAAAGGAACCAACCAAGTTCACCAACAAGGCAAACTGGCAGCTCGCTCAGACTCGTCAGTACGTCCAGACCAAGTGCCCGCTGTCAGGTGGCGCACTCAACAAGGAACAGACCACAGAAATCGGCGGCGTAAAGGTCGCTTTCTGCTGTGGTGACTGCAAAGGCAAGGCCGCTGCAGCAACCGGCGACGATCAGGTCGCTCTGGCATTCTCTGACGAAGCCTTCGCCAAGGCCTTCGAACCACGCCAGAACCAGAACAAGAAGAAGAAGGCTGAGTGATTCAGCTGGTCAGCTGATTTGCTGTCCTTAAAACGTCATCCGAAAACCCTCTGGCTGTCACAGGCCAGAGGGTTTTTGCGTTTGTCGCAGGCGCTGACCCACCCACGCAGCACAAGACACACACACCCACGGGTTCCCACACGCGGCTCGCCAATGCACGCACAAAACACCCGGCGAGCCCGGCACATAAGTGCCCTTGTGTGACAACACCACCCACCCCTTGCCTGTTTGCCGTATCACTTGCCACCTCCAGAGGTTCGACTTCCGCAACGTCCACAACATGTGTCTTCGCAGTCTCGGGTTCGCGCACCGTGACGGACCGGCCGCTCTCCGAGACTTCCTCGACTATCAGATCCCTGCCGGCCACCTTCGACCCTTCGACACCACGAACAGGACGACCGGGCTTCAGC
>CAXBSH010000510.1:0-3336 GCA_963977705.1 uncultured Planctomycetaceae bacterium
GCAGCCTCGCCCTCCCAAGGGCCCCTCCGCGTTTACTGACCACTGACCACTGACCACTGACCACTGACCACTGACCACTGACCACTGACCACTGAGTCACTGATCACTGAACCGCAAATCGCTCCATCACAATCCGAAAGCCAGCCCGGCCGAATTCCGGGTGCAAAGCCTGACGATGGCCACTCCGCACACTCAGTGCATCCGAGTTCCAGTTTCCGCCACGCACCACCTTTTCTGTACCCTCAGCAGGACCTGCAGGATTTCGCTGGGATTCCGCGGAATATGGTCCATACCAGTCGGCAGTCCACTCCGCCACATTACCGTGCATGTCATACAACCCCCACGCGTTCGGTCGACACTGACCCACAGGATGCACTCGCGTTCTGCTTCTGGCAGTCTGCTGCTGCAAGGCGTCATAGTCCCCGGAAAACGTCAACGACAGTTCAATCGACTGCATTCCGCTGTTGTAACACAGCCACGCATACTCGGTCAGCAACTTCCGATCATCACCAAAGCAGTAGTCAGTCGTCGCACCGGCCCGACAGCCATACTCCCACTCCGACTCCGTTGGCAGCCGATAACGACGACCAGCAGAAAGTTCGTCCGGTAAGGCTGACAGCTGACGACAGAATTCCGTCGCCATATGCCAGCTTGCACTGATGCACGGTTGATCCATCGCATGGTCTTCCTGACCTCGCAAACGAGACTGCATCACCGTCTGATACTGCCCGACTGTCACTTCAGTGGCACCCATCCAGCAGACACCACTTAACTCCACACCATGCACCGGCAGTGACGACCACGATTTCACACGCTCGTTCTGCGGAGCAGGCTCGACACCCATCTGCAGTCTTCCGGGAGTCAGCAAAGCTGTACTCATGCCCACGGAATTCTCAACCTGCAGCAGCGATGCCAGCAGATCCGCCGGCAGACTCTTCAATTGCTCACGCGACAAACGGCACAATGACTGCTCAAGTGAAAACGGCAGCCCTCCATGCAGACTTCGCAGTCGCTCACACCCCAAAGCAGTAGCAGCCGAGTCGCCCCGCGACACCGCCGACAATACATCACGCTCAAGCCACGCCGACATCTTTGCCTGTGCCTCTGCCAGACGCCGCGGGTCAGCCCCCATGTCAACAGCCGCCTGCAATCGCAACCACGCACCGTCCACATCACCCGCAGCCAGTGCCACATCAAACTGATCCAGCAACTCGCCCGAAAACTGTTCTGCACCCGCCAATCGAGCAAAATCCGTGAAGCCACCTTTGCCCATCGATTGATAGCCCTCGACAGACAGCTGCAATTGGCCAGCATCGCCGGAACGAGCCGCTGCGAGTGCTCGCTTGAGCAGCTCAGCACCTGCCCGCTGCTTCAGCTTTGCCTGGATCTCCACCGGCATCCCAATCCCCGGCGCAGCCTCCAGCTCCGGAATCACAATCTCTGCAGTCAGCCCACCTTTCCCCGCCTCCATCTCAGAGACCATCGTCTCGGCAATCCCCGAAACCAGTTCTCCCTGACTCGGCAGATCCGGCGTCAACTGAGCTGCCGCAGTCAACGCATCGAACGCCCCGGAATAGTTCCCGCTGCTGGCCATCAGATTGGCCATCATCTGCAAAGACTCACAACGCACGCGACGTATCTTCAGATTTACCCCGCCTGGATCGGCTGACTCCAACACTCCCTGAATCCCCTCCAGATGCCGGATTGACTCAGCCCGCCCTTCAGCCGCACCGCTCGCCATCAACTGCTGGACATGCTTCCGATAATTTCGGTCCATGTCATCCGCCAGCCGATCCTGCTCCTCAGCACTGATCCCTCGCAGCATACCCGCAGCCTGTCGATACCTGCCCGCCTCTGCAGCCTCCAGCAAAGCTTCACGTCGTTCCTGACTCTGTCGCTGCTGCGCCGTCTCAGCACCCTTCGATTCTGCTTCCGCAGACTGCGACTTATCCTTCGACTTCTGCTGCAGCAGCGCCGAACCCTGGGCCCCCACTCGCAACAAAGACAGGATCCCGACCAGTAGCCCCAACAGCAGAATCACTGCCACAATCTTCGATGAACTGCCATCCTGAGTCTTCACGCGAGTCCGACTGCGCTGCAGACGCCAGATCCGATCCTCCATGTCTGTATCAGCCAGACCATAAGACTTCAGAGCATCGGAATACCGCGACAGCTCAGGACATTGCGATAACTCATCTTCTCCACGCTGCACTCGAGCAAATGCCTCACGCGCCGCCGCCTGCAGATTCGCCAGATACAGCGACTGCACCGAAATACTGGTCACTTCTGAAGACTTACGCCCTTCAGACATGGACCTCAGCAGCTCCGCAGCATCCTGGAACTGACAACGCGCGTGCAGGTTGCGAGCCTTCAGCAGCAGGCCATTCACAAACGCAGGATCTGCTTCCTTCCGCCGCTGAGGACCCGCCTCATGAAATAATCCGCCACCCGACTCAGCAGGCGTCCCCGCCGGCTCAAGCGGACGCACAGACGCATAAGAGCCCGGCGTACTCAGCAATGCCTCCAGAGTTGTCGCAGCGCCGGAAGTTTCTGCAGAGTCCGCCACAGGCTCCCGCTCAAAAGACTCACTGCCACCAGCAACCTGCTCAAGGATCTGCTCGCCTGTCGACCACTCCCCAGGCCGAATCGCTGACGTATACTCCCGACCAACGACATCAAAGACCGACGAGATCGGAAATGCCGGGTCCTCCAGCACACGTCCATCAACCGCCGCGGCCGATCGCAACAACGACTCCTGAGGTGATTCCTCACTCTCAAACACCGCAATGGTATCACAGCAGGGACACAGCATCTCGCTGCCCGGCTCCAGACCAGACGGTTCCATAACAGCGCTGCAGGACGAACAGATCAGTCGCATGATCACGTCACCTTTCACGCTGGAATTCTGCCGATCAATCCCGGAAACCACGCACTTCGCGCAGTTTCATCGCCGGATGCCACCATCCCACTCCCCAAACACTAGGTTGAAAATCAAAGCTGGAAAACAATTTCCGGCCACAATTCACTCACCTGACACACGGTCAGGCATGAATTCCGCCCTGTAGTCAAAAAAAGGACATGTTGCTTTCCGGCAACATTCCGCACCCAGGATGCCCCATTTCCCGCTGACCACACCGTTTTTGACGTGCATCTTTTGCTGCCGGATGTCAGAATCCTGAAACGTCCCGGAACACCTGATGCGTTCCCGACTGCCCCCCGCCCCCCCCCTCCGCCAACGTCCCGCTTCCAATTCCTCCTGATACCCCCCTATGCGACGGCCTCTCGCTCAACTCCCACAACCCCACTGCCCCCCGCAACCCCGCCGTCACAGTTGCC
>CAXBSH010000511.1:0-3323 GCA_963977705.1 uncultured Planctomycetaceae bacterium
GGGAATTTCGGTCGTGTCTATCTGGGATACGATACGGAATTACGTCGCCAGGTGGCAATCAAGGTTCCGAAACCCGAGCGATTCAAATCTGCTGCGGATGCTGCTCAGTATCTGCAGGAAGCTCGTCTGGTGGCAACCCTCACGCATCCGCAGATTGTGGCTGTGTATGATGTGGGTCGAACCGAGGACCAGTCGATCTATGTGGTTTCGCAGTACATCGACGGGGGGACGCTGGAGGATTTGCTCAAGCAGCAGTCTCTGTGTGTCCGAGATGCCGTTGAAATCGTCCGTGATATTGCTTTTGCTCTGCACCACGCTCATCAGCGTCGATTGATCCATCGCGACATCAAGCCAGCAAATATCCTGATTCATGCTGAAACACGGAAGGCGACCGTTGCCGACTTTGGTCTGGCGATTCGTGAAGATGAGTATCTCAGTCATGCCGGAATTGCAGGCACCCCGGCTTACATGAGCCCCGAGCAGGCTCTTGGGGAGGGGCATCGGCTTGATGGTCGCAGTGATCTGTTTTCACTGAGCGTGATCTTTTATCAGCTGTTGACTGGTTCACGGCCCTTTCGCGGCAGCACCACTCAAGAGGTTGTCCACGAAGTGATCAAAGTGGATCCGAAACCTCCCAGATCGCTGCAGCCCCTGATCCCTGCGGAACTGGAGCGTATCTGCCTGAAGGCGCTGGCCAAGCGAGCGTCCGACCGTTTTGCCACAGCAGCGGCCTTTGCCGACGAGCTCCAGGCCTGGCTGCAGCCGCAGAGCGTACCAGCCGCAGCGCAGCAGCAGACAGTGATCAAACCCAAGGGCCTGCGTTCGTTTGACGCGAGCGACGCCGATTTCTTCCTTGAACTGTTGCCGGGAGCGCGCGATCGCCATGGCCTGCCCGAAAGCATCGCATTCTGGAAGCAGAGGATCGAAGCCCGCGATGCACATGACACCTTCACCGTAGGTTTAATCTACGGCCCCAGTGGCTGCGGGAAATCCTCTTTGGTGAAGGCCGGGCTGCTGCCGCGGCTGGCCCCGGAAGTTGTGGCAATCTACGTGGAAGCGACAGCACAGGAAACGGAGCTGCGGATCTGCACGGCACTGCGACGACGGCTGCCTGCTCTGCCAGCCGACGGCGGGGTGGTGGAGCTGTTGACCGCCGTTCGGCGCAGTGCGGGGCCGAAAGTGGTGATTTTTCTGGATCAGTTCGAGCAGTGGCTGCATGGAAATCCCGGCATTGCCGACAGCCCGCTGGTGCGGGCACTGCGGCAATGTGACGGCGGGCGACTGCAGGCTGTGCTGATGATCCGGGATGACTTCTATGTCAGCATCTCTCGGCTGATGGAGCAACTTGAGACGCCAATCGTGCAGCGGCACAACTGCGCAATGATTGACCTCTTTGACAAGGAGCATGCCCGGGCCGTGTTACGAAAGTTCGGCGGTGCCTATGCCAGGCTTCCGGAACTGCCGGCTGAACTGACGCCCGACCAGCAACAGTTTCTGGATGCCATCGTTGGCGGATTGGCAGAGGGCGATCGTGTGATCTCAGTGCGATTAGCCCTGTTTGCGGAAATGATCCGTTCGCGTGAGTGGGTTCCTGCCACCCTGCAGGAAATTGGTGGCACCAGTGGCGTGGGTGTTTCGTTTCTGGACGAAACCTTCAGCAATCCTCGCAGCGACGCACGTTATCGAGTTCATGCAGTGGCGGTTCGGGGGGTGTTAAAATCGCTGCTGCCGAGCATTGATACGGAAATCAAAGGGGCGATGAAGTCCGTTCAGGAACTTCGTCAGGCGGCGGGATATGCGAATAAACCGAGCGAATTCAACGAACTGCTGCGGATTCTGGATGGCGAATTGCGACTGATCACTCCCACAGACGCCGAAGGCCACGGTTCACAGTCACGGGACACCACATCGGACGACCGTTGTTATCAGCTGACGCACGACTTTCTGGTGCCTTCTCTGCGGATCTGGCTGACTCGTAAACAGGCCGAAACCCCGCAGGGCCGCGCAGAGCTGCTGCTGGAAGAACGCACCAGGGTCTGGCAGTCGCGAAAGGAAGACCGGCAATTGCCGTCACTGCTGGAATACCTGCGCATCCGGCGGTACGTGAAATCAGCCGACTGGACGGAACATCAGCGGCAGCTGATGGACCGAGCAAGCCGAAAACATTTCCTGCGCAGCACCGTAGCCGCTGGGATCCTTTGTATTGCAATCTGCGTTGGGTTGATCGGACAGGAACGGGTCACCGCCAGTCGAGCCAAAGATTATGCCAGTACCATTGCCGACCGTAAGACCAGCGAACTTCAGTCCGGATTGGAAGTGCTGCTATCAATGAAGCGGCACGCGCTGCCTGAACTGCGGCAATTATACGAACGCAGCAAAACAGGTTCCGAAGCCCGTCTGCATCTGGCCATCGCATGCCTGAGACTGGGCGATCCATCATCCGAATTGCTGCCGGAAATTCGGGAGCTTGCCCTTGAGTGCCGGCCGGACCAGTTGGTGCCGCTGGTGAGTCTGCTGCAGAAGTGGGGAGCAGAAATCATTCCGGATCTGAAAATCACCCTGCGGAATACCACTGAGACACCGGGCAGACGCCTGCACGCTGCCTGCCTGCTGGCCGGCTGGGAAACGACGGCAGAGAGTGCTAAAGACACCGCATGGGCAGATCCCAACACAGCAGAATTCGTCGCAACGCAACTGGTGCAGCAGAATCCGGTATTCGTCGGGCAGTACCAGGAAGTGCTGCGGCCTCAGGCCAGCCGGCTGGCAGCACCGCTGGCAACGCTGTTTGCCGATCCCAGTCAAACGGAAGTCGCACGCACGATTGCGACCGGGCTGCTGGCTGACTATGCCAAAGACAATGTCCCGGTCCTTGTTCAGGCGCTGGTGGCCGCTGATCCGGTTGCAGGTGCGCCCCGTCCTTCGCAGATGAAAATTGGGTGGCGCATTTACTGCATCCACCCGAAACTTGTCTGCACGTACGGTTTTCCTCCTTCTGAACGCAAGGTTAAGAAGCTCGTACCGTTGCACCTCAAGCCAGGGGCTTTGATTGGTGTGGTGAAGGAGTATGAGCACACGAAGCGTTTTACTTCCGTGCTCGTCGAACATCCCAATGCACTGGGGGATTGTTGGATAAATGTGTGGACTGATCGCAATCGCCACAACGAAAGTGGAACGGTTGTATATGCCGACAGATGGACTGTATAGCTGGGGACACAGCCCGGCGGGATTTGGCCACGAAAAGCTGGCGGAGATCTTTCAGGCCCACGGCCACACGCCCGTAGAAAAGTTGTGGGCTGACTTGCAGCAGGAGCGCGCCACAGCTG
>CAXBSH010000512.1:0-3307 GCA_963977705.1 uncultured Planctomycetaceae bacterium
GAAGCTCGGGCTACGGGGTTAGGGTTGTGCCGGGCAGGAATGCCCGGGCTACGGGGGTGAAGGGTGTGCCGGTGTTCAAAACGTGATGGATTAGGGCGACCGATTGAGAGGGTGATAGCATTAATAACGGCAGTCGGGGGGTGTGGGATTTGGGCGGATGTGCTGGGAACGGGGTATCGGAGGCGAGATTTGCGGCGGGGGCTCGGAATTTGGGGAAGTGGGGCGGTTTGTGTGGCTGGCACCGATTGTAGCGCAGGGATTCACGGTGTTTTGATTGAATTGGGTTTCGATCGTGCCGATGAAACTGAGAATAGGGGATTTTCCGGATGGGTGTGCCGTCTTGCAGGAAACGGTCACGGGGTGGGGTCGGATTTTTCTTGAATTCAGCCGGGGATTTGATCCATGTCGGAGCGCACGGGATTGCTGGGTGGTCTGAGAGGGTTGCTGCAGCGACCCGTTCGGCCGCGTGTGCGTGTGCGTTTCGGGTTGGTGCTGGCGGGCGTTGCCTGGGTGTCCGGGGCCGGAGTGCAGTGTGCAGGCGGTGGAGCGAATGACGATGGTCCTGTCGCAACAGCTCGGCGAGTGGCAGCGCTGAGTACGGCGATTGACCGTGGTGGAGTGCTGGTCTCTGGCGATCTGCGTGCTCCGCGTCAACCGGTTTCTGTGCAGGATCTGGAGCGTGGAGAGTGCTGGCGGGACGAGTCTTTAGCGGACGTGATGTCGCGTGGCCTGCGCTCTTCGGGAATCCTGCGGGACATTGGCGGCGTGGTGCTGCGGTCTCCGGATGCGGCGATGTCGACAGTGAATCGTCAGTTACAGCAGGTGGATCCGCGTACGGGTCGCGAGGCGGCCTTGAGTGCGTTTGATGCGCAGTTATCGGCAACGGCCAATTTCAATCGCAACGACCGGTTGTACAACAACAGTTTTTATGCGGGTGGTACGAACAGTTTTCTGCAGGACTTCCACGACTACAAGATGGAGTTATCGAAGCGGACGGTTGTTGGTTCGCAGGTGGCGGTGCGCAGTCTGGCCGATTTTGACAGCAACAATGCTCCGGCAAACACCTTTCGCAGTGGCTGGAACACGGCGGTTGAGGGTGAGGTCCGTCAGCCGTTGCTGCAGGGCAGTGGCAGTGAATTCAATCGGATTGCGGGGCCGGGTGGTCTGCCGGGCAGTTACAACGGGATTCTGATAGCGCGAGTGAATGGGGACATGACGAACGCCGATTTTCAGGCGTCGCTGCGGGATTACGTCAGCAATGTGGAGAATGGTTACTGGGATCTGTACTCTGCGTGGCGGAACTACGACGCCCTGAGAAAGTCTCATGATTCCGTGGCTCGACTGTATCACGAGAAGTACGAGCTGGTGCGTCAGGCTGAGCAGCAGCGTGGTGGTCCCAGCAGTGTGAATGCGGTGGACGAAGCGTGGGTTCGTCAGCAGGTGTTGCAGCTGCGGAACGAGGTGAAAGAGGCTTTGTATGGCCGGCTGCTGAATGGCACGGAGGTGCGTAACGGTTCGCCGGGTGGGACGCTGCAGAGTGGAGGTGGAGTGCTGGCGGCCGAGCGTCGTCTGCGGCTGCTGACCGGGTTACCGGCGGCGGACGGCAACGTGATTCGTCCTCTGGACGAGCCGACGATGGCCGAGTTTCTGTTCAGCTGGGAGCTGGTGACAGAGGAAGCATTGCAGCGGCGCCCGGAACTGCAGCGGCAGAATCTGGCAGTGAAGAAGCGTGAGCTGGAGCTGGTGGCTGCGAAGAACTATCTGAAGCCGCAGCTGGATGCGGTGGGGCGCTATCGTGTGCGCGGGTTTGGCGACACGTTTGCTGGTGGCGGGGTGGCTTCGGGAGGTGCTCCGGATACGTCGCTGGGAAACCTTGGAACGGGTGATCATCAGGAGTGGGCGGTCGGTGTGGAGTTCAGCGTACCGCTGGGGTTCCGTCGAGCGCATGCTGCGGTCTCGCATGCGGAACTGAATCTGATGCGTGAGCGTACAGTGCAGCGTGAGCAGCAGCGCGAGGTCCTGAGCAGTCTGTCCGGTGCGTGGACGGATCGAGAGCGGACGTGGCAGGCGTTGCAGGACAGTCTGGAGCAGTATCTGGCAGCGCGGCGATACAGTGAAGCGATCGAGGCGCGGGATGATTCGACGGATGACCGGCGGATTGACGCGGTGCGACGGATGTATGCTGCTGAGGCGCAGTTTTTCCGAGCCCGGGCTGAGTACGCGATTGCTCTGAAGAACGTGCATTTTGAAAAGGGATCATTGCTGGAATACAAGGACATGCGGGTGCATGAGCAGCCGACCGAGAAGCAGGCGGACGCCGGTCAGGCTCCTGCGACCGAGTCGGGCCGCAGCGGTGGTGCGGGCCCGCAGCTGCCCGAGGCTGCAGCGACGGAGGGTGGTGCAAAGGTTGAAATGGCTGGTCAGTCCGAGGTAGCGACGGAGAGCGTTCCAGAGCGTTCTGCAGCGGTGCAGTCTGAGCGAGTGGCTGCGCCTGCGTCGGTTGTTGAGCCAGCAGTTCGTCGCGCGTCATTCTGGCGAGCGACGAAGCCGCAGTCACGCGAGGTTGCTCCAGCATCGGCCGAGCGTCAGGGCGTTTCCGGCCGAGCTCGGCTGTGAGGCCTGGTAGCGTGCAGGTCTAAGGGACGAAGCACTGTAGCAGCAGCAGAATTGTTGTGCGGGGCCCCGATCAGGTAGGGTGGGCTTCAGCCCGCCTGCGCTGCTGTTTGATGATCAGAGATTGGGTGTTGTCGCCAAAAACGTAGCCCGGGCATTCCTGCCCGGCCGCTCAAATCATCGAAAAAAACGCGGTTTTTCGCGTCGTGTGCAAGAACCGTAGCCTGGGCTTCAGCCCGGATCAGGGCCCGTTCTTTACGTTTGCAAAAGCCACTGTCGCTTTGAAAGTGGCCGAGCGGTCTGTGGCCCGCTGTGAATTCAGAAAAAGATTTGGGGGCACTCATTCGAGTCCCTCGGGCGATGTCCTGGGTGATGTTGACTATGGCCTTTGGCCAAATTGAGGGTTAGTGAGTGGCGGCGGGTTCGGGTGCTAACGTTCGGTGGGCCATTTTTTTGATGAAAGCGTGGTGGGGCGTTCCCGCGGCAAGCCCCTCACCCAGGGCTGCGCTCTGGGCTATCGGAAAACGACCCTGCGGGCCTGAATCGCAAACATACGCTCGGCACAAACCAAACACACGCCGCAACGGACTCCTTGTCCGACGGGTTTCGTGGGTAATGACGAGGGCTGAAGTGCAAGGTACGTTTGGGGGTGGGTGGGTGTTGCGCGGGCTGAAGCCCACGCTACTTTGGAGGA
>CAXBSH010000513.1:0-3299 GCA_963977705.1 uncultured Planctomycetaceae bacterium
GGAGAAGGAGGCTCCGTTCGCCTCGGCCTTCTATTACGCGGACGACGGGATGATCGAGGCTGGCAGGCGCGAGAACCGCCGTCTGCTGACGACCTATGCCGAGTGCCTTGCCTCCGGCGTGTGGCCCGGATACCCGCAGAAGTTGATGCCGCTGGGCCTGCCCCGGTGGGCGCAGATCGAGATGGAAGTTGAGCAGTATTCCAGCCGGGAAGGTTGCTGCTGCTGGTGCTGACAGTGGTAGTCTTTGTCAGCGACTGCGGTGGTCTCAGCCAGTGTTGTGGTCAGGACGCGGCCGGTTCTGCTGAGTGGACTCTGGAGACAGCCACAGCGGCGTGGCAGCCGCGGGATTCTTCGGGCGAGGCGGTGTTTCGGGGGCGGATGTGGCTGCTGGGGGGTTGGTTTGATTCCTATTCCGCACCGCCTCGAGACGTATGGAGCAGTGAAAACGGTCGGGACTGGGTGCTGGAGACCGAGCAGGCTCCGTGGAAGCACAGTGATCTGCCGATGGTGACTGTGTTTCAGGACCGGATGTGGCTGATGGGCGGCTGGTTTAACGGTCGTCTGGAGGGTCACGGGGCATCGAACGAGGTATGGTCAACGGGTGATGGGCGTGAGTGGCGGCAGGACGTGGTGGCAGCTCCATGGAGTGCTCGGCTGGCTGGCGGTCTGGTGGAGTTTGGTGGTCGAATGTGGTTGTTGGGTGGGACGGAGAACTATTATTTTGGTGATGCGAGCAGTCTGAAGAATGACGTGTGGTCAACGGCTGATGGTCGTGAGTGGCGTCGTGAGACGGCCGCCGCCGGGTGGGCTCCGCGGGCCTATCATCAGGCGGTTTCGCATGGTGGCAAGATGTATGTGCTGGGTGGTGGCAATTATGTGCCTGAGCATCATGCGCGGAACGATGTCTGGAGTTCTGTGGACGGGGTGAACTGGGAGTGTGTCACTGAGCATGCTCCGTGGTCCCCGCGGTTGTGGTTTTCGGCGGTGTCATGGCGTGGATATCTGTGGGTACTGGGGGGCTGGTCGGGAAATCCCCATCGCAATTGGGGTGACGTGTGGTATTCGCGAGACGGTCGGGACTGGAAGCAGCTGCAGAGCGGCCGAATCTGGAAAGAGCGGCACGAGCATTCGGTGTTTGTGCTGGGGGACCGATTGTGGGTGACCGCCGGGCATGCTCAACCGTTAAGCAACGAGGTCTGGTCGCTGGGAGGCCCGTTAAAACTGGAATAACGGGGGCTTTCCGGGGGCTGGGGAGCCCGTGTTTTGTGCTGGTCAATCCGGGTTCCCCCCGGTAGACTCGCGGTACACTTTCACGCAGATTTTTCCTCGTGTGGCCAGCAGGCGGACGATTGATCATGTCGGAAACTCAGAAGCTCAGCAAAGTCGAACTGCTCAAGGAATCGTCTCAGCAGCTGCGGGGGACTCTTGCAGAAGAGCTGCTGAATGATCGTCCGGAATTTTCGGACGATGCGGCAACGCTGTTGAAGCATCATGGCAGTTATCTGCAGGACGATCGTGACAGTCGTCGGGCGAAGGGTGAAGATGGTAAGGCGAAGGGCAAGCAGTACAGCTGTATGGTGCGTACGGCAATCCCGGGTGGCCGATTAACAGCGCAGCAGTTGCTGGCTGAGCTGGACTTGTGTGAGTTGCTGGCAAATGGGACGTTGCGGATCACCAGTCGTCAGGGTCTGCAGCTGCATGGGGTCTTGAAGTCAAATCTGCGGGCCAGTATTCGCGAGATCAATCGGATCAAGTTGACAACGTTTGCGGCCTGTGGTGACGTGAATCGTAACGTGATGGCCTGTCCGGCTCCGATTCGCAATGACGGTGTGCGTGCGGGGCTGCAGCAGATGGCCGATCAACTAGCGCTGCATTTCCGTCCGAAGACAACATCATATTTTGACATCTGGCTGCGGGACGACGAGGGGAACGAGCAATCGGTGGGAGAATTTCAGCCGGTGGACGAGCCGATCTATGGTCCCCGCTACCTGCCTCGCAAATTCAAAATGGGTGTGGGGTTACCGGAAGACAATTGTGTCGACCTGTATACTCAGGATCTGGGTTTGCTGGCTGTGGTAGAGGGTGGCGTGATCATTGGCTGGAACGTCCTTGCTGGTGGTGGCATGGGGCGGACTCCTTCTGCCGAGAAGACGTTCCCTGCGCTGGCGAAGCGACTCTGCTTTGCGACTCCGCAGCAGGTGTTGGCTGTCTGTGAAGCGATCGTGAAGGTGCAGCGTGATTTTGGCAACCGCGAGGATCGCAAGCGTGCTCGCCTGAAGTACCTGATCGCCGACTGGGGCGTGGACCGGTTTCGAGCGACTGTGGAGCAGTATTTTGGGGGTCCGCTGGCTGATCCTCATCCGGTCGATGTCACTGGCGTTGAGGATCATCTGGGCTGGCACGAGCAGGGCGATGGCCGCTTGTTCCTTGGGATCAATGTGGAAAACGGACGCATTAAGGACGAGGGATCGCTGCGTTTGAAGGCTGGGTTGCGTGCGATTCTGGGGCGGTTTGGGATGGAGGTGCGGCTGACGGCTCTGCAGAGCCTGATTCTGTGTGACATTGAACCGGGGGATCGTGCCGAGATTGAACGGATGATGGCGGAATATGGGATTCTGCGAGCGGATCAGCTGTCGCTGTTGCGGCGTTATTCGATTGCGTGTCCGGCTTTTCCGACCTGTGGTTTGTCAATTACGGAAGCGGAGCGTGCCCTGCCTGGTGTGATTGACCAGTTAGAGCAGGAGGTTGCGAAGCTGGGTCTGCAGTCGGACAAGTTGGCCGTGCACATGACCGGTTGCCCCAACGGCTGTGCTCGCCCGTATACTCCGGACATCGGACTTGTGGGCAAAGCGGCGGGCAAGTACACGGTGTTTGTGGGTGGCAACCCCGAAGGGACTCGGCTGGGCTTCATTTATCGGGACATGGTACCGCTGGAAGAGATTGTTCCAGCACTGGTGCCGTTGCTGCAGCGGTATCGTGTTGAGCGAACTGGTTCTGAATCGTTTGGCGACTTTTGTGCGCGACGTGGCCCGGAAGCGATTGGCGCGGTCAGTTAGGGGCGTAGTGAGATCGATTCTGCGGGCAAAGCATGTGTTGGGCGGCAGTTGGTGGCAAGCCAGTGATCGCATCGCGCGATTCGTGGCCGTTGGCAACACCGCAGGAGAAACCCCGGCAGGAACTCTTCACACCTGAAACACTCGGTGCTTTTTAAGAACTGGGCCAGGCAGGAATGACGCAAGGGACAAAAGTCGTAGTCTGGGCTTTAGCCCGGGCACGTAGTTCTCGTCAGCCTCGAAATC
>CAXBSH010000514.1:0-3299 GCA_963977705.1 uncultured Planctomycetaceae bacterium
CGGCACTTCCACCGATTCCTCAACCAGCCACTGCGGATCAGCCTGCGGCCATGGCTCATACGCCAGCGTCTTCGCATGACCCAGGGCCGACCACAGCTCTTCCGCAATGTGCGGTGCGAACGGACTGAGCAGCAGCACGAAGGATTCCAGCACAGACTTCGGACGGACCGCCTGCCCGGACATCGCGTTGGTGAATTCCATCATCCGACTGATCGCCGTATTGAACGCCATTCGCTCAATGTCATCCGTCACAGCACGAATCGTCTGATGCAGAATTCGCTGCTGCTCAGGAGTTGCCGAAACGTCCTGCACTGCCGCGTCCAGCACCACCTGCTCTGCACGATCATCCACAATCATGCGCCAGACGCGACTGAGAAATCGATAGACGCCCTCTACACCACTGGTCTGCCACGGCTTCACCTGCTCCAGAGGTCCCATGAACATCTCGTACAGTCGCAGTGAATCGGCACCCCGATCATTCACCACCTGTTCCGGGTTCACCACGTTCCCCCGCGACTTCGACATCTTCTCGCCGTTCTCGCCCAGAATCATGCCCTGATTCACCAGCCGGCGAAATGGCTCTGGATGACTGACATAGCCTCGGTCGAACAACACCTTATGCCAGAATCTGGAATACAGCAGGTGCAGCACCGCATGCTCCGCACCACCCACGTACAGATCCACCGGCAACCAGTAACGCTCCTTCTGGGGGTCGATGAAACAGTCCGAATTGCGATTGTCACAGAATCGCAGGTAATACCAGCAGCTGCCTGCCCACTGCGGCATACTGTTCGTCTCACGCTTTAACCGCACGCCGTCCTCTGCCGTACGATACAGCCAGTCGCCGGTCGCCTTGGAAAGCATCGGTTCCGGAGTACCCGTGGGCTGGAAGTCTTCAACGTGCGGATGCAGCACCGGCAGTGACTGCACAGGATCAGCTCGCAGCAGACCTGTCGGCTGGCCGTCCGCATCCAGCTCATGCCAGATCGGGAACGGTTCGCCCCAGTACCGCTGACGACTGAACAGCCAGTCGCGCAAACGGAAATTGACGGCTTCGCGGCCCAGACCCTGGGCTGCCAGATCAGCCGTGATCCGCTGCTTCACATCCTCTGTCCGCATCCCATCCCACGGGCCGGAATTGACCGCTACACCCAGCTCACAGAAGGCCGCCACCGACAGATCCGCCTGCGGCCCGTCAGCACTGGCGGCCGCCACCACCTGCACGATCGGAATCTGATACTGAGTGGCAAACTCGTAGTCACGTTCGTCATGACCCGGAACAGCCATGATGGCACCCGTGCCGTAACTGATCAGCACGTAATCCGCGATCCAGACCGGGACCGGCTGGCCATTCACCGGGTTGATCGCGAAGCTGCCTGTGAACACACCCGTCTTGGTCTTTGCCAGATCCGTGCGCTCCAGTTCGGACTTCATCGCCGCCTGCTGCCGATACTGCTGCACTGCCGCCTGCTGCTCAGCCGTCGTCAGCTGATCCACCAGCGGATGCTCGGGTGACAACACCATGTAGGTCACACCGTAGAGAGTGTCGGGACGAGTCGTATAGATACGGATCACGTTCGCTTCCGCACGTACCGGGAAACCACTGCCTGCGCGAGCCTGCTGCCATGCCTGCTGCGCCTGTGCTGTGGTCGCGACCCGGAAATCCACCTCGGCTCCCACACTGCGGCCAATCCAGTTGCGCTGCATCAGCTTGATGGAATCCGGCCATGACAGATCCGCCAGCTCATCCGCCAGCCGATCACCATAAGTCGTGATCCGCAGCATCCACTGCTTCAGATTCATCCGCACCACCGGATGACCACCACGCTCACTGACGCCGTCCACAACCTCCTCGTTCGCCAGCACTGTGCCCAGTGCAGGACACCAGTTCACCGGAGCTTCTGACAGGATGGCCAGACGCTGCTGGTCCTGATAACGCCGCACCGCCGCCTGCCCCGCTGCAGCCACATCCGCCGGAATCGGCAGCTCTGCAATCGGACGACCACGGCCACGCCGCTGCACACCGTCCGGTCCCGTCCACACACACTCCGTGTCATACCACGTGTCATAGATCTGCAGAAAAATCCACTGCGTCCAGCGATAGTAGTCCGGATCCGTTGTCGATAACTCACGGCTCCAGTCGTAACTGAATCCCAGCATCTTCAACTGACGACGGAAGGTGTTGATGTTCTCTTCCGTCTTGATCCGCGGATGCACGTTCATCTTGCGAGCAAACTCTTCGGCCGGCAGACCAAAGGCATCCCAGCCCATCGGATGCAGCACGTTGCGGCCACGCATTCGCGAATAGCGACACACAATGTCGGTCGCCGTATAACCCTCCGGATGACCCACATGCAATCCCTCGCCCGAAGGATACGGGAACATGTCCAGCACGTACATCTTCGGCTTGTCCGCTACACAGTCCTCGACACGGAATGTCTGATGCTGCTCCCAGTACTGCTGCCAGCGGGATTCAATTCGGCGAAAGTCGTAGCGAGGCATAGCGGAATGTGGTGGGCCGAAGCCCGTGATCAGAAGGACTGTCAAAGTCAACGAAAATCGGGGAAAACGAATCCGATTCCGGAGCCCTGGACGGAGAAGACAGACCCCACCCGGAAATGGGCAGGACGCGGTGCTATTGTACCCCGGCACGGCCACGAAGCAAAACACCCGGGCTGTTCAGGGAAAAACGGGAACGGAAGTCGAGGGAAAATGAGGAATTTCCGGGTGCCGGCGGTCAGGGCTGCGGTGCCGGTGTCGCCTCTGCCGACGGTTGCAGACTCAGCAGCAACTGATGCGCCTCACGATACCGCGGACTTTGCTCCAATGACATCAGGACACGTCGCCGAGCCTCTGCTGGCTGACTTTCACGCCACAGCTGCGCCAGGCGAAAATTCAGCCGCGCGGCATCATCCGGCTGCAGCTGCAGCAGGCACTGCAAAGCCGCTGCAACCACCGCCACATCACCAGTCGCCTGACCCGCCTGCACCAATCGCTCCTGCACCTCAGCACGAAATGGATCGGCCGCAAAAATCCACTGACCACAGCGAATGACGTCCGGCCACTCCTGAGCCGCCACGCACAGCTCCTGCAACCGCAACGCCGATTCCACATCGTCCGCCGAACGCTGCAGATGTTCCGTCAGCATCCGCCGCTCGCCCGCGGTATCTCCGCGCTCTCGATACAACTTCGCCAGCTGAGTCCGTGCCCCGTCCACACTGGCGTCTTCCGGATACAACTGCACAACCCGCTGCAACGTCTGCTCGGCCGCCGCGTCCTTCGCGTCCAACTGCTGACCC
>CAXBSH010000515.1:0-3295 GCA_963977705.1 uncultured Planctomycetaceae bacterium
GACGACACGGGCTGAAGCCCATGCTACGACCACGGAGCACCAGCTCGGTGACGATGCTGATGCTCCGCTTTGCTGAGTGGTTATCAGCTCACGGAATGGCTGAGCGATGGGCAAACGTGCGCCGCGTCGCGGCTTTGTGGCAACAGGCGGCCGGGCAGGAATGACGCGAGGGACAAAAGTCGTAGTCTGGGCTTCAGCCCGGGCACGAACGTCTGGTCACCCTTGAAATCCCCAGGGTTTTTTAATGGATGGGGCCGAGCAGGAATGCTCGGGCTACATTTTCGCTGACCACTGACTACTGAGAACTGATCACTTCTTTCGGCTCGGCGGGAGCCTCACCCTCCCAAAGGGAACTTTGCCTGCACTGCCGACCGACAACTGACGCCCGTGTCCTTCGGTGGTGAAGAATCATCAACACTCAGACGAGACAGCAACACCGCGCACAGCATTTTACGTAGAGCACTTGATTTTGCGTTGATTTGTTGAATGACCGTCTGCAGGTGAGTGCCAGTTGCGGTGTATCAGTGCAAAAACCGGCGTTGGTCGCCGGTTTTTGTGAAAATCAGATTTCGACGCCGTGGCGTCTTATGCAGAGCCCTGCAGAATCAGAAGTCCCATGCCAGTCTCATACCCACTCCGTCATAGGTGCTGCCGTCCGGTGTGGCGATTGAATCTCGGATTGTATGAGTATAGTTGGTCTGGATCTTCATGTTGGGGTTGAGGAACCAGTTCAGTCCCAGAGTGATGTCCTGTAAGCGGCCACCATTGAGGCCGGAATCCACAAGACACAACTGGTTGTAGCGGGCACCCAGCTGAAGGCCGCCCATGCCGCCACCTTCGCCGAAGTTTTCATCAGGAGACACACGCCCAAACACTCCCTGCTTCTTCTCATACTCGCGGTGCTCGCCCGTCAGGAAGTACAGGGCCTCGGCGTACCAGCCGTAGAAGTAGACCGTACCAAGGTTTGCAGCGGCTGGAGCGGTGGTTCCGTTGCCAACAGCATCGTGATTCCAGGCTCCGGTGTATTCGGCCTGAAACAGCAGTGAATCCATCTGGTGCACGAATTCCAGCCCTGCGTACTCCACATCGCTGGCCAGAAACTGACCCGTGGTGGCCATGGTTGGATTGACGCCGCCCAGTCCGTTTCGCAGGGAACCTCGAGCCCTGTACTGTGTCTGGCCATTGTTGGGGTCACGCAGACTGCCGGATGCACCGACATGCGTCAGGTAGCGCCCCTCATCTTCGTACCACAACAGGGCCGTTACGCGACTGGTCCACGCGTACTCGCCTTCACCAATTCCATAGCCAAACACATTGGTGTTGTTCTTGAAGAATCCTGTGGACCATGTCCCCAGTTCGTCAGCCCACGTGTCGTAAACCACGACACCGGGAGTAAACCCGTTGTTGTAGGCACCGTAAAAAATGTCCTGATTATACGATCGTTCCATGAAGTCAAGATAACGGCTGCTGGTCAGATGCTCGAAGCCGATGGGTTCTTTCACATCACCGATACGGATATTTCCGACAACCGGAACTTCGCGGAACGTTACCCACAGGTCCGTTGGAGCCGGGACTCCGATGACCGTTGATTCGGTCGGCGGATTGGGAAGATTGTCGTTTACCGAATTCACGAAGTCGAATTCAGCACACCAGTCGATCGTTTCATACATCGTTCCGTCTGCCCGCAGACGAGCCCGACGGAAACCGACGGCGTCCTGATCAGTAAATGGTCCGGTTCCCGCAAAGGCTTGTGGGCTGTCCGACAGGAAGATGGTATCGAACTGAACGCGACCACCGACGTGATACTTGAATCGTTTGTCTTTTGAGGTGGCCTCGAATCCGTTGTTCCACTTCGCAGAAAAGGCCTTCGGGTCGTCGGCACCAGCCGCCTTCTGCTCTTCCGTCAGAACTCGCGATGACGAAATCTCAGTCGCCAGCAACTCATCACGATCACGCAGTTCACTGAGCTCCTGCCGCAACTGGGCGTTCTGCGATTCAATCGCCTCCAGACGCGACTGCAGACTACCCGGGTCCTCGGCCAGCAACGATCCAGCGATGCCGCACTGCGCGGAGCAGCAGGCGAGGAGCGCCAGCAGACGATTGCGAACTTGAGTACCTGATGGGCTGGAATTGCAGCGTCTGGAGCTGAAGATGAGCATTTGGTAAACCTTTGATGAATTCATTGTGAACGACAGGCGTTAAAATCGTCACAACGCCAAAGGTTTTTCCGATTGAAATTGTTAAGAATCCGGGTTGTGTTGGCTGCATCAATTGTAAGGAATGTGAGACGGGCTGGTTCCGGCAGAATCCGCCGAATCAGGCAGATACTTTCTCGGAATTCCCTTGACTTAATCAGCGACCAATGCTTTGCCCGGACGAACGTCGGGATTTCTGAGCTTTCAGCTCAAAGTGAGCATCACCGAGGATATCCGTCAGTCCCTGCAGAAACTCAGGGCCCACTGTGACCCGACAATCATTCCCCGTGGTCAGTACAAATCGCAGTCGGTTCGTGTGAATCGGGGTACCACTCTGATCCTTCAGAGCATCCGTACCGGAATCCACCAGCAGAACGACGTCTGTGGATCCGGGATACCGCTGCAGCAGTCCGCGAACTCGCTGCATGTCATCCACGGTATGAATACCTGTTTCAAACCGAATTGCGACCTGCGAGGTAAATTCGCGATCGGCCTGATCCAGCGTCAGGATACGATTGACCACAACATTGGGTTCGCGACCACGCCGGTCGACCTTGCCCGCCACGATCACCACATTCTCTGCTCGAATTACCTCTTCATACCGAGCGTAGTCTTCCGGCCACGCGATGCAGCGAATGATGCCTGTGGGATCTTCCAGATCGAAATTGGCATATTTTGAATGCCCGTTGCGACTGGTCTTTTTTGCAGTGGCCAGTTTGATGGCCGAGATCATTCCGCCGATCACGACCTGCGTACCATCCTCCATGTCCGCCAGTTCGTTATTGCGATTCGTGGAGTACTTTTCAACCCGACGGGCGTGCTGAGTCAGGGGATGGGAGGTCAGGTAGAAGCCGATGGTTTCCTTTTCGAATTGCAGCTTCTGTGCGTGGTTCCAGTCCGCGACATCCGGGAGTGCAGCCACAGCATTTGGGGCGTCTTCAGTTCCGTTGTCGTCATCGCCGCCGAACAGGTTTTTCTGCCCACGAGCCTTGTCTTTCTGCCGCGCTGTGGCCGCCTGTACGGCACGCTCCACGACAGCCATCTGCTGAGCACGTGTGCCCGGCAGACAATCCAGGACTCCCGCTTTGATCAGCGTTTCC
>CAXBSH010000516.1:0-3285 GCA_963977705.1 uncultured Planctomycetaceae bacterium
ACGGCAAAGATCCTGAACACAGCCGATATCGATCGTGGAACAGCCCTGTGGCTGCAGGGGCTGGGGCAATCGTTGTACGACAAGCTGGCGAGCGTGGGGTTGGTGGAAGAACGAAGAACGTTCACGGTGCGGGAGTGGGTGCGGGGGTATATTCAAAGCCGGACGGACCTGAAAGACCGGACGCGGGTGATCATGGGGCAGGCAGAAGGAAGCCTGGTGGCAAAGCTCGGGGATCGGCCGATTCAGGGGGTGAGTGAATCGGATGCGGTGGCGTTTAAGGCGTGGCTGCGGACTCCGGCAGGGGGTGGACTGGCAGAGAATACAGCAAGGCGCCGGTGCGGACACGCGCGGCAGTTCTTCGCGGCGGCGATACGGGAAGGACTGATCACGCGCAATCCATTCGCGGCTGTTTCAGTGCAAGTGGGATCGGCAGAAGCAAAGCATCGATTCATCAACGCTGAAGAGTGTCGGAGAATCCTGGAAGCCTGTCCTTGTCAGGACTGGCGAACACTGTTCGCGCTTGCCCGATGGGGCGGGTTACGGTTTCCCAGCGAAGTGCTGCGGCTCACCTGGCGAGATATCGATTGGCAGGAAGGGCGAATGAGTGTCCCGGAACCCAAAGTGGAGCATCATGCGGGGCGAGGGCGGCGGTGTGTTCCTTTGTTTCCTGAACTGCGGCAGGTGCTGGCGGTGGCGTTTGAGATAGCTCCGGAAGGTGCTGAATTCGTCGTCAATCGTTATCGGGATCGTGGGGCGAATGCTCGAACCACGTTTGCGAAGATTCTTGATCGCGCTGGGGTTGCACGGTTTGAGCGACCGTTTTGTAATCTGCGGAGTTCACGGGTGACAGAACTCAGGCAAAGGTTTGACCCAAAGGTAGTGGCTGTGTGGATGGGCCACAGCGAATCGGTTTCAGCGAAACACTACACTCAGGTGCGGCCAGAGGACTTCGCCGCAGCCGTGGGGCGAATGACGGACCCACAGACGGACCCACAGGCGGACCCGAATACGCCCGAAACCCACAGAACACCTGACCACAGAAAAACAGTGAACCCGGAAAAAGCCTGTGTTTTTCCGGGTTCTACGGTTCGGTTCGCGGGTATTCGCCGCGGGGAAATGCTCCGACAGGGATTCGAACCCTAGACCTACTGATTAAGAGTCAGTTGCTCTACCAACTGAGCTATCGGAGCGTTTGCGAGCGGGAATGATACCGGTCACGGGGCCTGGTGCAAACCGTTTGCCGGGAAATATCACATTTTCGAAAAACGCGATCCCCCGATTTCCCTACCAACTGTGGAATTCCTCGCGTCAGAATCGTCTCCTTACCGTTTTTCCACTCCGGCAATTCTTCGTTGCTCACCCCCCATTTTATGACGTAGACTGCTGTTGCGTAGTCTGTGATCTGTTCCGTTCTCAGGGTGTTGCGGTCATGACCGTCAGTTTTGCCAGACCGGATGTTGCCGATATGACTCTGCGAGTCCTCTCGCGGTCCGTCCATCCGGAACTCCTCGAAACACTCAGCGAACTGCGCTTCTCCATCGGAAAACATTCCGCAATCCTCCGCCTGTGCCGTGATGGTCACGCCATCGAATTTCGCACGAAAGACGCTGCTGTCACCGAGCTGGCCGTCAGTCGATTGACGCCTACACCACTGTCAGGCTGTGCCGTCAGCCGACGGCTCATCGGCTACAGGACTCATACCGTCCACGCCGGCCGCATTCGCTACGAGTGCAGTTATCAGCTGGAAACCACCGATCCTGAAGTCTACCTGCAGGTGCATCGTGAAATGGAAGCCGATGCTCGCAAAGCTTCGCTGGCAATTGCTCTGCCTGGAAACTCGGCCGCCAGCCCGCACTGCCTGTCCTACCTCTGCAGCGACCTGCTGCGAAACGGATTGGTCGTGCACTCGTTCCACACCTTCCCCAGCAACGGCGCCATTCTGCGTATCCAAAGCCTGTTTGAATACGTGTGACCTGCATCGGCGTAAACGCAATCACGCAGACTCGGTGGCAACCTTGCCATCCGCGGTGACAGCGAAAACTGCATGAAACAAATGTCGTAGCCTCGGCTTCAGCCCGGGAACGCAACCGACAGCACGCTTGAAATCCCAGGGGATTCTTAAGGACAACGCCGAGCAGGAATGCTCGGGCTACCTTTTGTCCGAGGTGTCAGATTGCAGATGCGCGAGCGTTGAAGCCCTCCTCGATACGACGCGCCTTCGCAAGCAGCAAGAAGACGGATCAACGAAAAATCACGTGCGCTCAGACGCAAACGACAACTCCCGTTAGCTTACGCTACCCGTAACTTGGCTGTCGTTACTGCGTCGTGGAGTTCTTGTTTCACCGCAATGCGGTGGGACGCGATCGAAGGAGGATGACTGGGTCGAGGTTTCCCGCAGAGACGCGGAGACGCTGAGGGGGTTGCTGATTGGTCATTTCTGACGCTGAGGACAAAATGTAGCCCGAGCATTCCTGCTCGGCCCCGTCCATTAAAAAACACCGGGGATTGCAAGGGTGCCGAGAAGTTTGTGCCCGGACTAAAGCCCAGACTACGACTTTTGTCCCTTGCATCATTTCTCTGCGTCTCTGCGCCTCTGCGGGAGATGGCCTTCGTTACTGCGTCGTGGATTTCCTGTTTCACCGCGGCGTGGGGGGATGCGATCGAAGCAGGATGACTGGGTCGAGGCTTCCCCGCAGACACGCTGAGACGCTGAGGGGTTTGCTTTGTGTTGCGTTTTCTCTGCGCCTCTGCGCCTCTGCGGGAGATGGCGCTCGTTAACTCGTCGTGAAGTTCCTGTTTCACCGCGGCGTGGGGGGGACAAGATCGGAGGAGGAGGACAGAGTCGAGGTTTCCCGCTGAGACGCAGAGACGCTGAGAGTTTGGCTGGATCAATAAAAAACATTGTGCGCAGCTGCAGGTTGCAGTTCGATGGGGTTGGCGAAAAACGCACTGGATACTGCTACCGTGCCAGGAGGAACACAACCGCTCAGACGCAAACGACAACACCCGTCAGCTTACGCTAACGGCTCGCCTCGGGGGTGGGAGCGTTCGGCTCGGCAGGAGCCTCGCCCTCCCAAAGGACTCTTTGGGTTACTGGATACTGATCACTGACAACTGACCACTGGATACGGCTCGGCGGGAGCCTCGCCCTCCCAAGGGGGACTTCCCCGGGACCACCGAGCACCAGCTCGGTAACGGCAGCACAACAACAAACGTTAGTTTACGCTAACGGCTCGCCTCTACGGCAGCAGCTACCTCGTTTGTGTGGGCACAGGTTGGCCGAGC
>CAXBSH010000517.1:0-3280 GCA_963977705.1 uncultured Planctomycetaceae bacterium
ATTGCCCTGTACCACGCCGATGGTGATCGTTTTCAGATCACTGAGTTGCTCCCACGGAAATTCCTCACCGTTGCGGTGAAAAAACACCACCCGCAAATCAAAAATCGGTTTGGCTGAATACAGCAATTTTTCTGCGCGTTCTGCGGTATGTCCCCAGCCGTAGCTGCCTTCGTACAATCCCTGCATCACGCCGCTGATGGCGCGGTTATTCGGCACTTCGGCCAGTGCAACATCCACATTGGCCAATGAAGGTTGTTGGGCGAGTGCCACTTGATAACTGTCCTCTTGTTCTCCTGCTGAAACTGCTTTGATTCGCTCGAAGAAGCTCTGGAGTTCGGTGAATCCATCCCGGGCCCGGCAACTGACCGCGTCGCTGCAGTTTGTCGGCAGCTGAACACGCATGTCGTGTTCGGAATGCTGGAACGTGATGGTGATCGATTGTACAACGCTGCGGTCCTGATCGGTCCAGCAGGACTGATTGGGTCCTACCGCAAAGTGCATTTGCCATGGCTTGGTGTCGACCGGTTTACGACGGCTGGGGACCGTCCTTTCGAAGTTTTTGAAGCGGCTGGTGTTCGGATTGGCATGCTGATCTGTTATGACGGTGGTTTTCCAGAAGCGTCACGGGTCCTGGCACTGCGGGGGGCCGATCTGATTCTGCTGCCCACGAACTGGCCACCTGGTGGCACGTACATGGCGGACTATGCGATCAATTCACGGGCCATGGAAAATGGCGTCTTTTTTGCTGCTGTGAATCGCGTAGGGACCGAGAACGGCTTCAATTTCATTGGGAAAAGTCGAATCTGTCATCCCACGGGGGCAACTCTTGCTGTGCTTGATCAGCCCACGGCCGGGGTGCTGCGCGCAGAAATCGACCCCGCGGTGGCCAGGGCGAAACGCGTGGTGCGAGTCCCAGGGAAGCACGTGATCGATCGCATGGCAGACCGCCGACCGGCCCTGTACGGACCGGTCGTTGCTGCCCACGACCTGAAACGACCCGGACGCGACGAGCCTCTGTAGGCCCGCCGCAATCGGCTGGCTGCTCAGAATCAGACGTCGTAACTGACGATCCCGTGTTTCTGCGAGCGACTGATGCGTTCGGTTGCATGCAGACCGGCAAGGACAAACTCCACACAGGAAGCACGCATCGCCGGATTCTCGGCCGCGTTCACTTCAAATGCTCGATCCCAGACCGGAGGAACCCGTTTCAGCAGCGCTTCGTAATGCGAGCTGGGCAGCAGGTCGCCGACCTCGATCCGCACACCTTTCGAGAAAATCTTCGAGATCTCATCAAGGCCATGCTGCTCAACATATTCCTCAAACACCGCCTTCACCGCCTCACCGACGACAGCGTCCAGCACCTGCTTTTCGCTCATCTGGTGACTGCTCATCAGGTCAATCTCCAGCTTGCCCAGTGAGGACGCATAAAGGTGCCCCAGATCGCTGATGCGAGGCACAGCCGGAGTTTCACCAAGGATCGCGCCTCGGCGCCGCGCACTGGCAATCATGGTCTGGTAGTTGGCAATGCTGAATCGAGCACTGACACCGGACTGCTGATCGATGTAGCGACTGTGCCTCGCTCTGCGGCTGATCTCCTCGATAATCTGCTTCATGAACCATGGCACTGCCACCGGAAACTGCCCGTCCAGCGGTATGTCACATTCCTGCTCCATGATCCGAATACCACCATCGCGATCAGCCGGGTAATGCGTCTGAATCAGACTGCCGATGCGATCCTTCAGCTGCGGAATGACCTTTCCACTGCGGTTGTAGGTTGCCGGATTCGCTGAAAACAGAATCATCACGTCGAGATCAAACTGAATCGGGTAGCCACGAATCTGGACGTCACGTTCTTCGAGGATGTTGAACAGGCCCACCTGGACCAGTTCATCCAGTTCCGGCAACTCGTTCATCGCAAACAGGCCGCGGTGCATGCGAGGAATCAGGCCGAAATGCAGCGCCTCTTCCGCCGACATACTGGCACCGGCCGCCAGAGCTGCCGGATCGATTTCACCAACGATGTCGGCAAAGCGGGTTCCGGGTGCCAGGCGTTCGGCATACCGCTGCTCTCGAGGCCACCACGCAATCGGGATTTCTGTTTCCGAGCGTTCGGCCAGACACGTCTTTCCCTGTTTCGTGATGGGGTGGTACGGATCTTCGTGAACCGGGCAGCCCGGCAGGTCGAGGTAGGGGATGAACGGATCAAGAAATCGAGGCAGCAGTCGCATCAGGCGACTTTTCCCCTGCCCTTTTTCCCCCAGAAACAAAATGTCGTGACCAGCCAGCAATGCGAGGCTGATCTCCGGAATCACGGTGTGTTCGTACCCGATCATCCCAGGAAACAGCTCTCCCCCGGCGGCCAGTTGCTGCAGAAAGTTTTCGCGGATTTCCTGTTTCACCGTGCGGGATTTCCAGCCGCTGCTTTTCAGTTCAGCGAGAGTTGACGGCAGGGATGGGCTGGACATTGCGAGCTCTTTCTCAGCAGTAACGCGGTTGTGGAGGATGCGCCCCGATTATTGATGTTCCGGACGGTGCGAACAGGGGATCGTTGTCAAATACCGCCCAGATTCATCAGAATTCCCGAGTGTGTCCGAGGTCGGGTTGCCGTGCCGTTCGCCGTCCTGCGTCTGCTGAAAGTCGAGTCAATGCCTCAGGTGGTCTTCGTTTATGGCTCGCTGAAGCGTGGCTGGGGCCTGCACCAGCTGCTGAGAACCGCCGAATTTCTGGGCACGGCCACGACGAAGCCCCTGTATCGGCTGTTTGATCTGGGGCAGTATCCGGCGCTGGTGGAGTGGCCAGTGGGATTGGGGATTGAGGGTGAGTTGTACAGGGTGGATGCGGAATGCCTTGCGGCACTCGATGATGCTGAAGGTGTTTCGGAAGGGTACTACGTGCGTCGGGCCGTGCAGTTGCAGGCTCCCGCTCCCGACGCTCAGGCGTGGTTCTGGCTGGGGGCCATAACAGGCTGTCCGGACTGCGGCACCAGCTGGCCACGATGCGACTTGTCTACCAGCAGTCAGTGATCTGGAAGTTCCCCCTGGGAGGGCGAGGCTTGCGCCGAGCCGCGGGACCGTTGCGTTTTGCTTGCCGTTCGGCTCAGCAGGAGCTTCGCCCTCCCGAATGGGCGTGACGTGGGAAGCTTGGGAGGGCGAGGCTCCCGCCGAGCCGCAGGGCCGTTGCGATTTGCTTGCCGTTCGGCTCAGGAGGAGCTTCGCCCTCCCGAATGGGCGTGACGTGGGAAGCTTGGGAGGGCGAGGCTCCCGCCGAGCCGCGGGACCGT
>CAXBSH010000518.1:0-3279 GCA_963977705.1 uncultured Planctomycetaceae bacterium
GGGCCGGTGATGGGTCTGGTGGTGCAGTTGGGGGCAGTCCGGCGGGTATTTGGCCGGGCCTGCCCTACGTGGCTCCCCTGGGTGTGTTTCTGGTGCTGACGATGATTGAAAAAGAGTTGTGTGGTCTATTGACGAAGCCGGGCGCCTATGGTGTGAAGTTGCTGGCGACGGTTGCAGCGCTGGTGTGGTTTCGTGGTGCGTGGCCTCGCTGGAGTTCGCGGGGACTGGTACCGGCGGTTCTGCTGGGTGCGTTGGGGACAGTGGTGTGGGTGTTATTGGACAGTGTGCAGCGGCAGGTTCTGGGGGCGTTGAATCTGTCTGACTGGTTGCCTGCGCGAGCCGGGTTTCAGTTTGACCTGCAGCGGATGACGGCTGGCGATGCTGTGTTTCTGGGGGTACGGTTTCTGGGTCTGGCGGTGGTTGTACCGTTGGCGGAGGAGTTGTGCTGGCGTGGATTTCTGGCTCCGTGGCTGGTCAACGAAGATTTTCAGCGAGTGCCAGCGGGTCAGATGACGGCCACAAGTTTCTGCATTGTGTTGGGTGTATTTACGAGTATGCATCCTGAGATCCTGGCTGCGATTGTGTGGATGTCAGGGATGAATGTTCTGTGGCAGCGGACGGGGAACGTGTGGGCGTGTGTGGTGGCGCATGCCACAACGAATCTGCTGCTGGGGATTTACATTGTGCAGACGGGGCACTGGTGGTTGTGGTAGAGGGTGCGTTGAGGTGTTGAGGGGGAGGGAGTTGGGAACGGGGAGATCAGGATCAGAGGTCGGTTTCCGTGGCGGAGGTGAATTCGCGGAAGCGTGTGAGTGTGATGGCTGCGATGACGAAGGCGAGTGTGAGCGTGGCGATGCCCACGATATGAGATGTGGGGCTGCTGGTACCGACGGCGTATTCCATGGCTGGAGAGTTCCGAATGGTGTCGTCCAGTGGCAGCCATTGGACCAGCAGTGACCGCAGCCGGAACTGGACTGTGATGCGATTGATGATAGCAGGGAAGGAGCCGAGGATGACTTCGACGCCGCCGGTATACATGACGCAGAAGACCATGGAGCGTCTGGGAAAGATGGCTCCCAGCAGCAGGTAGGCAGCGGAGTAGGCGGGTGCGGAGAGTGCGGCGAGGGTGAGGATACCGCTGAGAATCTGTGTCCGATGAGGCGCATTGATGAGCGCGATGGCGATGAGGGTTCCTGCGGTTGCGGCCGTGAAGGCCCAGACGCTGGCGACCAGAAATTTGCCCAGCAGCAGCCATGTGATGCCATGTGGCCGAGTGGCCAGATAGATCCAGCTGCGTTGTTCCAGTTCAGTGGCGACGGCCGGTCCGGCTGTCAGTAGTGCGCTCATGGCGCAACTGACGCAGGGGACGGTCACGTACAGCAGCAGTGACCAGAAGGAGTCGAGTGTGGCGGGATCCAGTGCCGGCCGCAGCTCTTTCGCTTGCTGGTTCTGAACCCAGCGGGACAGCAGGGTGATCGCAACCGGCAGTGCAGCGAGGACGAACCACCACAGGACGCGACCGGCCGTGACCGATTTGCGGAGTTCGTATCGAAAGGTGGCCTGCAGTGCATTCACAGTTCACCTCGGTGGATTTTCATGAGGGAATTGAAGAGGGACTGCAGCGAATCGTCGGCAGTTCGCAGTTCGTGAACGAGGATGTTTTCGGCCTGAATCCACTGCATCAGAGCTCGTGCGAGTGGTTCAGCAGATCGTGTTCTGATCAGCAGCAGTTCGTGTCTATCGGTTTGGAACTGGCTGAGCTGCGTGCTGGTTTCGAGGGTCACGGATTCCGCCAGTCCGGATTCCAGAGCCAGAGCGGCGATGCGTTTTGTGTGACTGCAGCGCAGGTGCAGTTCCATGGGAACCTGAAACAGCAGCTCGTGGACTTCCTCTGCGGTGCCGGAGGCCAGCAGGCGACCTCCTGAAATCAGGAGGAACGACTGTGTGAGGGCTTCAATTTCGTGGAGTACGTGGCTGGCGATGAGGACGCTGCGTCCATCACGGATCCATGCCTGCAGCAGTTCGGTCATCTGTGCTCGACCGATCGGGTCCAGTCCGCTGAATGGTTCGTCAAGGATCAGCAGTTCGGGTTCGTGTGCGATGGCTTGTGCCAGTTTTGTGCGTTGTCGCATTCCGCGTGAGTAGCTGGCGATGGGGCGTCGCATGGCATCGTTGAGTCCGACCTGTTCAAGGCACTGGATAGCGCGGGCAGTGGCGACACGTTTTGTGCGTCCCTGCAGCTGCAGCAGAAAGCTGACCCATTCCAGTCCGGTGACACTGGCATACATGCCTTCGAAGCTGGGACAGAAGCCCAGTTTCTGCATCAGTCGTGGATTATTGCGGGGCTGCATCCCCAGGACTTCGACAGACCCGCGAGTTGGTTTGAGCTGACCGATGAGCAGATTGAGGAGGGTGCTTTTTCCGGCCCCATTGGGTCCCAGCAGTCCATAGGCTCCGCGGGGCAATTCGAGCGTGATGTCGTTCACTCCCAGTACCGTGCCGTACAGGCGTGTGACGTTCTGCAGTGAGATCATGTGTGTCATTGCCATGGGCCTCAGACCTGCAGGGGCGCCGAGACTCGGCGGTAAAGAACGGCCAGCGAGACGGCTGAGATCGATGCAAGCAGCACAAGTCTGGTCTGGATGTCGTTGACGACCAGTTCGGGATCAAGGATCCACGCGGTGACATCATTGAAGACTCGAATCAGAGACAGGCAGCTGATCACGACATTATCTCCGACGGTGGCGGCCTGTGATACGGTGGCCCATGCAAGTTCGCCGAAGATCCAGATGGCGAACCAGGAGAAGGATGCGTAGCGGGATTCTGAGGCCAGTGACGAGAGCATCAGCGAGAGGCAGGTGCAGGGGACGATGATGCTGAGTGAGGCGGCCACGATGCGCAGGCTGAGATCCCAGGTGGAACCGAGCACGGTCAGGCTGGGAGACAATAGTACGGCGGTGATAAACAGCAGGATGGCGGGGCCGAAGGTCACTGTGGCGGCGAAAAACATCACGCAGGCGGCTTTGCCAAGGATGTACTGCAGACGCGTGATGGGTCTTGAAAAGTACAGCAGGAACGCGCGCGAACGGATATCCTGCGAAATCAGCGGAGGTGAGATGACTCCGACCACCATCACCATCAAGACCGTGCCAATCAGCAAGGCAACCTCGACCCAGGTCTGGCCTACCCAAAAGGCCGCAGGCAGCATCACGACGGACAGCAACGCCTCTTGTCGAAACGCAGGCTCATGCCAGCCTTGGCGCAAGCCCTCCAAGGAGT
>CAXBSH010000519.1:0-3267 GCA_963977705.1 uncultured Planctomycetaceae bacterium
GCTGAAGCCCACGGTACGGTTTTGAGAGGGTGCCGGGCAGGAATGCCCGGGCTACGGGTTGGGGGGGGGCTGGGTGGGAATGATCGGGGTACGTTTTTGTGATGGGGATTTATGAGTTTATTTGACGCGGCTGAGCAGCAGAATCGGGACGGTGCGCGGCCATTGGCGGCTCGTATGAGGCCTCGCACGCTGGAAGAATTCTGCGGTCAGCAGCACATCCTGGGCGAAGGTCGGTTGCTGCGGCGGATGCTGGCGGCGGATCGTGTGGGCTCGATGATTTTCTATGGCCCACCGGGTTGCGGCAAGACGACTCTGGCGGAACTTATTGCCCGTCAGACGAAGCGTCGTTTTGAACGTCTGAATGCGACGACAGCGGGTGTGAAGGACGTGCGTGAGCTGTTGCAGGCGGCGACGGATCGTCTGTCTGTGTCCGGGATTCAGACGGTTCTGTTCATTGACGAGCTGCATCGGTTCAGTCGCAGTCAGCAGGACATTCTGTTGCCGGATGTGGAGAGCGGGGTGATTTCGCTGATTGGTGCGACCACTGCCAACCCATTTTTCTCTCTGGTGGCGCCACTGATCAGTCGCAGTCAGGTGTTTGAGTTTCGTGAGTTGTCTCAGGAGGAGCTGCGTCAGCTGTTGCAGCGGGCACTGACGGACACAGGGCGGGGGCTGGGTGCTCTGGGTGTCGAGGTGGATGAGGGGGCGATGCAGTTTCTGGCGACGCTGAGTGACGGTGACGGCCGTCGCGCGCTGACGGCTCTGGAAATTGCCGTACTGTCTGTTTCCCGAACAACTCGCCTTGTCGATCTCGAGGTGGCTAAAGAGTCGATGCAGAAGCGGGTGGTGCGATTTGATCCGGGTGGCGATGATCACTATGACGTGGCCAGTGCATTCATCAAAAGTATTCGGGGCAGTGATCCGGATGCGGCTTTGTATTGGCTGGCGCGGATGCTGGAGTCCGGCGAGGATCCTCGTTTTATCGCGCGACGTCTGGTGATTGCGGCCTCTGAAGACATCGGCAATGCGGACCCGCAGGGTTTGCCTTTGGCGATGGCCGCATTTCAGGCGACGGAGACGATCGGTATGCCGGAATGCCGCATCAACCTCGCGCAGGCCACCACCTATCTCGCCTGTGCTCCGAAGTCCAACGCGGCGTATGTGGGGATTGATCGTGCTTTGAGTGACGTGCGTCAGCAGTCGGTGCTGCCTGTGCCGATGCATCTGCGTGACGGTCATTACGCGGGTGCGGAAAGACTGGGTCACGGGGTGGGTTATCAGTACCCGCACGACACGGCGACGGGTTGGTTGCCGCAGGACTATCTGGGTGTTGAGAAGGTGTATTACGAGCCTGTGGATCGTGGCCGGGAGGCGCATTTTCGGCGCAAGCTGGAAGACCTGCGTCGGTTGCGGCGGGGCGAGTCGCCGGTAGCAGGCGGTGAGGCAAGTGCCGGGGGTAGCGGTGGGGGTGGCGAGGGAGTGGTTGGATGAGTGTAGCGCGGGATTCTGCCGGCGGTCGACTGCATCCGCCATTGCTGGTTGTGCTGCCGTGGAGTCTGGCGGCGGTGCTGGTGATGTCGCTGTTGTTTGTGCTGATGAATTTGGAGGTGCTGGATACCAGTGACAGTCTGGACCTTTGGCTGATCCGTTGGACTCGAGCGGCAGGCAATCCGGAACGTCTGGTGGGTCCACCCCTGCTGCAGGAATCGCTGCGTGATTTTACAGCGTTGGGTGGTTATGCGGTGCTGATCCTGGTGAGTGTGTTGTTTGCTGGTTTTGCGTGGGTGGAGCTGAGTCGGGGTGTGTGCTGGTTTTTTTCGGGTACGGTGTGGGGTGGTTATTTTCTGGCTGTGGCTGTGAAGCTGCTGGTGCAGCGGGAGCGTCCGGATGTGGTGCCGTATCTGTCCCTGGCGCGAGGATCGACAAGTTTTCCCAGTGCGCATGCGATGATGTCGGTGATTGTGTATGGTTCGATTGGGTTGTTGTTGTCCGCGCGAGTTCGGGATCGGCATCTGCAGCGGCTGTTTACAGTTTCCCCGTTGTTGCTGAGTGTTCTGGTGGGGATCAGTCGTGTGTTTATGGGCGTGCATTATCCGACGGATGTGCTGGCCGGGTGGGCTCTGGGTTTGCTGTGGACGTGGGCTGCGTTTCGCCTGCGTGAACGCTGGGGTGCGGGTCGAGTGGAAGGGGTGAACCGATGACAGGCAGATCAGGGAGTGCGGTTGCAGCCGGGGTATTCCGCAGCTGGTGGGTTTGTCTGGTCAGTGTCTGCAGTCTGACGTGTGGTGTTACGGTGGTTGATGGCCTGTGTGGCGACGAGCCTTTGCCGATTCCGGACCGGCTGGTGGTGCTGACTTTTGATGATTCGGCGAAGTCGCATTTCACGGTGGCTCGACCGCTGCTGAAGGAATATGGATTTGGGGCCACATTCTTCATCACGGAGGGTTTTGATTTTCGTGAGAACAAGCGGGACTACATGACGTGGGACGAGATACGGCAGCTGCATGAGGATGGTTTTGAGATTGGCAATCACACTCGGGATCATCTGGGGATTACGGATCAGACGGTGGGCCAGTTGGAGGAGCAGTTGGCGGGGATTGAGAGTCGTTGTCGGGAGCATGGGATTCCGCAACCGGTGACTCTGGCGTGGCCCGGCAACGCGTGGACTCCGAAGGCCTTCGATGTGCTGCGGCGACATGGGATTGTGTTGGCGCGTCGGGGTGGATCGCCTGAGTTTCCGTATGACGAGGGGCGAGGTGTGGCGTACGAGCCGGGTGGTGATCATCCGCTGTTGCTGCCATCAGCGGGGGATGCTCGACCGAAGTGGACGGTGGACGATCTGATTCGTGCGGCGCGGCAGGCGCAGGGTGGGCGGATAGCGATTCTGCAGTTTCATGGTGTGCCGGATACAGCGCATGACTGGGTCAGCAGTAGTCAGCAGAATTTTGAGGCGTATCTGCGGTACCTGAAGCTGGAAAAGTATCAGGTGATAGCGATGCGGGATTTACGGAAGTATGTGCGGACTGAGAACTGGCCGGCGGATCCGACAGCGATTATGAAGAAGCGGGCAGGCGGTAATCAGTAATCAGTAATCAGTGGTCAGTGGTCAGTGGTCAGTGGTCAGTGGTCAGTGATCAGTGGTCAGTAATCAGTGGTCAGTAATCAGTGGTCAGTAATCAGTAATCAGTGGTCAGTGGTCAGTGGGGTTGTGCTTGGGAGGGCGAGGCTCCTGCCGAGTCGCAGGGGTGGAGTTGCGGTACGGGGGGT
>CAXBSH010000520.1:0-3261 GCA_963977705.1 uncultured Planctomycetaceae bacterium
AAAAGTCGTAGTCTGGGTTTCAATCCAGACACAAACTTCTAGTCATCCTTGAAATCCCCAGTGTTTTTAAGGACGGAGCCGAGCAGGAATGCTCGGGCAACATTTTGTCCTCGGCGTCAAACTTTCTCAGGACAATTTGGCCGCCTGCATCAGCTTGCTGGCGTTTCCGGCCTGACCGAATGACACCATGCGGGAGGCACAGACCTGCTTCATGGCTTCGCGAGCGGGCTTCAGGTAATCACGCGGGTCAAACTTCTCTGGCGTCGTCATCAACACCTTGCGAATTGCGCCGGTCATCGCCATGCGACAGTCTGTGTCCACGTTGATCTTGCGGACGCCATAGCGGATGCCGCGCTGGATTTCTTCGACAGGTACTCCGAAGGTCTGCTTCATGTGACCACCAAACTGATTGATGATGTCCTGCAGCTCCTGAGGAACTGACGAGCTGCCGTGCATCACAAGATGTGTGTTGGGCAGCCGCTTGTGAATTTCTTCAATCCGCTTCATGGCCAGCACTTCGCCGTCTGGCTTGGTGTCAAACTTGTACGCACCATGGCTGGTGCCGATAGCCACCGCCAGAGCGTCGCAGCCGGTTTCTTCGACAAAACGGGCCGCTTCGTCAGGGTCCGTCAACAGCTGATCATGTGACAGCTTGCCTTCGGCGCCGTGACCGTCTTCCTGCTCGCCTTCACCACTGTCCAGTCGGCCCAGACAGCCCAGCTCACCTTCGACGGACACGCCGAACATGTGCGCGACCTTGACGACTTCTGCGGTGACGCGGACGTTGTAGGCGTAGTCAGCCGGAGTCTTACCGTCTTCCTTCAGCGATCCGTCCATCATCACCGAAGTGAAGCCGTACTTGATGGCCGACATGCAGGTGGCAGGGCTGTTGCCGTGATCCTGGTGCATGACGATCGGAATCTCGGGGTACAGTTCCGAGGCGGCCAGCATCAGGTGACGCAGGTAATTGTCCTGCGAATACGAGCGAGCGCCGCGGGAAGCCTGCACAATCACGGGTGAATCCGTCTGGCGAGCCGCTTCCATGATGGACTGGATCTGTTCCATGTTGTTCACGTTGAAAGCCGCCACGCCATAGCTGTTTTCGGCGGCATGATCAAGAACGACACGCAAAGGCACAAGGGGCATTGTTCACTTCTCCGACGGGCGGCCGGCGGGCCACCGCAATTTACTGAAAAACCAAAAACGATCTGTTTGCACGCATCAGGAACCCCGGAAAAATACGCGGAAATCACCGCTCGGGGAACACCCCGTTGCGGCAAACCCAACGATTCTCTTAGAATTCCGGACAAAACGTGGGATGCACGGCAGCCTGGGTACACTTGCTGCACGCGTCACAGATTAGCGGGTTCATCAAAGTCCAGCAAGAATACCACCGTGAATCCCTGTCGCAGCACCACCCGCCATCCGCGGTTGCCCAGCCCCGCAAGTCCTGTTCAACGCCGCCGGTTATCACTTTGGCAACCCTCACAGCGGCAGCCGGCTTTGTACGGTGTTTTTCCCGTCGGACGTTTGTTAGGCTGTTTCCGTGTCCGGGGCGAAGATTGCGCCCGGATTTTCCTGAAAAAGAAGGAGCCCCGCATGTTGCGCCGTCTGTTGGCTGTCCTGCTGTTTCTGAGTGCCACGATCGATCGCCTGCCGGCCGAAGATCTGTTCAAAGCAGAACCGGTGACGAAGCCCACCGAGTTTACTCCGGGAATCGAGGGGCCCGCCTGCGATGCACGCGGCAATATCTACGCCGTCAACTTTGCTGCTCAGGGAACCATCGGACGTGTCACACCGGACGGGCAGGGCACGATCTTTCTGCGGCTGGACAACGGCAGTATCGGGAATGGCATCCGCTTCACTCGCGACGGCCATATGTTCATCGCTGACTATGTCAACCACAACGTGCTGCTGGTCAAACCCGGTCAGCAGGTTGCGACCGTGTTCGCTCATGAACCCGCAATGAATCAACCCAATGACCTTGCCATGGCTGCCAACGGAACGCTGTATGCCAGTGATCCGGCCTGGGACAAAAGCACCGGTCAGCTGTGGCGAATCGATACCAGCGGCAAGGTGACCAGGGTGGCCAGTGACATGGGCACCACCAACGGCATCGATCTCAGCCCCGACGGCAAGACACTGTACGTTAACGAAAGCGTGCAGCAGAACGTCTGGGCATTTACTGTCAAACCTGACGGAAGCCTGTCCGACAAACGCCTGATCAGGAAATTCCCGGATCATGGCTTCGACGGCATGCGCTGCGATGTCGACGGCAACCTGTACATTACTCGCTATGGTAAGGGCACAGTTGTCAAGATGGCCCCTGACGGAGCAATTCTGCAGGAAGTGGACGTGCTGGGAAAGCAACCCAGCAACCTGTGCTTCGGCGGTCCGGACGGTCGCACCGTTTACGTCACCGAAGTGGAGCATACTCGACTGGTCCGCTTCCGTGTCGACCGCCCCGGACTGGAATGGCAGCGCAACGTCAGTCAATGACTGCTGCGGTCGAACGCAGCGACTTACAACCGCGGACAAAACCGTAGACTGGGCTTTAGCCCGGGCACGTAACTGCACCCATCCCCTGACGCTTCAAGCCGCCTTCCGTCCACGGCGACCTTGATGCCCAGCGCGATGCTTGAAACATCCCGGGGTTTTCAGTGTGAATCGAGTTGGGGGCCTGAGCTGCAATTCAGGCTCCGCCCTTCGCGGTTGCAGCTTCAGCAGTCCACGGAATTACGTGTTGTGTGTCGTCGGCAGAGACGTTCTGAATTCCTGATCGCGGGCTGATGCCCTTTCGGTGGTGCAGCAGGAAAGGTGTTCGATGAACCGGTTTCCATTGGCCGTCGTATTCTGTCTGCTGTTCCTGTCGCCGGTCTGTCGTGCTCAGCAACCAGCAGCGCGCCCCAATCTGCTGGTGATTGTGGCGGATGATCTGGGGTATGCGGACGTTGGCATTCAGGGGGGCTGCGAGGTGCCGACTCCACACCTGGACGCACTTGCCCAAAGTGGCGTCCGCTGTTCTGCCGGTTACGTCACGGCGCCGTACTGCAGTCCATCGCGTGCAGGATTCCTGACGGGAAAGTCACAGACTCGTTTCGGCCATGAATTCAATCCTCACGATGGCCCTGAAGAGATTCTGGGACTGCCGTTGAATCAACGGACGCTGGCTGACGTGCTGTCTGCGGCCGGGTATGCCACGTCGCTGATCGGCAAATGGCATCTGGGATCTGATGCGGCTCATCATCCGTTATCGCGAGG
>CAXBSH010000521.1:0-3258 GCA_963977705.1 uncultured Planctomycetaceae bacterium
TGACGAAGAAGCAGAGCAAGCAGAAGAAGCAGACGTGGCAGCGGGCGAGTTGCCGGCGGAGCCGAAGTCGGCTGCTGGCAGTCGCAGCACTGGAAGTCGCGATCCTGTCAGTCGCAGCACTGTCAGTCGCAGCAATCCGGCTGCGGTAAAGCGAGTGCAGCCGAGTGTTTCTCGCCGGCCTGTCACCACGAGGGCGGCTGAGCTGGAGGACGAGACCGCGGCTGTTGAGGCTGGTGAGGAGATTACCGACGCCGCCGTCGCTGAGGCTGAGATGGAAGCGGAGGGTATGGAGGTTGCTGAGAAGCTTGCCGAGCCATTGATTCGTCGCGGTCGTTCGGCCCCAGCAGTGACTCGCACTGCTGCCACCTTTGAAGAACAGAAGCTGCAGGAGCTGGACGCACTGATTTCCGGTGGTTCGAATCGTGCAGCGAAATCGGCGTCCCGCGTGACATCGGCTGCATTGCAGAAGACGGAAGCTGCAGCTGCCGGAGTGCAGGCTGGCAGGAAGGCAGTCCAGCGTGCTGCACAGCAACGAGAAGATCGGGTATTGCAGGAGTTTGATGAGTTGAGTGGACGAGCAGCTCAGACAGAGGGCCGTGTTCGGGCGACCGTTCAGCGTCGCGCTGAGCAACATTCACAGCTGCTTGAGGAGTTCGAGGCTGCGGCGCAGATGCCCGAACTGGCGCTCGAAGAAGACGAGGAGCTGAGGGAGTCTGAGTTGTCTCAGGACGAACCTGAGATGGAGGCAGTGAGCGAGGAAGAGGTCGTGGCGGAAGAGGCTGTTGAAGAAGCTGCCGAGGACGAAGCCATTGAGGAAGCTGCCGAGGACAAGTTCGTGATGGAGGAAGAGGAGGCAGCGTCAGAGGAGGCAGCGGCAGCAGCGGCTTTTGCTGAGGAACTGGCGATTGAAGAACGAGTTTCGCGAGCTAAGAAGCCGGCCGTTGCCGGTGTAGCGGCGGGCCGATCAGCCCGTGGGGGTTCGGCTTTTCAGTGGCAGTCGGGTTCCGGGGCTTTGAGGAATGCGGGAGTGCGACGCTCGACGGAGCCGGCAGCGACTGCCGAGCGGGGGGCATCAGAACGCAGGGTTGTGACGCGTTCAGCCACCCTGACTCGTGATGTGTCGGACGAGATGGAAGATCTTGAGGAAGTGGACGAATGGCTGACCAGTCCGGTAGCAGCTCCGGCACCGGCGGCGGCTCCCACTGGAACTCGCCAGCGTCGGATTCGGCAGGCTTCGATGGCTGATCCGTTTGTTGAGGCGGAAGCGGGCGAGGCTGAGATGGGGGACGATTCTGCCGGGGCTGATGATGCAGAAATGCAACAGGACGAATCGACAGCGTCGCCTGCGGAAGCGATGGAGTTGCCGGAACCGCCGGATGCCGGGGAATCTGTGGGAGCTGCTGTGTCCCCTGCTCCGCTGAAATCTGCTGTGTCCCCGGCTGGGGGGCAGGCGGTTGAGGTGGCAGAGGCCGAGGCGGAATCGGAACCGACTCGTGACGCGTCGATTTTTTCCCGTCTGTCGGGAACGAGCTGGGTGATTCTGGGTGTGGGCACGGCCGTGATTCTGATGTTGCTGCTGGCTCCCGCACGTCGCAAAGCTGGTACGGATGGAACAGCCGTCATTCCTGCCTGAGGATCATCTCTCTTTTCAGAAAAACTCCGCCCAGTCGTTTTTTTCGAGCTAATCTGCAGTGTGGAATTCAATCCACCGATGCGGCGGGCTTGTGTGTGGGGTGACTCACCCGCGTCCGCAGACACTTCCGGGCAGTGTCCGGTTGCATGAAATCGACAGCGGAGTAACTCATGAGTACGGACCCTTGGGGTCGTCCATCGTCTGACGATCTTCGCAGGATTCAGGAAACATTCGACAGGGATGTTGGGCCGAACGTGCGTGCGGCGGAGCGGCTGGATCTGGCTGTTCCGGCGGAAATCCGGACTCAGCGTGGCAACACGATCGAAGCAATTACTCGGGAAATCAGCCGCACGGGAATTGGTCTGCTGCACCGTGGTGCCATCAACATGGAAGAAGTCTATGTGAAGATGGCCAGTGAAACTCGGGAATTTTACTACCGTGTCCAGATTGAGTGGTGCATGCCCTGTGATAACGGCATGTTTCTCAGTGGCGGTCGATTCCTGCCTGTGCAGGACCAGAAGGCCTGATTCCGGTCTCAGAAAAGTCGCCTGAAAATTCCTGCCACTGTGGCAGGAATTTTGGCGTTTTGCGGTTACACTACAGGGCCAGTTTCCGCCCACCGCGACTTTTCACGGATCTCTGCAGACATGACCGCCCGGCAGGACTTTCGCCAGATTGAGCGTATCCCCTGTTTGATTCTCGCCAATTCCCGTGAGGCATCGCGGAAGGTTGCGGCTGAGATTGCTGGCCTGATTCGCATCCGCCAGGCGGAGGGTCGTTCGTGCGTGCTGGGCCTGGCTACCGGATCGACGCCAACCGGCATCTACGCCGAGCTGGTGCGTCTGCATCGGGAAGAGGGTCTGTCATTCCGCAACGTGATCACGTTCAATCTGGATGAGTACTACCCGATGCAGCCTGAGGACGTGCAGAGTTACGTCCGCTTCATGCGTGAGCATTTGTTCAATCATATCGATATTCCGGCGGGTAGCTGGAATGTTCCGGACGGCACGGTGCCGGTCGAGCAGGTGGGCGATTACTGTCGCGACTACGAGGCTCGGATTGCAGCGGCTGGTGGCATTGACATTCAGATTCTGGGGATTGGTCGCACGGGGCACATTGGATTCAACGAGCCTGGTTCCGATCAGACGACTCGCACTCGCATGATTACTCTGGACACCGTGACTCGAGTTGACGCGGCGGCCGATTTTTTTGGCACAGAGAATGTTCCGCGGCGTGCGATCACGATGGGCGTGGGTACGATTCTGGAAGCGCGGCGAATTTTTATTCTGGCGTTTGGTGAGAACAAGGCGACGATTGTTGCCCGTACAGTCGAAGGTGAAACGACTCCAGCAATCCCCGCCACGTGGCTGCAGAAGCATTCCCAGGTTCAGTTTCTGATGGATGCGGCGGCGGCCGCCAAAGACCTTGGCTATCCGGTGATGCTGAAGGCTTCGGCTGGGGGCGGTGGTCGCGGAATGCGTGTCGTCTGGGATCCGGCTCACTTCGATTCTGAACTCGAAACCGCGTCCGACGAGGCCCTGAAAGCGTTTGGCGACGGCACGATGATGGTCGAAAAGTTCGTCGCACGACCACGACACATCGAGCTCCAAATGCTTGCTGATGAG
>CAXBSH010000522.1:0-3257 GCA_963977705.1 uncultured Planctomycetaceae bacterium
GTAGCATGGGCTTCAGCCCGTGTGGTCCACCGCGTTCAAGCCCCCCCCACAGGCAAGCCGTTAGCGTAAGCCCTTGGGTGTTGTTGGGCGTCCCCGAGTTGGTGGTCGGTGTTGGTAGCATGGGCTTCAGCCCGTGTTGTCCACTAAGGGTGTTATCGTGCAGCTGCGTTACCGAGCTGGTGCTCGGTGGTCCCAGGGATTTCGCCCCCTTGGGAGGGCGAGGCTCCCGCCGAGCCGAAGAGAGTACAGCTGTCTTTGTTCGCCCACACCCGTAGCCCGAGCATTCCTGCTCGGCCCCATCCTTTAAAACACTGGGGATTTCAAGGATGACGAGCAGCTCGTGCCCGGGCTAAAGCCCAGACTACAGGTTGTGTCTTCGCCGTCATTCCTGCTCGGCCGTCTCTTGCCCAAACAAAGGGTGCTCGGTGGTCCCGGGTCGCGCCACGGTAGCTTGGGCTTTAGCCCGAGGAGTTCTCAATTTTGAATTGCCGCACACCACCCTCCGGCTCGCTGAGGCTGCTGCCGAACGGCGATGGCCCCGCAATTCACCCGGCGTTCACCGTCCGAGGCTTCCGCTGCACCCTCGCTGAGGCTTTTGCCGGGGCGCGATAGCGGTGTGTGTGTGCGGCAGACCGGGTGCACAAGCGGATTTTGTGGACATTGGCTTGAAGATCGCAGGTGCCCCGTCAGCGTTTGCACGGCGTGTTGTGGCCGGCATCCAGATTATTCGTTCAGGCGTTTAAGTCGACGGTCGAGTGTTGAGCGTTCGATGCCCAGGATCTGTGCGGCGCGGGATTTGTTACCTGCAGTGTGTTCCAGCGTTCGGAGGATGTGGTTCAGTTCGACATCGGCCAGCGAGAGTTGCTGCCAGGTGTCGGGGGTAGTGGCCGTGGCTGTGGTTTGAGGTTGTGTTTTGCGGGCCAGTCCTGAGAGCTGCAGGTCAGACTCGCGAATCAGTTCGTTGCGGCACAGGATGACAGTGCGCTCGATGGTGTTCTGCAATTCGCGGACGTTTCCGGGCCAGGTGTGTTCCTGCAGTCGTTGCAGAGCGTCATCAGTGAAGCCGGTGATGCGTCTTCCTGTGCGAAGCACGCAGCGGTGCAGGAATTCGCGGGCCAGCAGAGGGATATCTGCCGGTCGTTCGCGTAATGGTGGGGCAAGGATTTCAGCGACCTGCAGGCGGAAGTAGAGATCCTGGCGGAACTGACCATCCTCAACTGCCGTTTCCAGATCCCGGTTGGTGGCCGCGACGACTCGCACGCTGACCTGAACCGGTCGGCGACCGCCAATACGTTCGAACGGGTGTCCTTCCAGGATACGCAGGAATTTTGCCTGGATGGCACTGGACATTTCGCCGACTTCGTCAAGGAACAGGGTTCCACCGTCTGCCTGTTCAAACCGCCCTGAGCGTCTTTCGGTGGCCCCTGTAAAGGCACCTTTTTCATGGCCGAACAGTTCACTTTCCAGCAGGCTTTCGTTGAGCGCAGCGCAGTTCAGGCAGACGAAAGGGCCGTCACGACGGGTGCTGTGATCGTGGATACTGCGGGCGATCAGTTCTTTACCGCAACCACTTTCGCCTCGAATCAGAACGGTGGCGTCGGTTTCTGCAATCAGTGTGATTTGTTCGCGCAGCAGCTGCATGGCGGGGGTCTGGCCGACCAGTCCGCCGGCACCTGGCAGCTGGCTTTTCAGAAGTTCGTTAGCCGAGCGTGCGTGGGCCAGGCCCGTGGCCAGTGATTCGCGCTGCTGCAGGCTGGCAAGGGCGACTGCCAGCTGACTGGCTACAGCCAGGCAGAAGTCGAGATCATTTCGATCGAGTGGGTTTTCGGGGTTGCTGGAGTAGAGGTGGATCAGTCCGAGTGTGGTATTGGCTGAGCGGATGGGGGCGCAGATGACACTGAGTGCTTTCATTTCGCCGAGGCTGTCGAACATGGACAGTTGTCTGTCATCAGCGATATCTCGAGCGAGGACAGCAGTTCCGCTGTCCAGCACTTTGCGGGACAGATTATCCGAGACTCTGCGATAGGGCAGATCACTGCGGCTGCGATATCCCAGCAGCTGCAGATCGGTGTGTGCTGGCGGAGTGGCGGAATGTGTGCGGCTGTCGGCGTTCAACACGAGCACAGCGGCGATCATGGCCACAGTTTCGCGTTCGAAGGCGGCAAGGACAACTTCAGCCAGATCACGACGGCTGCTGGCAGCACCCAGCTCCAGTCCCAGCTGATAGAGTCGCGAGAGCACAGATGCTGAGGCCGGTTGTTCGGTTCCCTTGTGGGTGAACTGTGGACGCGAGGCGCTGTGGAGGATACTGGGCAGCGGAGTTTCGCGTCCGGGCAGTGTGGGTTGGGGGGTACTGTCGAGCGGAAAACTGCGAGGCCGCGTGCTGGTGATATCATCCGGGTTGAGGCAGAAGGTCAGTTGGCAGGCGCCGATACTGATCACGTCTCCGGGACTGAGGACTTCGTCGGTGCTGACTTTGCGACCTTCGAGGAGTGTGCCGTTGCGGCTGCCGAGATCGCGCAGGCGCCATTCCGAGTCTGCGAAGAAAACTTCGCAGTGGTTGCGACTGGCGGAGTCATCCTGGAGGACGAGGCGATTGGTGGTGGAACGGCCAATGGTGGTCACCTGGTGTCGGCGCAGCCGAACGGCATCACGCCACGTTTCGCCATCCCATGTCAGCAGGAACGCGTCCGGTTCGGGATCAGGTTGGGGGGTATCGGGATGAACAGTGGCAGCAGATGCCATGCAGAGTCTCCGAGGACACGAAAGTGGGGCAGCCGTTGTTCGCTGCGGCTGTCGTGCGCTGAATTCTCACGAGAGCGGGTTGCGGATGCAACCGGAGCGACCGGTCCGGAGGTTTGAGTTTTGTGTTTTGGGTTTTGGGTTGCCGTCACGGGTGCGGAGAGTGAGCGGCATGTCGTTAGACGCCGGTGAGTACCAGCCAACGCACTGGCAAATCGCATGAAAGGCAACACTTGTCAGCTTACGCTCACCGGGACTTAGCTGTCGTTATTGTGTTGTGGAGTTCCTGTTTTAGCGCGGCGTGTGGGGGCCGCGATCGGAGGAGGATGAGTGGGGCGAGTTCGTGTGCGGGTATGGGGGCGATTTTCCCGCAGAGACGCTGAGACGCAGAGAGTTGGTCTGTTTGTTTCGTTTTCTCCGCGCCTCTGCGTCTCTGCGGGAGTTGGCGTTCGTTACTGCGTCGTGGAGTTTCTGGTTCACCGCGGAGTGGGGGGTTGCAATCGGAGGACGGTGAG
>CAXBSH010000523.1:0-3255 GCA_963977705.1 uncultured Planctomycetaceae bacterium
TTCAGGCGCAGGCTCCGATCTCACCGTCCAGTCCGACCACTTCGTCTACGTAGCCGGCCGCCTGACCGTTGCAGACACGCTGAACATCCGCGGCGGTGTGACCCTCGATGACACGTCACTCGATGGCGCCGACGACAAAGGCAGCAGCATCTACCTCGCCAAAACCGGAACGCTCAATACCACTCAGGCCGGCGCGAAAATCATCCTGCACGGCGCGCAGGACGTCGACGTCTTCCTGCCGCTCATTGCCGGTGGCACAATCGGTGCCACGGGAGTCACGTGGGCCGGTGAAGGCTCGTACGTGTCCGTAACCGCCGGCCAGCAGATCCTGCTGGATGCACCCATTCAGGCTGCTGCCTCAATCATACTCAAACCCGGCATCGCCGGACCGGATGACCACGGACGCAGCCTCGTTGTCACCACCGCCAGCGGCCTCAATGCCGCAGGTCTCGGAGCCAACGGCACCGGTAGCCTGATTCGCTTCGAAAGCCCCGGTGATATCGAACTGCCCGCCAATATCCTCTCCGGCGGTACCATCGTCCAGACATTCAACGCCAGCGGAAAACTGGTGGCTGAAGACTACACCTGGTCCGGACGTGATTCCAGCATCGAGATCGTCGCCGGTGGTCGAGTCCTCATCGGGGCCGACACCGTCGATATCTACGGAAATCCGGTCAAAAAAGGCACGTTCCTCCGCGCCAGCAAGTCAGTCTCAATTTCGGGAGGAACGCACGTAAGTGGCGTCGGGATCGAGCTTTACCCCGGTGGCGGTATCAGCACCAGCGACCCGGCCGGCTCGATTTTGCTTGACTCTGCTCAAAGTGTTGATCTCCAGGGCTACGTAGCGTCCGGCGGGCAGGTGTTCCTCGTGCAGAACTCCGCCGGGGAAACAACCGGCTACAGCGTGGCTCACTACGACGGAACCGCTTCCCTCACAATCAACGCGAAAACCCGCGTTCGCGTCGGCCAGGAAGTTTATGCCGGCAAGACGCTCAACATTTCAGCCGGAATCGCGCAGCCCGTGCCCGGTGACGACTTCTCCTCCATCGGCCTGCTTGTCATGGGCTCAGGCAGCGTTCGCACCAGTGGCAGCAATGGACGGATGCTGCTCTCTTCCCAGTCCGGAATCAGTGTGCTAACTCCGTCGGTGTCTGACGCCAGCATTTACGGACTAAAGGCCTCGGGTACCGGTTCCACGATTACGCTGAAAGTTCCCAATAACTCCGCAGCGAAGTCAGGGATTTACATCGGTAATCGTGTCCTTGCCGCATCCGCGTTCACGATGAACTCGGAATCCAACAATTTCACCGCCGACTCCTTCGAACTCGACCTCGCCGGCTCCATCGAAGTCGCCTCCCAGTCCATCTCACTGTCCGGCGTTCGTGACATGGATGTCAAAGGAGATCTGATCTCGCAGCAGGGGAGTGTGACCGTCGAAGCGATCGGCAACCTCAGTCTTCGCAATAACGTTCAGGCAGGCGCAAACGTCAGTCTGAAGGCCGTTGGCGGTAACCTGACACTGATGGACGTGAGCCACGTCGACGCCTCGGGAAATATCACACTCGAAGCCTCCGGTAATGTGCTGCTCGATGGCCCGATCGGGCTCATTACTGCGCCCAGCAGCCTTGTTGTCAGCACCACCTCGGGATCAATCCAGGCGACCGCAGAAACCAGCCAGCTCCGCAGTGCCGCATCCATCGCGCTTACAGCCCCCACGATCCACGTCGATGGACTCCTCACCACCACAGGCAACACTGCCTCACCAACCGACTACGAAGTTCAAGTGAACGCTGCAAATGAACTGCGGCTGACTGGACGATTCACTACGGCCGGCTCGGTGTTGATCCATTCTCCTGTCAGTCCACTGATCTACAACTTCACCGCGTCTCAGACCGGCACAAACTCTCGCTGGAAAATCGCCACGAATGGTGACCTGTCGCTCGGACGACTGGTCTCCAATGGCTCTGGCGGGCATGTCGCCGAAGGAGTACAGATACAGGCGGTGAATGAACTGCTGCTGGATGCGGCCACGGGAATTGTCACAGTTCCCGCTGGCACCAAACTGGCCGTCAGCGGTGACAACAGCCAGCTGCGAGTTGTTGGTCGTAATGTCGAAGTCGTCGGCTCGCTGCTCGGCGGGGCCGCCTTCACCACCAACGGCCAAACCACATGGACAGGTCGTTCCGCCACGGTCAGCATCAATTCCGCTCAAGTGGCAATCGGTGGCCTCGGACCGGACAGCAACGGTTCGATGGTCACCCGTGGAGCTCTGCTGCAGGCCACTGGTGCAGTTCGACTGGCCGCTGCCGGATCACCGGCTTCAGCAGTCCTCGTGAATGGACTCAGCTCCCTCAGCACCATGCCTGCCGCTTCCGCGTCGCTCGCAGTCGCCACGCCGGCCCCGGAAATCCAGCTTACGTCATCAGGGGCAGTTCGCATTTATGGTGTGATCGATGCTGCCGGGACAGGAGCGGACCTCACTGTGTCCGCTTCCGGAACAGTCCTACTGGATGGGCTGCTCCGCGCCAGCGATCAGCTGCTGGTCAACTCCAGCTCTTCTGCCTCCGATGCGATCACCCTGTCACAACTGTATCTGAAATCCAATGCCGCAGGCGTCCTGCTCGACACTGCCGGTCGCATGATCGACGTGAAAGGATTCCTGATCAACGCCGATGGACAGTGGGTGGATCAGAATGGTACTCCGCTCGCCGACGATGAACTCCCGATCCGCGGCGGTGCCCCTGTTCGGCTCAGCGGCGGCAGCCTCAATGCCGCCGGTACTGTCCGGCTGACATCCAGTGGCGGCATGTTGCTGGGAGGCCAGATTGGCGAACTGAGCGTGGTCAGCGAGAAACTTGTCAGCGGTACCGGGGCTGTTCAGGTACGAGCCACCGGCAGCACGGATGTCTCTGGACGCATTCAGGCCCAGTCCACTGTCGACGTCCGTTCGAGCTCGACCATGACAATTCAGACGTCCGGTGTCGTGATTGCCGAGACACTGACCCACGTTATGGGCGGCACGCTCGAAGTTGGCGGCTATGTTTCCAATGCCACCAAAGTCGTCCTCAGCAGTCTTCAGAATCAGGTTATTACAGGGACCACTCAGAGCGGCGGTGTGCTGCAGGTTCAGGCTGGCGTCAGCGCGGTATGGAATGACTCGCAACTGCTGTCCAGTGTCCCCACTGCCGCCCAATTGGCCGGTGGATCGGTCGCTGTCCGTGCCTCCGGTGTACTCGATGCCGTTAATTCCATTCG
>CAXBSH010000524.1:0-3242 GCA_963977705.1 uncultured Planctomycetaceae bacterium
GGACTGCAGCGGAGAGAATTTCGCCCGCCGGTCGAAAACGCCCGCGATCTGAACCTTGACCGGCGATTATCGGTCCTGCGGATGTCGGATTGATTTTCTCTTGTTTTCTGTTCCTCAGAACCCTTTGCTCCTGTACCCCTGAGTGTGCACCTATGGCTTCTGTTTTTCGTCCAGCGATTGATCAGATGGCGGGTTACGTGCCTGGCGAGCAGCCTCAGGAAGCCGGCTGGGTGAAGCTGAACACCAACGAGAACCCCTATCCTCCATCTCCTCGTGTGGCGGAAGCGATCCGACGGACGGCGGAGGGTCGCTTGAATGTTTATCCGGATCCGGACGCCACTGGTTTCCGGCGTGCAGCGGCGGCGTTGCACGGGGTAGATCCGGACTGGATTCTTCCGGCGAACGGCAGTGATGAGAACCTGACGATCATCATGCGATCGTTCTGCGATGCTGGCCAGCAGATCGGTTATCCCTATCCCAGTTACGTGTTGTATGAATCTCTGGCGCAGATCCAGGGCGTGCAGGTGCACCGACTGGGTCTGGGCGCAGACTGGCTTTGGGATCCGGCAGAGGCAGCTCGTCTCAGAAGTCAGCTCAGGATCTTCTTCGTTCCGAATCCCAATTCACCTACGGGGACTCTGTGGTCAACTGAGCAGTTACTCCAGCTGCTGCCGGATCAGGGAGTGCTGGTTCTTGATCAGGCCTATGCGGATTTTGCTGAGTCACCTCAGACGGCAGCTCTGCTGCAGGATTCGCGTTTCGACGGTCGTCTGGTGATGACTCGCACGTTCAGCAAATCCTACAGTCTGGCGGGGATTCGTTTTGGCTACTGCATTGCTCAGCCCACGCTGATTCACGGCATGCGTAAGGTGAAGGACAGCTACAATTGTGATGCAGTGGCGATTGCTGCCGCCACTGCGGCTCTGCAGGATCAGCAGTGGATGCTGGACAACCGCAATCGCATTCTGCAGACGCGTGCGCGGCTGGCGGCTGCCCTGCCCCGGCTGGGATTTCATGTGCATCCCAGTGAGGCCAATTTTCTGTGGACGACGCACTCGGGCGTCAGTCATCGGACGATTTACGAGCGATTGAAGCAGCAGCGAGTGCTGGTTCGCTACATGAAATTCCCGGGGGCTGCAGAGGCCGGGGCTGAGCTGGATGGTCTGCGAATTACGATTGGTACGGATTCCGAGATTGATCGGTTGCTGCAGGTCCTGCCGCAGTCGGTGCAGCCCTGACGGCTGGAATGCGGGAGCGGTTGGGGAAGCTTATGAGTCTGCAGAGTGTGGATCTGGTGGAATTTCATCGGCGGTTTGTCGCGGGACTGCCAGGAGACTCAGAGTCAGCCAACTTTCGCCGTCAGGTCCGTGGAGCGGCGTTTTCCCGTGTCCTGCCGACACCGGTCAAAGCGCCACGGATCCTGGCCTGGTCTGACGATCTGGCTGCTGAGCTTGGGTTGCCGTCGATACCGGAAGCCGCTGCGACGGAAGTTCTGTCGGGGAATCGTGTGCTGCCCGGCATGGATCCCTTTGCCATGTGTTACGGGGGGCATCAGTTCGGGAACTGGGCGGGCCAGCTGGGGGATGGGCGGGCCATCAATCTGGGTGAGATGTGTGGGCCGGATGGTCGCTGGTGGATGTGGCAGCTGAAAGGTGCCGGCCCCACTCCCTATTCCCGGCATGCCGATGGACTGGCGGTTCTGCGGTCCAGTGTGCGCGAATATCTATGCAGTGAGGCGATGCATTTTCTGGGAGTTCCGACGACTCGGGCCCTCAGTCTGGTGGGGACAGGAGAATTTGTGACGCGGGACATGTTTTACGATGGCAATCCGCGGCATGAGCCGGGGGCGATTGTCTGTCGAGTGGCCCCCACCTTCCTTCGGTTTGGCAATTTTCAGTTGCCGGCTGCGCGGCGTGAGACTGATTTGCTGCGGCAACTTGTGGATTATTGCATGGCGAAGGATTTTGGTCTGACAGCGCCACCAGATGAGGCGCTTCGAGAAGCGTGGTTTCGTGACATCTGCCTGCGCACTGCAGATCTGCTGGTGCACTGGATGCGAGTGGGCTTTGTGCACGGTGTCATGAACACAGACAACATGTCCGTGCTGGGCCTGACGATTGATTATGGTCCCTATGGCTGGGTCGAAGATTTCGATCCGGACTGGACTCCCAACACGACGGATGCTGCCGGTCGTCGCTACAGCTTCGGTCAGCAGCCGCAGATTGCACTCTGGAATCTGGTCCAGTTCGCGAATGCTCTGGTACCCCTGTTTTCCGATACTCGCCCCCTGCAGGCTGGAATCGATGCCTATTCAGAGCGATTCAATTCGGCATGTCGGCAGATGCTGGCTCGGAAAATTGGCATTGAGACCTCTGTGGACGACGCGATTGAGACGCTGACAGACGAGCTGGCAGACGTGTTGCAGCTGACAGAAACGGACATGACGATTTTCTATCGCACTCTGGCTGCTGTGCGCCTTTGCCCGGCGGACACTGAGCTGGCTGCAGACCAGTGGCAGCAGGTCCTGCAGAGTCTGGAGTACGCCTGGTATGATCCTGCAGCAGTTGGCTCTGATGTGCACGCGCGGCTGCAACAGTGGCTGCGGAGGTATCGGGCCGCTTTGTTTGAGCGTGGGCTGACGGATGACGCAAGACGGCAACTGATGGACCGCACAAATCCGAAATTTGTGCTGCGTAACTATCTGGCCCAGTTGGCTATTGATCGCGCGGAACAGGGCGATTCATCGCTGATTCAGGAATTGCAGCAGGTCCTGAAGACACCTTATGAGCAGCAGCCTGAAAAGGACCATCTGGCGGCGAAGCGCCCGGAGTGGGCGAAACATCGGGCCGGGTGTTCGATGTTGTCCTGCAGTTCCTGATGACTACCAGACCAGAGCAAACCCGACAGCGGCAGCGCCAAGACCGATGAGCAGCAAACCGGCAAACAGTCGTCGTCGATTGCGGATTCGTTGAATCTCGATCAATGACTCAAGCATCGCGACGCGGGAAAACCGGGCTGTATAGCTGTCCTGCGTGCTGATGGGGAGGCTGACCCATTCGGGGACGGGGAGGTCGACCTTGTGGGCGGCGGCGTAGGCGGCGCGGGCGGCGAGTGCGTTGCCGAGCGTGCCCTGGCGGGCGTCGAGGTCCATGGCGGCCACGCGGTAGCCGTCGCGCAGCAGGCCGACGATCAGGTGGATGGCGCAGGTGGACTTGCCGGAGCCGCCCTTCTCGTTGCCGAGG
>CAXBSH010000525.1:0-3234 GCA_963977705.1 uncultured Planctomycetaceae bacterium
GAGGCTGCGGAGAAGAGTGTGACGGCACGAGTCGCCGCGGCCCGCGCAGACACACAGGCGGCATCCGAGAATCCTGATGCAGTTGCCGAACGCACACGACTGAACGCTGCAGCTGTGCAGGCTGAGCGGCAGCTGGCAGTGGCCACAGCCCGACGACAGGTCGCCGTCGCCGAACAGCAGCTCGCCACGCCTGCCACGCAACCCGAAGTCGCTCAGAAAGCTGCTGATACCGCTCGCCAGATGCTCGATAAAGCACTGGCCACTGCAGCCGCTGAAATCACGCCACAGGACACATGGACCAGATTCAGCGGAGCAGCGTGGACACCCACGCGATTCTTTAACTCCGGCAAGGATGACCCCGAGGTACGATTTCAGCCCGTCAGTACAGGTCGGCGTTCCGCACTTGCGCACTGGATCACCGATCGCCGGAACCCCCTGACCGCGCGAGTGGCCGTGAACCACATCTGGACCCGGCATATGGGACAACCACTGGTCCCGACCATGTTCGACTTCGGTCGCAAGGGTACGCCCCCCGAACACCCCGAACTGCTGGACTGGCTGGCCAGCGAATTCATGGACAGTGGCTGGAGTCTGCGACACCTGCATCGACTGATCGTTACGTCCGCTGCATGGCAACTCAGCTCGTCCCAGGCCCATGCAGCAGAGTCCATCCACCGCGATCCGGAGAATCGACTGTACTGGCGAAGAATGCCGATTCGACTGGAATCTCAGGTCATCCGGGACAGCCTGCTGGCCTTTGCCGGAACACTGGATCTGCAACGCGGCGGACCGCCGGTACCAGTGTCAGAGCAGGCGTCATCAACACGCCGCAGCCTGTACTTCTTTCACTCCAATAACGAACGCAACCTCTTTCTGACCATGTTCGACGAAGCTCTGGTGAAGGACTGTTATCGACGTGAACAGAGCATAGTCCCCCAGCAGGCCCTCGCACTCTCCAACAGCGAGCTGGCCTTCAGTACTGCTGATGCCGTCGCAGCACAGCTTTCTGCTGGTGATACCAACGACGTTCAATTCATCACGGCAGCCTTCAGACTGCTGACCGGCATCCAGCCGGGCGAACTGGAACTGCAGGCCAGTACGGCGGCACTGGCAGAATGGCAACAGCAACCGAACGGATCTGTCGCAGCCGCGCGATCGAATTTCATCCGAGTGCTGATCAATCACAATGATTTCATCACTGTCCGGTGACTTTGGGAAAGACACCCGCATCATGCTTCACAGACGCCACTTTCTGACTGACTCGGCACTCGGCTTCGGCAGCCTTGCCGCTGCCACCATGCTGCAGCGAGATGGATACTCGCAACCGCCTGAACACACACACCCGGACGGTACACCTCATCTCACGCCACAGGTCACCAGCGTGATCTGGCTGTTTATGAACGGAGGTGTCAGTCAGATGGAAAGCTTCGACCCGAAGCCCATGCTGACGAAATATGCGGGGAAAACCATCGCCGAGACACCTTTTGCTGAAGCCCAGAACCCCGCAAAACTTAAACTTGAACGACTGGTCGTTCCTGACGGAAACGGTAATCAGCGGAATACACTGTACCCGTTGCAGACCGGATTTCGTCGGCATGGCGAAAGTGGAATTGAGATCAGTGACTGGTTCCCGCACATCGCACGTCATGTCGATAAACTGGCCTTCGTGCGATCCATGTGGACCACCGACAGCAATCACGGAGCTCAGACGCAGTTTCATTCGGGACGACATCAGAACGATGGGGACTTTCCGAATCTTGGAGCATGGGTGCACTACGGCCTCGGTTCACTCAATGATAATCTGCCCCAGTACATTTCCATGGGCAACCGCGAGTACTGGAACAAGCGGGACGGACACTATCTTGGACCCGCACATGACGCCGTTCCGCTGCGAGTGGATCCGGGAAATCCACTGGACTTCAGTCGCCCGGCTCGCCAACTGTCACCGGAAACACAGCTGATCGGGAAAAACCTGATTCACCGACTGAATGAACTGCGAGGTACAGAGTATCCGGGAGACGAACAGTTGGCTGCCCGCATTGCCTCCTACGAACTGGCGTTTCGCATGCAGCAATCGATCCCGAATATCGTGGACTTCTCGCAGGAAACAGCACAGACCCAGGCCTTATACGGACTTGACCAGCCACATTGCCGCGACTTCGGCATGCAGTTGCTGGCAGCCAGACGGCTTGTGGAGCGTGGCGTTCGGTTCATTCAGATCCAGCATGGTGCCGGTGGAGCCGGCAGCTGGGATGCGCATGGTGGACTGCGCGAAAATCATGCCCGCAATTCACTGGCCATTGATCAACCGGTTGGTGGTCTGCTGCAGGATCTGGAGCAACGCGGACTGCTGCAGAACACTCTGGTGCTGTTCGCCAGCGAATTCGGACGGACTCCAGGGTCCCAGGGATCTGATGGACGCGATCACCACATTTATGGATTCACCGTGTGGATGGCAGGTGGCCGCCTGAAACGCGGGGTTGTCCATGGAGCCACTGATGAAATTGGATTTCATGCAGTGGAAGATCGCCACTACGTAACCGATATTCACGCCACGATCCTGCACCAGCTTGGCCTCGACTCGCGACAACTGGAAATCCCCGGCCGCAAACGACTGGATATCGATCACGGGCACGTCATCGATGCTGTCATTGCCTGAAAAAAGCTCTACGTAAAATGCTGTACGCGGTGTCGCTGTGTCGTCTGAGTATTCGTGATTCTTCACTGCCCAAGGACACGGTGGTCAGTCGTCAGTGGTCAGTGCACGCAAAGTCCCCCTTGGGAGGGCGAGGCTCTCGCCGAGCCGGACGCCAGTAGTCAGCGATCAGTGATCACTAAACGCAAAGCCCACAACCGTAGCCCGGGCATTCCTGCCCGGCAGCCCTTCGGCCCACACAAAGCCACCACGCAACGCACATTCGCCCATCACTCAACCATCCCGTGGGCTGACAACCCCTCAGCAAAGGGGACCCTCGGCATCATTAACCTGCTGGTGCTCGGTAGTCCCAGGGAGGCCCCCCTCGGGAGTGCGAGGCTCCCGCCGAGCCGGACGCCAGTGGTCAGTGGTCAGTGGTCAGTGAGCAGTGATCAGTGATCAGTGATCAGTAAACGCAAAGCCGACAACCGTAGCCCGGGCATTCCTGCCCGGCAGCCCTTTGCCCACACAAAGCCACCACGCAACGCACATTCGCCCATCACTCAACCATCCCGTGGGCTGACAACCCCTCAGCAAAG
>CAXBSH010000526.1:0-3216 GCA_963977705.1 uncultured Planctomycetaceae bacterium
GTACTGTGTTCCGGCACCGTGGGGACGGGCTGTATTCTGGAACTGACTCCGGAAGTGGTCGGGGGCTGGTTAAAGCCCGGTGACGTGGTGACTCTGGAAATTGAGCGGCTGGGTCGATTGACGAACACCGTCGCTGAGCCTCGCAGAATTGTTCGAAGGGATGGATGATGCCTCAGTACCTGCAGCGCGGCCTGCTGCCGCCCAAGCGTCATATCGAACATCCGCATCAGCCCGGCTACCGGGGCGAAGGAATCTACTACGAGGAAGTGATCTCGACTGAAGGATTTCATCGTGGCTACAGCATTGCATATCACCTGCGACCACCGACGCGAGTCGTGCGGCTGGAAGCACTTGCGCCACTGACGGCTCCGCAGTCGGCTGATCTGCCCCTGCGTCACGTGCATCTGAAGAGTGGCCTGCTGCCTCGCTCAGGCGACGTCATTAGTGGTCGCCTGCCCATGTTCTTCAATTCCGATGTGTCAATTCTGCGCTGCCGACCGCAGCAGCAACAGGCACAGCTCTATCGTAATGCTCAGGATGACGAACTGATTTTTGTCCATAGTGGCAGCGGGATTCTGCAGACGATGTTCGGAATCATCCGGTTTCGACCCATGGACTATCTTGTCATTCCACGTTGTACGACGTTTCGGATTGAGTTTGATAGTGTGGAGGATGCCGATCTGCTGTGTGTGGAGTCACACGGGACGCTGCGGTTCCCGCATCGGTACCTGAACCCCGATGGTCAGTTTCGTCTTGGTGCCCCGTTTTGTGAACGCGATCTGCGGGGGCCTCAGGAATTGCAGACCATTGACGAAACCGGGGAAATTCCGGTGCTGATTCGTGATGGTCTGAAACTGACTCGCTACTGGCTGGCTCAGCACCCCTTCGACGTGGTTGGCTGGGACGGGATGGTGTACCCGTTTGCTTTTAATGCGGATGACTTCGAACCAATCACGGGGCGTGTGCATCAGCCGCCTCCGATTCATCAGACCTTTGATGCCCCCGGATTCGTGGTCTGCACGTTTGCTCCGCGGATGCTGGATACGGATCCACGAGCGGTGAAGGTTCCTTATGCTCACAGCAATGTCGAATCCGACGAGGTTCTGTATTACGTGCGTGGTCAGTTCGGCAGTCGTCGGGGAGTGGATCTCGGGTCCCTGACACTGCACCCGCATGGAATTCCGCACGGTCCTCATCCGGGAACAATTGTTGCCAGTCGCCCGGTGACGCGCACAGATGAACTGGCTGTGATGATTGATACATTTCGTCCGCTGCACACTGCCGCCAGTGCGCTGTGCTGGGACCAGCCTGAATATCCGTTTTCGTGGATGGAGCAGTGATGCAGATTGACGTAGCAGCGACTTCGGTAGTGGACGTTTATCAGATGCTGAGCAGCCTTGTGACTCCTCGGCCGATCGCGTGGGTGACGACGCTGTCAGCAGGTGGCGTCGTCAATCTTGCCCCGTTCAGCTTTTATAATGCGTTTGGTGCCAACCCACCAGTCGTGGTAATTTCGCCCACGCTGACCCGGGAAGGTCGGCGCAAGGACACGCTGGTAAACATTGAAGCGAATGGACAGTTCGTGATCAATGCGGCCACAGAGAAGCACGCAGCGGCCATCAATCTCAGCAGCGCAGTGCTGCCACCGGATGAGAGTGAGCTGCAGCTGACTGGACTGACAGCTGCGGAATCGTCGAAGGTGGCTGTTCCGCGATTGGCCGATGCTCCATTTGCCCTTGAATGCCGCCTGCTGCAGATTTTGCCGATTGGTAATGGTCCGATTTCTGCCAACCTCGTGATTGGCGAAGTGGTCAGTATGTTTGTGGACGACGCCGTGCTTGGTGAACGAGGACTGCCGGATCCTCAGAAGGTACAGGCCGTTGGGCGCCTGGGTGGCGACTTCTGGTGCCGCACAACGGACGTATTTGCCCAGGGCCGACCGCAGTAGGGGTGGGGTCTGACCGGGCTGGCGTGGTCGTGCGAGGCGTTAACGCTGTCGTATTGAGGCGTCGCCGGCAGGCTTTGACCTTTCAAAGTGTCTGTGGACCGGGGGTGGGCTTTTCTCGCCCGAGGGTTCTCTGTATGCTGGTTTCTGCGTCATCGTTCCGTCCCGCAACCGCAATTCTCTGACCGTCCGGGTGCTTACGGCGATGTTCAGGTTATTCTTCATTCCGGTCTGGCTGCTGTGCGTAAGCTGTGCGATGTCAAGTTGCGTCGCTCTGGCAGACTCGCCGCGCGTGGACGGACTGCAGTCACTGCTGCAGCAGCACTGTGTGGCCTGTCACGCTGGTCAGGACCCGGCCGGTGGGCTGGTGCTGCCTGCATGGGATGCAAAGAACGTGGCTGCTGAGCGAGGTGTGTGGGAGCGAGTGGTTCGTCGCCTGCAGAACGGCGACATGCCGCCGGCGTCTGCAGAACGCCCGTCCGCTGAACTTGTCAGGAACAGCACGGACTTGCTGGTGCAGCAGCTGGATGCTGTGGCTCTGCAGCAACCGTTCAGTGGCCCTACGGAATCTCTGCGTCGCCTGACTCGGATCGAATACCGAAATGCAGTGCGTGACCTGCTGGCGATCGATGTTGATGTGGTGTCACTGCTGCCGGCAGATGAGTCAAGTCAGGGTTTTGACAACATCACTGTGACAGGGTTAAGTCCGACGTTGTTGAACCGTTACATTGCGGCGGCTGAAAAGATCAGTCGATTGGCTCTTGGGCGTCCGGAACTGAGTCCTGGGGGCGAGACATTTCGTGTGGCGGGCGATCTGACTCAGGATCGTATGCGTCCTGCCGGGGCTCCACCCGGGGCACGCGGTGGGATCGCAGTGGACTGGCATTTTCCTCGTACCGGCACCTATCAGCTGCAGGTTCGCCTGATGCGGGATCGCAATGATGAACTTGAAGGTCTGAAAGGCCGGCATCAACTGGATGTGCTGCTGGATCGGCAACGTGTGCAGCGGTTTGCGATCGAGCGACCGGGCGGTGGTCAGGATGATCGGCAGGTCGATGCCGATCTGACGGCCACCGTACAGGTTACAGCCGGTCGGCATCAGGTGCTGGCGACATTTGCTGAAACCGGTCGTTCCCTGCAGGAATCGGACCGTCAGCCGTTGAATGTGCACTTCAACTTTTATCGTCATCCCCGGCAGGGGCCGCCTGACCGACGAGCACGACGTCCTGGAATACCGGGACATGGTGACCATCATCCGGGACCGCATCCAG
>CAXBSH010000527.1:0-3202 GCA_963977705.1 uncultured Planctomycetaceae bacterium
AGGCCGGCTGCAGTCCGCTCAGAACATCCCGCAGTCGACCTCGTGCTGTGTGCAGGCGTCTCTTGATCGTACCAACCGGACGATCAAAGTTTGCCGCCATTTCAAGCAGCGAACAACCTTCAAAGTAGAAGGCCCACAGCGTATCGCGGTCCAGAGCCGGCAGCAGAGACAGACCTTCGTGCAACTGCTCCGCTTCTTCCTCGCGCAGCATCTGCTCCAATGGCTGCTCGGCCACATGCCCGGCAATTTCCGGGTACTGATCCTCAACCTGCCGCTCACGCGGTAACCGCTGCAGCCTGTTCAGTGCCTGCCGGTCTGCAATCTGTCGCAGCCATGCGGGAAAGGTTACCGGATCCTGCAGCTGTTGCAGCTTGCGAAAAGCTCGCAGGAAGACGTCCTGAGACACATCTTCGGCTTCCGCCTGATTTCGGATCCGCTGCAGAACAGTTGCCATCACCATCCGCCGGAACTCACGGGTCAGCGCGTCGAACGCCACTCGATCACCGGACTGAGCTCGCAGTACCAGTCTGACAATCATTTCACCAGTCATTGTAATGCTCCCGCAATCGCCCGACCGCTGAGCCGTTAGCCCCGATCAGTGCGTCTGGACAAAGTAGTTTCGGAATCACGCAGAATGAACCGGCGATGCTGCCGCAGGGATCCAGAGGATGTCGGCGACTTGTGCCGACAACCGGTCCGTTTGAGCATCCGCAGGTTCAACCGTCAGCAGAACGTCAGCAATCCGGTTGATTGCCTGGATTTCCGCTTTGATACATCAGGGGATTGCTGCAACACATTGCATGTCGGTCAGACCTGCGGATGCGTTTGGAATCAGCGCGGTTTATTGCGCGCCAATATCCCCCGAGTCGATCATGCATCTGATGTTTATGCTGCAGATGCAGACTGCGTGAACAGGAGGCGTCTTCGGCAACCAGAGCCACGACCGTCGACGCGACCTGGGCCGCGAATGAACTGGTGGATACTGTGCTGGAAGTCATGAGCAGCATGGGTCTGCCTCCTGATATGCAACGTCGCCCAACGGACGACGCGTTTCCAAAACCACCGCAATTGCGGTGCAGCGGACCGCACACGATTGGCAGGCCCGCCAGTTGGAGAGATACAATGTCTCTCTGGACACTAAGACACGTTCAGAGGGGAAAATGGTTCGCAGAATCCGAAAGAATTTCCACCGATTTCTGAAAAAAAGAGTCCCCGACCGCAGAAATGCGTGGATTTCCGTCTTTTTCCCGCCTTGTTCGGGCGTCAGAATCGACGTCCGATAGCCCCGATTCTTCCTGACTGCTGTACAAAACAGGTTCCCCGTGAAATATCCGCTGCCGGCCGCCGCTGCCACCGAAGCGCGTAACCCCGCTTCCCTCCACATCGATACGCTCTCAACGCTGCAACTGGTGCACGTTATTAACGAAGCCGATGCTCAGGTCCCGGCTGCTGTCGCCTCACAGGCACCCGCTATCGCTCGCGCGATTACCGAAATCTCTGACCGGATGCGGCAGGGAGGACGTTTGATCTATTCAGGAGCCGGTACTTCGGGACGTCTTGGAGTTCTTGATGCGGCAGAATGCCCGCCAACCTTCAGTGTCCCTCCCGGCATGGTCATCGGCATTATCGCCGGAGGCAACCGGGCGCTGACCAATGCCGTGGAAGGAGCTGAAGATGACAGTCAGCAGGGCGCTGCCGACGTGGCAGCACTGCAGCTGACCAGCCTCGACTCCGTCATGGGTATCGCCACCAGCGGCCGCACTCCCTATGTCCTCGGCGCCGTCGCCGCCGCTCGCAACGCCGGTTGCCTCACGCTGGGACTGGCCTGCAACGAAGGTTCCGCACTGGCCAATGCCGTTGACATCATGATCACACCCGTCGTGGGACCAGAGATCATCACCGGTTCCACTCGCCTGAAAGCAGGAACAGCCACAAAACTGGTGCTGAACACCCTGACCACCGGCATCATGATCCAGTTGGGCAAAACTTTTGGCAATCTGATGGTTGATCTGAAAGCGACGAATGAAAAGCTGCAGGATCGAGCCGTAAGGATCGTGGCGGAAATCACGGGACTGCCACGTTCTGAGGCCGCTGATGTTCTTGCACAATCCGGTGGCGAAGTGAAAACAGCCGTCGTCGTCCAGCGCACCGGCCTGACCCCCACACAGGCTCGCCAACGCCTGCAAAACTGCGACGGACAACTTCGTGCCGCACTGGAACAATCGTCCATGTGAACGCCCTGGGACCACCGCACGCCGGCTCGGTGACGGCAACGCAAGGCAACACCCATCAGCTGACGCTAACGGCTCGCCACGGGACGACTGGGCAGCGGTGGGGGGTGGGGGTTCAACGGCGATCGGCTCGGCGGGAGCCTCGCCCTCCCAAGGGGCGGTTGTCGGGGCCATCAAGCCCTCAGCACGGCAGGAACTTTGCGATTACTGAGAACTGATTACTGAGAACTGGGAACTGACGTACGGCTCGGCGGGAGCCTCGCCCTCCCAAGGGGCGGTTGTCGGGCTCATCAAGCCCTTAGCCAAGCGGGAGTTTCGCCCTCCCGTGGGGCGAACTGGTGGCGAACAGGAACGCTAATGCATCAGCCGTCAGGAATGCACGGCTAGTGGGTCTGAGTTTTCCAGACGCTGTGACAGGTTCTGAATCTCATCCAGCAAATTGGAACGGCGATGACTGTCCTCGATGGATGGTTCGCGAGTTTCCAGCATGATGGCACTGCGAACATATCGCAGTCCACGCAGCAGCACATCACGCTCGTCGGATGTCAGTTCCACCTGCAGCAAACTTGCCATACTCCACTGATCCTGAACACTGCCGACTTCACTGCTGGCCTGCGGAGCGACATCCCTGCACTCACAGACGAATAAACAGCGGTCGTGGAAAACCGAACACGAATTCGATCCGGCGCCCGCGCAGCATCACAGCCCGCCCCGCGCCAGTCAAAGTCTACGCCCTGAATTTCCACTGCTCAAGCAGTCAATCGATCCTGAAACCGTAAACCTGCGAAAAAATCGCTCGGACTGGCGGTTACGGGCTGTCCGCAAAATGCTCCGTTCAAGCCGTTCACACCGCTCGACTGACAGTTAATCCGGTGGTCTTGCCGGCCCCAATGCGGTTTCCCTCAAGTTCGGCCGGCTGCCCCCGATTTGGTTGGCAGGCGAACGGCCGCAACCGCCAGTGTCAACCAGCC
>CAXBSH010000528.1:0-3189 GCA_963977705.1 uncultured Planctomycetaceae bacterium
ACCGCAGGGACACACCACGCACCGCAGGGACACACCACGCACCGCAGGGACACACCACGCACCGCAGGGACACACCACGCACCGCAGGGACACACCAAGCACCGCAGGGACACACCACGCACCGCAGGGACACACCACGCACCGCAGGGACACACAATCGCCACGGGGACACACAATCGCCCAATTGGATCGCCAGCGCACTTGCGTACAGCAATAAACCTCCACTGCGCCGGCCGTACCCACCTAACCCGGTGTGTCCCAAAACCACATCATGCCTTTCAGGCATGGGAAGACGAAAATCAGACACATGGGTCCCATAAGACACATTGGTCCAATAGAACAAATAAGACCCATAAGTCTCCTGCAGCCCAAGGAATTTCTTGTGGTGGAACAGCAGGACTGCCGGGGCTATCCTGATTCGTTGGGGGTTGCCCTCGAATGCAGAAATGGTTGATCAGGTATCGCAGTTTCAAAACAGGATTTGACAGTGACGGATTCCTGCAGAGTTTCGCAGGACGAAGAGTGACTATAAACTGCACCCCATCTATTTGCTCCGGTCTTCAGGGAACCCTGCATGCCCATTGCACAACTCACCGCCTCCATTGGGTTCGTCGACCTGCTGGTGCTTGCCGTCCTGTTGATCGGATCCATCATTGTCGGCCTGCGTGCTGGACGCGGTGCCAACAGTGCCGACGCCTACCTGCTGGGAGGACGATCATTGCCATGGTGGGCCATCCTCGGATCAATCGTCGCCACAGAAACCAGTACCGCCACTGTCCTCAGTGTCCCTGGCGCAGCCTTCGGAGACACTGGTCTTAAATGGTTACAGATCCCGCTGGGTTACCTGGCCGGTCGCATCATTGTCGCGATGGTGTTCCTGCCGCGATATTTCGAGGGCAATCTATACACCGCCTACGAGGTGCTCGAAAAACGCTTTGGCCCCCTGACTCGCCGCGTCTCCTCGCTGCTGTTCCTTGTCACACGCAGCCTTGGTGATGGCCTCCGCCTGTATCTCGCCGGACTGGTGCTTGAAACTTTGCTGGGTTGGCCCCTTGCCTTGAGCATCCTGCTGATGAGTGTCGTCACAGTGATCTACACAGTCGTTGGTGGCCTGCGGTCTGTGGTCTGGAATGACTGCATCCAGTTTGTGATCTACGTCTGTGGCGGTGTGGCGGCCGTATTCGTCATCGCCGGTCAGATTGACGGGGGCTGGCCACATCTGCTGCAGTGGGCCGCAGATTCGGGAAAACTGCAGCCGTTCCGATTCCAGTTTTCCCTGAGCGACCCGTTCAACTTCTGGGCCGGTCTGTTCGGCGGTGCGGTGCTCACGATCGGTACTCACGGCACCGACCACATGATGGTCCAGCGTTACCTCAGTGCTCCCAGCCTTCGCGACGCAGCACGAGCAGTCATCTCCAGTGGCGTAGTCGTCATGCTGCAGTTTCTGTTGTTTCTGTTCATTGGAATCGAGCTGGCATGCTTTTATTCGCAGCACAACCGCCTCGCGCCGGGCACTGGTGATCGCATTTTTGTGGGCTTCATTGTGGAACATTTTCCAAGGAACGTGGGACTGGTGGGCGTCATGCTGGCTGCCGTGCTGTCGGCCGCCATGTCCACTCTTTCCAGCTCTCTCAACGCCTCTGCATCTGCTGTGCTGAATGACTTCTGGATCCCGTTATCAAGAAGTCCTCTTCCGGAATCCCGCCAGGTATTGCTGTCACGCTGGTTGACTCTGGCGTTTGGAATTCTGCAGGCCGTCATCGGCATTCAGGCGGCGAAGCTGGATCGGTCGGTCGTGGACAACGCACTGACGATCGCCGGATTTTCAGCAGGCCTGCTGCTGGGTGTCTTCGCTCTGGGAATTCTCTCTCGAAGAGCAGGGCAGGGTGCCGCCCTGACAGGGGCAGCATGCGGGCTGCTGACCCTGTCCATCGTGCAGTTCCGACCTTTTCCCGACCAGCCTGCAGTCGCGTGGCCCTGGCTGGCATTGATTGGGGCGACGACGACATTCGTCATCGGGCAGGCAGTGGCCCTCGTAACACCTCGCCCGTCCAGCCCTGCAAAGTCCTGAGGATCCAATCTGCTCGGAAAGCTTTCATGGCCACGCGCGTACAGTTTGGGCTGGAGGTTCTGGCACGTAACCGTGGACTACTGCCTTCGCAGGGTCGTCTTGGTTTGCTGCTGAACCAGGCCTCGGTCGATCATCAGTTACGACTTGCCTGCGATGTCCTCGCCGAGGCATTTCCCGGTCAGCTGCAACGCCTGTTTTCCCCCCAGCACGGTTTCTGGAGCGAACAGCAGGCGAACATGATTGAATCTCAGGACGCCTGCTATGAACCACTGCAGCTGCCCGTCTGCAGTCTGTATTCACACACTCGCCGGCCCACTCAACAGCAACTGCAGGATCTTGATCTGCTGCTGATCGATCTGCAGGATGTGGGAACTCGAGTTTACACCTTTGTCTGGACCATGCTGGAATGTCTGCGTGCCTGTGCCGAGGCCGGAGTACCCGTCTGTATCCTTGATCGCCCGAATCCACTGGGCGGCCTCGTGGTGGAAGGCCCGCTGATTGTCCCGGGATTTCAATCGTTTGTGGGCAATGCCTCCATTCCCATGCGACACGGCCTGACGATGGCCGAACTGGCCCTGCTGCTCAACCATGAACTGCAGGTGGGCGCTGATGTCCGAGTGATCCCGATGAGTGGCTGGCAGCGCACCGATCTCTGGCCAGCCCTGCAGCGTGAATGGGTGCCACCGTCCCCGAATGTTCCGCGCTGGGAAACCTGTTTCGTATATCCAGGTCAGGTGCTGCTGGAAGGACTCAGCCTTTCCGAGGGTCGCGGTACGACTCGCCCATTCGAAATCTGCGGTGCTCCTGGGATAGAGCCTGAGCGACTGCTCGCTCAGCTGAATCAAAGGTCGCAACCGGGGCTGACATGTCGCACGCTGCGATTTCGCCCAACCTTTGACAAATTCGCCGGGCAGGTCTGTGGCGGGGTGGCTCTGCACGTGCGACAGCCTGAACTGGTGCGATCATTTCACTGGACTCTGTGCCTGTTACAGGCAGTACACAGCATCTGGCCTGAACGACTGCAGCTATTGGACCCACCCTACGAATATGAATACCGGCTTGCTCCACTGGACATTCTGTATGGTTCCGCGGACCTGCGGCACGCCCTGACGGGCCAG
>CAXBSH010000529.1:0-3175 GCA_963977705.1 uncultured Planctomycetaceae bacterium
GAGCGGAGGGCGTGGGCGGCGGGCGGGTATACCCGCTCAGTTTTTCCCGGACTGGCGCCGAAGTACGTGATTCGGGCAACTCTTGAGGAAAATCGCCGGTGGTCCCTTTTTTTTCGCGAAAATCGATGAGGTTGTAACGATTGGGTAAGGCGGGAACACTCAGAAGGATTTTGCATCCGTCCAATTGCCTGCAAAGTCCGCGCAAACTGCCCCTCCTCAGGCCACTCCACGCCGTCAAACAGTCCTGAAAGCCCCGCAAAACACCTGCCCGTTGACTCCCCCTGACACGGCTTGTAGATTCGTGGGTGTCCGCTGCTGACGCGTTCCCCAAACCTGTCACAGCCGGGAATTCCCGTGTCGAATCCGTTGCCCGGTCAACCGGGTCACATGGAGCTACTGGTGCAGAGCAAGCCTGATACAACAGCCATCAAGCGAACTGCTTCACCGCTGCTTCGCTGGCTGCTGGGCCTGCTGACTCTGATCTGGCTGCCCCTGCTGTCGACCGGGCTTTCCGAAGATCAACCTTCGTGGATGATCTCCAGCCAGACGGCTCGGGCATTGTTTGCAGATCGATCGTCCGGTCGACGACCATCGTCCGGTGCTGAGCAGAAGCCTGCGGTTGCTCCGCAGACTGCCGGCCCGGGCTGGCAGCTGCCGGACGGAACGTGGCAGTATCTGGTGATTCATCATTCCGCAACTCAGTCCGGCAGCGTGCAGTCCATTCACCGCCAGCATCAGCAGCGGAAAGAAGCCGACGGTACTGCATGGCTGGGCATTGCTTATCACTTTGTGATCGGTAACGGGGATGGAATGCGGGATGGCGAGGTGCAGGCAACGTTTCGCTGGCAACAGCAGTTGCACGGTGCTCACGCCGGCAACGCCCTGTTCAATGCTCGCGGTATCGGTATCTGCCTGATCGGCAATTTTGAAGAAACGGCTCCTTCCAATCAACAACTTGACGCACTGAAGAAACTTGTCACTCAACTTGCCGCTCGCTACCAGATCCCGCGACGGCAGGTGATTGGTCACTCAGCAGTCCGGTCCACTCAGTGTCCCGGACGACTTTTCCCCCTCAGGAAAATTCAGGAGGCGGTACCGCAGGCATGATCGCCGCGTGACTGCTCACAGCCCTCAGTTTTCACCCTTGCCACGGAAGCTATGCTCTCATGTTCAACCGTGTTCGCAGCTTTTCACTGCCCTCCAGCAACCTGGATTCAGACGCCCCGATGGATTTCCATCCGGACGATCTGCCGCTTGAACTGCGTGAAGCGTGGGAATCGTGGCAGCAGTCGGATCTGACACCGGACAACTACGCTCGCAGTGTCAACGAATCTGACTGGCCCGTTTCCGTCTACGTGCCGGAACACTACGAAGATGGCTATGCCTACCCACTGGTCACGTGGTTCCACAGCGATGCGAACGACGAGGAACAGCTGGAATCTGTGATGAACGCCATCAGCCCTCGCAACTACATCGGGCTGGCACTGCGTGGCAATCACGAACTGACAGCTACTGGTGGCTTCCGCTGGGATCCCTCGGCCACAGGTCTGGCAGCCGGCCGCATCCCTTTGCAGCAGCTGCTGCACCTGACTGTGTGTCGCCTGCGACGTACTGTGCACATCCACAGCGAACGCATCTTCCTTGCCGGTTCCGGACACGGAGCCGATGTGGCCATGCAGATGCTGTCCTACCAGCCCGACTGGTTTGCCGGTGCCATTCTGCTGGATCCCTTCTGCGAATCCAGCGCTTTGCCCGAAGATCTGCCCGCTGCACTGCAGCTTAAACCCATCCTGATGTCACTGTCAGGCAACTGTGGCCTTGATGTGCTGGGACGCTCTGTTCGTTCCGTGCGTCGGCTGCGGACTGCCGGTGCCCTTGTGGACGTGGACTTCACGGAACTGCCGGTCGATCCGGGCAGCAGCGAAGCACGTCGCATGGACCACTGGATCATGGAACGCGTGGCCCGCGAAGTGCTGGTCTGAATCCGCTGCGGCCACCCGGTGTTTTCCGGGGCTGAGCCAGGTCACTCGCTCGGGCTGATGCGCAGGCTGCGGTCTTTGTGCCTCACGCCACGAATGCCCGGTCCTATGAACTTGTCTGTGTTGTCACTTTTACCGGCTCTGTCACGGAAAACTGCTGTCATGCTGCGACTTTGTTCCACACTGGTGATGCTTGGATTCCTGCTGATTGGCTCCGGGCTGTCTGCTCAGGAATCGTCGCTCTACAAACCGCACACATTCCGCAGCAGTACCGACGCCGAGCTGAAATACCAGTTGTTGTCACCTGCGGCCGCTGCGGAACCTGGCGACCAGAAGTTTCCGCTGGTGCTGTTCCTGCACGGGGCGGGTGAACGAGGTGCTGACAATCAGGCCCAGCTGAAACACGGCACCAGCAATTTCGCCAAAGCCGATGTGCGTGAAAAATTTCCCTGCTACGTGGCGGCTCCTCAATGCAGCACGGGGAAATCGTGGAACACACAGGCCGACGTCCTGGTGGAACTGATCGCCGATCTGCAGAAACAGCACCGCATCGATCCTGACCGCATTTATGTGACGGGCCTGTCGATGGGTGGCTTCGGTACATGGGAGCTGCTGGCACAAAAACCGCAGCTGTTTGCCGCTGCCGCTCCCATCTGTGGCGGCGGTGATCCCAGCAAGGTGGCAGGCTATGCCAGTGTCCCGATCTGGGTCTTCCACGGTGACAAGGACACTGCCGTTCGACCGGAACTGTCGCGAGCGATGGTTGATGCTTTGAAAAAGGCCGGTGGTTCGCCCAAGTACACCGAATACCCGGGCGTCGGGCACGACTCGTGGACCGCAACCTACTCCGACCCAGCCTTTATGGAGTGGATGTTCGCGCAGAAACGCAATTCCAGCAAATAGCCAGTAGGTGATCGTTGATGCGGGGCTTCGTACGAAGGCGGGGCTTGGACGCGGGGGATGGCACGGGCTGAAGCCTTGTCATGATCCACGAAACCCATCGGGCCAGGAGTCCGTTGCGGCGTGTGTTTGATGTGTGCCGTTGGTCTGTTTGCGATTCAGGCCTGAAGGGTCGTTTTCCGGTAGCCCAGGGCGCAGCCCTGGGTCTGGGGCGTCCCCACACCACTATTGGCCAACGGCCATAGTCAACGTAGCCTTGGGCAACGCCCAAGGAAAAAACGCACAGCCGCCCCACA
>CAXBSH010000530.1:0-3164 GCA_963977705.1 uncultured Planctomycetaceae bacterium
CGCCTCTCGCCCACCCCTGCCGCACCTCCTCTCCCCCCACTTTGGGAGGGCGAGGCTCCCGCCGAGCCGCGGGATTCGTTGTTTTGCTGGGTGTTTCGGCTCAGCAGGAGCTTCGCCCGTCCGATGGACGCCCTCCCGAGGGACGCCTGTCATGGTTTCGGGGTGATCCGTTTTTCTGCGCGCGGCGGAAAGTTCGGCGAAAGCTGCCGACAGGAGTCGTACGGGATGGACTGATGAGAATGTTTTTTCGAGTTCATCTGGTTGTGCCGGGTATTCCGTGAAATTGGGATTTGCCAAAGGGCGATACCCAAAAGAGACGTGCGGTTGCGCATCGACTGCAGGCGGTCCCGGTCTTCCGGGTCCGCAGCGGTTGGGGACCGCTCTGTGCTCCTTACAGCTCGAGCGTTGGCAGAGAAGACCATGAAGTTTGAATTTTCTTCGGGCAAGCGTCGTAGTCGTCGCAGCAATCAGGTCGTGCCATCACCGGCAGCGGTCGAGTCTCTGGAGACTCGATCCCTGTTGTCGGCTGGTCCGGTCGTCACGATTCCGGGTGCCGTACCGGGTTCGGGTGGCCTGCAGGAGATTACGAATCCGCGGAATCCAATTACGTGGACCGCAGTTCCGAAGGCCGCCAGCTACGACGTGTGGGTCAGCGATGTGGAGTCGCGAGTGCGAACTCTGCTGGCCGAGGGGTTGCCGGCTCAGTTGCAGCAATTCACTCCATCAACGGATTATCAGCTGGGGGCCAGTCGCATCTGGGTGCGAGCCAATTTTGCTGATCAGACCAGCACGGACTGGAGTCGTCCGGTTGAAGTGCTGCTGAAGACGACTCCCACTCTGACGGTGCCAGCTGGTCAGGTGGACGGCAATCAGACGCCCATCACGTGGACCAGTGTCAACGGGGCTCGATCATTTGAAATCTTCCTGAGTAATCAGACGGACCTGAGTTCGACTGTGTATCGGGTGCCGAACCAGGTCGTGGCTCGCGACGCAGCCGGCAATGCCATTCCCGACGGGAAGGGCGGGGTCGTGCGTGAGGAAGTTCGTGAGTTTTATCTGAGTGGTGCGGTGACGCTGCCCGCAACGGCTCCGAAAGCCATCACCGGGGCGACGAATGATCCTGAGATGGTGATCACCGTCCCTGCTCATGGTCTGAAAACGGGCGAGCAAGTGCGGATTTCCGGGGTCGAAGGCAACACTGCCGCAAATGGCACCTGGTTCGTCACTCGGATTGATGACAATTCGATTCGCCTGCGTGGAATCAGCGGCAACGGAACGTATACAACCGGCGGTCAACTGGTGCAGCTGACTCAGTTGCGCAGTGAAGTTGAGATGGGCAAGTATCGCCTGTTCATTCGCAGTGTTGACGACGCCGTGCCGGGTCGAGTTTCTGAATGGTCCCCGGGGGTTGATCTCGAGCAGGCTCCGGCCGTGAAGATCAATCGTCCGGTGGGGCAGACATTCGGAACACCAATCACGATTGATTGGACACCAGTCGATCAGGCCACGCATTACGAAGTGCTGGTGAAACGACCGGGTGATTCCGATGACAAGGCGTTGTTCAACCCGAAGTATGTGCAGGGTTCATCGTACACACTGCCCACAACTCAGCTGATCACGCTGACATTCTCCGGAACGCCCACGTCCGGGACCTTCCAGCTGCAGTTTACGATTCCTGGTGACCCTGCTCGGACGGTTGCCACACGAGCACTGCCATGGAATGCCACGGCCGCTGATATTCGTGCTGCGATCTCCGGTCTGGGAATTTCCGGCGCGACGGTCAGGACTCTGAAGGCCGGTGAGAATCCAGTGCATGAGATTTCCATCGCTCGCACTGCCTCCCCGCTGCAGGTGGTCGCTCTGCCCTCGCTGCAACAGGGAACGCTGTCGGCTGTCAGTCGCCAGACATTCACCGACTGGGGCAGTCTGGAATACAAAGTGCGAGCCCGTCGACTGACGCAGGTCGCGGATGTTGTTGTATCGGGCGAGCCTGAGTCCGGGACGTTCACACTGACATTGAAGACACCGGGCAAGACGGAAGTCGTGCAGACGACCGATGCCATTCCGTTCAATGCCACCGCTGACGAGCTGCAGGCGATCATACGGAAACTGTCCGGCTTCGAGCAGGTCAGTGTCCGCAGCCAGGGGAACCTGGGACCCAAGGGTATCGTGCGTTACACGCTGGTGATTCCGCAGACAGGAAACCCGGTAACAATCACGACTCAGTCGACCCTGAATCAGGGATCGGTAGTTGTGGATCGTTCGCGAGTGTCGCCGGAAGTGGTTGGCGCGTGGAGTGGCACGGCCACGATTTCCACCGATGTCGTGCCACGCGTGCTGGTTCCGCTCAGCACGGTCTACACCGCGAAGACTCCCACGATCGTCCTGACGAAGGTTGATCAGGCGGCTCGCTATGACATCTGGGTCGAACGGCACCTCGCGACCTCGGTATTTCTGAAAACCACTTCAGCGGGCAACGAATTCACGTTCCCGACAGATCTGCCGGCCGGTCGCTACACATTCTACGCTCGTGCCGTCAGCACTCGCGGAGAACTGAGCAAATGGAGCGAACCTTACACGTTTACGTGCACGGGCGGAGCTCCGCTGATTGTGGACCCAGTGAATGGTTCAGCGTCTGCCAATCCGCTGCCGCTGATTCGCTGGGAAGGGGTGAAGGAAGCGAAAACCTACGAAATCATGATCGCCCTGATCGGGAAGAACTTCAACTTCCTGCGTCAGTCCGGTCTGTCATCCACCAGTTTCAGTCCGAATGAACCACTGAACTCGGGTGACTATCGCGTGTGGGTGCGAGGCGTAACGGCAGACGGTACCAGCCTGCCGTGGAGTGATGCAGTGAACTTCACTGTCACTTGAGCCTGCGAAATTGCAAGGATTCACAGAAGCCCGCTGCTGACAGCAGCGGGCTTTTTTCATGGGGCAACGCGAAGTCAGGTGTGTCCGTGGGACCACTGAGGACGGGTTCGGTGACAGTGCAGAACGACACGGGCTGAAGCCCATGCTACGACTATCGAGGATCAACTCGTTGAAAATGACACAAGGCCCCAACGGCTCTCCCAGGCCTGAAGGGCCGATCTCAGCAGAGACAGGTGCGTCAGCACCTGGTCACGACACCCCAAAGAAGCCCTCCAGGCCTCAAAGCCAAT
>CAXBSH010000531.1:0-3159 GCA_963977705.1 uncultured Planctomycetaceae bacterium
CACGTCCTTCGCGTCCAGTTGCTGACCGGCCAGTAACAGCAATGCCGGCACATGACCGGGATGCTGCTGACAGAATTCCGCCAGACCAGCTGCCCCCGCACCCTGCAGCTCCTGCAATGGCTCTTCAGAAAAGTCGGCCTGCGGAGCCAGCTGATCGGCCTGCTGCCGCAGAAACTGTTCAAATGAAGCCTGCAGGGATTCCAGTCCACCACAATGCCGGCCCAGCGCATCATTGATCAGTACACCGGACCGCAGATCATCCAGCACGGCATTCAGAGCCGGTAACCCATGCACCGTCACCAGATGCTCAACCGCCAGCGACGATTCAAAATACGCAAAGTTCAGATCGCCACCCGAACCGGCCTGCAGAAACGCACTGCTCAACTGACCAATCGGTACCGCTTTGCCGTCACGAATCCGCTGGCGAAACTCGGGAGTCATCCGCTGACCCCAACGCGGATCTCGTAACCGCTCCTCATACACCGAGATGCCTTCACTCAACCACCGCGGAATGCGATTGGCTGTCTTCTGCAGCGAAATCACATGGCAGAATTCATGCCACAACACCGATTCCCAGCTGACAGGAGAATCCCGGCGACTGGCCGGACTGTTGGCAGTCACCACGCGCCCGAAACAGACACCCAGAAACCCGCTGACCTCCGGAATGCCAAATGTCCGTACCGCAAAATCATCGGCCCGCTGATAAATCTCAACCGTCACCGGTACTTCCGGCTGAAACTGATAGCGAACCGTGAACTGCTGCCACGCTTCTTCCAGCAGCTGCCCGACTCGCGGTCCATACAACGCCGCTTCACCCCGCTCCATGCGAATTTCAAAATGCTCAGTCCGGACTGTCATATACCGACCCAGACTGTCCTTCAGCTGCAACAGATTAAACAGTGTGGTGTTGTACTGATCGGCCTTCCCGGCCTCTTCAGCCAGCTGCCAGCCCTCAGTAATCTGCCCCAGACGCAGCAGGTCCTGAGCCAGTTGGGTCCGCGCTTTGTTACAGGTCGGATCAGCTTCCAGTGCCCTTCGCTGGGCTGCCGCACCTTCCGCAAAACGGTACTTACGCGAAAGCCGCGCCCCGATCAGATGATCGGGCTCCGGACTGCTGCTGCTGAACTTCAGCGCCGCAGCTCGACTTTCCGTTTCTGCGGCGGAATTGCCCTGCAGATGAAAGATCACCGCACGCAGCGCATGCGCCTCTGGCAGATGCGGATTGACTGACAGCATCTGCTGCAGTGTCTGCTCGGCCCCCACATAGTCCTCAGCGTCAATCTGCTGCTCCGCGATCCGCTGCTGCGCGGCAAACAGATGCGGATTCTTTTCCAGTGCCTGAGTCAGCAACTGCTGTGACTGCGAAGCGTCAGCCGATGACAGTGCCTCGGAATACAGAAACAGAATCTCGGCACTGTCCGGAAACTGCTGCAGTACCGGCTTGAGCAGCTCTGCGGCGAAGGCCGGATCACCCTTGTCCAGAGCCAGTCGCGCGGCCGCGACAAAACCCTCCGGTCGATTGGGATAGTTCCGCCGCGCACGCTCAAAAAACCCTTCCTGGACCGCTTTTGGGTCCGCCCCCAGGAGTAATGCGACCTGACCAAGGCAGGCGAGGTCATCGGCATCGGTGTAACGCCACGAGGCCGTGCTGGCCAGCTTCTCAACTTCACGCAGCGATTCCGTGGCCACGTCCTTCTGACCATTTGCCAGTGCCGCTTCAATCCGCAGCTGCTGCAGACGAATGGACCACGAGTAACGTTCGATCCCCGCAGCCACCGACGCCAGAGCCTCAGGGTACTTCCCAAGAGCCAGTTCGGCACGCGCCTTCAGAATGGGCCACTCTTCACCGTAACTGCGAGCATCAAATGCGGCCGTGGCCAGTTCCAGACACCGCGCATAATCACCGGTCTGCAGAGCCGCCTGACAATCGGACAATGCGTCCGGAAGTGCGGGGAATGTCGGCAGACCGGCCTGCACAACACCGGCAAGGCTGCCCGGAAGCACCACCGGAAACAGCCAGAACAGCAACGGCAGCAGTGACAGCAGACGCTGCGAGCAGCAACGCTGGGGACGCACCATGGTCCGGGAATCCGGCGCGGTAACAGCGAGCGACCTGCAAGTCAGCATCTGGCGATTCCCGGTCCTGCGGTTCATGATCCGGCCTTTTTGTCGGAATTGCTTCTGGGGTTGTGCCTGTCTTATAACAGGGGGCGTGGCCGGAGTCATGCGGGGGACCCAAAAATCGACGAGTGTCGTGGATTCGGGGGACAGCCCGGCAGACGTGCTGGCCAGCAGCGGACGCGTGATACCTATGGCCATCCAGACCTGTTTCTTCGATATGGGCAATGTGCTGGTGTACTTTTCACACGATCGCATGTGCCGCAATTTCGCACAGCTGTGTGGTCTGACTGAACAGCAGATTCGGCAGTTCCTGATCACCGAGCAGCGTCAGTGGATGATGGAACGCGGTGAATTGACGGAGGCGGACTTCTGCCAGCAGCTGCAGCAGTTCTGTGGTCGCAGTCTGCAGCTGGCGGATGTCTGCCATGCGGCCGCTGACATCTTCTGGCTGAACGACAGCATCGTGCCGGTGCTGCAGCAACTGAAAGCGCGCGGGCTGCGACTGGTGCTGCTGTCCAACACCAGCGTGACGCACGTGCGATTCATCGAACAGCATTTTCGAGTGCTGGAGCTGCTGGACGCTCGCGTTGTGTCGTACGAAGTCGGAGCCATGAAACCGGATTCACGAATCTTTGAGGCAGCACTGGCGCAGGCCAATTGTCGGGCGGAGCAGTGTTTCTACACCGATGACATTGAAGCCTACACCGCCGCGGCCGCGGAATTCGGCATCATGACTCATACGTATCGCCAGACCGACCAGCTGCTGGAAGCACTACAGCAGCTGAACGTGCTGTAAGTGCCTGTGAGGGAACCGGTTGGCGGTGTGTGGGGTTGCAAAGGGGGGCTTCCTGGGGCCATGGGTCCTATAGGTCTTATAGGTCTTATAGGTCTTATGTGTCCCATCGGTAGCTTGGGCTTCAGCCCGAGAACCGCCCCTTCCCCAGACCCCGTAATTCACCCCCAATCGAAAATCAGCGATTCGACCGCATCGCATTGCATCACCGAGCTGGTGCTCGGTGGTCCCGGGGTGGCGACGTG
>CAXBSH010000532.1:0-3134 GCA_963977705.1 uncultured Planctomycetaceae bacterium
ATTAAACGCTGGGGACGACACGGGCTGAAGCCCATGTTACGACCACCGAGCACGAGGGCGGTGACGATCCGAGGCTCCGTTCTGCTGAGTGGTTATAAGCCCACGGAATGGCTGATGGGCGGGCCAACGTGCGGCGCGTGGTGGCTGTGTGTGGGCAAGAGGTGGCCGGGCAGGAAAGCCCGGGCTACGGTTGTGGGCGAACAACGACAACAGAATAGTGACAGTTGAGTTCGGCTCGGCGGGAGCCTCGCCCTCCCAAGGGAGGATTTGGACGTCCGCGGTTACTGATTACTGATTACTGATTACTGATTACTGATTACTGATTACTGATTACTGATTACTGATTACCGATCACCGATCACCGATCACCGACCAAACCGCGGGCGGGTGCTGGCTTCAGTTCGGAAACGGCTACTGCTTGCGCAGACGTTTGGCGATCCCCTCGAATGAAAAACCACACTTGAAGCGGGAATCCAGTTGCTTACCGGCGGCTGCCAATTGTGCTGAGGTCAGTCGTTCGGGCTGCATACTGCCCACCACCACCACACCCTCCGAATTCGGCAGACTGAAAATGTACGTCTGTGGAAACGACTCGCTGATGGTTTCAAGATCCGCTTGCATCTGAGCATGCGGATTGATGTTGAACACGACACTACCACCGGGCTTCAACAGCCCCTGCAACTGCTGATAGAAGGCCTGAGTCCTGAGCTTCAGGGGGACGCCCGTTTCATCCGTTGTGGCCGAAGGCTTCAGAAATGCATCCATGTAGATTGTGTCGTACTTCTTCGTCGTTTTCTTCAGATAGTCGAAAGCATCTGCAATGATCAGTCGCACGCCGGCTTTCTGCTTGACGGCAAAATAACGCTCGGCCAGTTCCACAACGACCGGATCAATTTCCACGGCCTCAATATTCACCTTTGAATCATACTTCTGCAGAAAGTGAATCATTGATCCACCACCAAGCCCCACGATGATGGCATCCTGCTGCTCTGGCTGAAACAGATAATTGGCGAACATGTGCTGCAGGTAGCTGAACCGCAGCACATACGGAGATTTCAGGTTGACCTGGCTTTCATAGGCCTCTTCACCCGAGTCGCGAACGAAGATCAGCGATCGGACGGTGCCCGAGCGACGTACGCGGATATGCGAATACAACGACTTCGTCTCAAACTCAATTGATCCACCACTGCGCTGAGCGAATGCAGTCTGAGTCATCCCGGGAAAACGGCCAGCCGCGATCAGCAGCAGCGTGCACAGGACATACCGGCGAGCCACGACACTGGCGAAGCGGGAGGCAGCAGGATGCAGGATGCGGGAAGTCAGCGACATATTCACGTTCCGAAGACTCAGGGAAATGCTGGAATTCCAAAGGGCAGACCCGAACACGGATCGCACCTTCGGCTGCTGTATTCTACGGGCTGCCTTCGCCTGTGGAAAGACTGCAGCACACACCGAATTCCAGCGACTTTGAGCCTGCTTTTTCCCTCCCAAAACCCTATCATTCCCTCAAATCTCACATTCTCTGCCCTCACTGCTCAGGCCTGCTGTCTCGCGGAACACCCTATGAAAGACCCCCGTATTGAACGCCTCGCCCACGTGCTGCTGCATCACAGCTGCCGTATTCAGGCCGGCCAGAAACTGCTGATTGAAGCCATCGATATGCCGGATCCGGCACTCGTCTGCCGACTGGTGGAAGTTGCCAGCGAAGCCGGGGCGACTCCGGTGGTGATCGTCAAAAACAATGCCATTCAGCGTGCCCTGTACCGCACAGCCACCGCCCACAGTATGCAACTGGCCGGTGATGTCGAAGCTGGACTGATGAAGCAGATGGACGCCTACATCGGTATTCGTGGTTCCGCCAATTCCAACGAATTCGCCGATGTACCCGGCGAACGCATGGACCTCTATCAGAAACACTGGTGGCAGCCGGTACATATCCAGATCCGCGTACCACAGACTCGTTGGGTCGTGCTGCGATACCCGACCCCATCCATGGCACAGGCGGCCGGAAAAAGCTGCGAAGCCTTTGAAGACTTCTACTTCGATGTCTGTACGGCCGACTACGCTGCCATGGCTCGCGATCTGCAACCCCTGAAATCGCGCATGGAAGCAGCAGATCACGTCCGCATCACAGCACCCGGTACGGAATTGACATTCTCGATTCGTAACATCCCGGTCGTTCCGTGCGCCGGCGAATGCAATATTCCGGATGGTGAAATTTTCACGGCCCCCGTGAAAGACAGTGTCAATGGTGTCATTCAATTCAATACCGCCTCGCGGTATCAGGGCACCGTTTTCGAAGGCATTCGCTTTGAGCTGAAAAACGGACAGATCGTGCATGCCGACTGTCGCAATGCACCGGAACGCCTGAACCAGATTCTGGATGCCGACCCCGGTGCTCGCTACATCGGTGAATGGTCGTTCGGTACCAACAACCGAATTCTGCACCCCATGCTCGATACACTGTTCGATGAAAAGATCGGTGGCTCCTTCCACTTCACTCCCGGTAATGCCTACGAAGAAGCAGACAATGGCAATCGCAGCTGCGTGCACTGGGATCTGGTGCTGATTCAACGGCCCGATTACGGTGGTGGTGAAATCTGGTTTGAAGGTGAACTGATCCGCCGTGACGGCTGGTTCCTGCCAGCCGACCTGCAACCACTGAACAGCGGACTTCAGCCTCCCGCATGGGTGTCACAGACATGACCTACCGGCTGCCGTCACAATGGTCTGGTGCACCCCGACGACTGCTCAGCAGACTGGCCTCGGCCATCGCGGTCTGCCTGCTGATACCGGCCAGTGTCGCTCAGGATCGAACCCAGCGACCCTTGCCGCTGCCCGACCGCGCCGCCAGTGTGCCTGCAGCCTCGCAACAACTCCTGCAGAAACTCAGACAAACCATCGAACGACAGGAAACTGCACCTGTCCCCCCGGCAGCACTCGATCAACTGGGGGCCATGCTGAAAAACCTGCAGGACAAACTGCCTCCCGATCTGTTGCCGCAGGGACTGGGTGATGTGTCACCCGATGCAATCCAGAAAAGTCTGCAGCAGCCACAGACACAGCAGAAATTGAAAGAGCTGCTGCAGCAGTTCCAGGAAGATGGATTGCTGCCACCAACGTCCCCCCAGGGC
>CAXBSH010000533.1:0-3130 GCA_963977705.1 uncultured Planctomycetaceae bacterium
TGGCACACCTTCCTCGGCAGCACGTTTCTTGCGCCACACTCGCAACTCTGAATACAGCGAAAAATCGTCCGCCGCCAGAACTTCGCGGTAGTCAATCTTGCTGGCCGTCGCCCCTTCCTGAGCCTGTGCCGGGGTGCCCCCCGGACCTGGTGGCGTCTCGACACCGGCAAGCGTCTGAATGCAGACTGCCCAACCCACAAGTTGGCCGTTCTGCACAAACTGACTGTCCACGTGCAAGACCCGCTGCTGCGATAAAACCCGATTCAACACCGCTGCTGCAGCGGCAGAATCACACACCGGAATCCAGAAAAACTGAACCTGCATAAACGCCTCCATTCATCAAATACCCACTCCGTAGATGGCACCCCCAAAACGCATTTTTCGGCATCGCGGTTCCTCCGGAAGCCGCGATGCTGCAACAACCGGCTCCGCCGGAGTTCGCTCCGCTCACAAGTCACCGGCTCCGCCGGAAAACCCACTGGGACCTGCGGACAAGCGCAAGCCGGTGAGGCCCCAGCCGCCGCCCGGAACGAACGCGACGCGGCACGCCGCCCGGCAGTCCCCGGCGCTGTTGAGCCAGCCGCCGCCACGAAGCACACGGGACGCGCCTGAGGAGTCCAGGCCCAAAGGATCGACACTCGCTTCCGCGGTGTAGTCCCGAAGGGTATCCCGGCACCACTCCCACACGTTCCCGTGCATGTCGTACAACCCCCAGTTGTTACACGCTTTCAGGCCAACTGGCTGAGTCGATCCGCCACTGTTTTTAAAAAACCAACCCAACCGGTCCAGTGCCGGGTCGTTGCCTTCCGGCTGAGTGCAGGCGGAACCGTCATGATACGCGCCGGTCGTACCCGCCCGACACGCGTACTCCCACTCCGCTTCTGAGGGCAAACGGAACGTCAAGTCACCGCCAAGTTGGCCCTGCACCAACTGACAAAACGCCACGCAATGGTGCCATGTCACAGATTCCACCGGATGACCAGGCTTGCCAGCGAACTTGCTGGGCTCAGGCTTCAGGTCAGACTTCCCCGCTGCCTGCACCACGGCCGCCCACTGCTGCTGAGTCACGGGCGTCTGCCCCAACCAGTACCCCTTAGTGATCGTGACTTCGTGCTGCGGCCCTTCGCCACTGTAGCGTCCATTTTCATCCTGCGGTGACCCCATCAGGAAACGCCCGGGAGGAATCCAGCGCAGCACGAACGGGACGTTGCCGATCCGGAATTCCGCAGCCAGTCCCCAGGAGTCCTGCCAGAACCGCTGCGCCCATGCCGGCCGGGGAACTTTGCGCAATTCCAGGCGTGCGGCGGGAGTTTCGAGTTGCAGCGAGCGAGCGTCAGCCGGAAGTGATATTTCTTCGGGTACACCACTTTCCAGCAGACGACTGACCAGCTGTCGCGTGCCCGCGTCATCCTGAATCGACACTGTCAGGTGTCTGCGTGCCACGGCGGGAAGCTGCCCCAGCGGCCACCACGGCCGCAGCGATTGGCCGACAGGTTTCAGGACCAGCATGGATCCCTGCAGGCCGACGTCAAGATGCAGGGGCTGCCCAACCTCTAACCTGTGTGCAGCCGCCTGCAGTTGCTGCCGATACTGCTCGACACACACACCTTCGGGCAGTGTGCGTTCCTGCTGCCGCCATGTATCAGTCAGCGCCAGTCCTTCGGCAATCAGGGGGGCCAGTTCGTTCCTGCTGCAGACCTGTGCCGGCAGGCGTTGAATCATGTCATTGAACCATTCAGGCAGGCCACTGTTTGTCCCTTCTGAGGAATTCGGGCTCAGAGCCAGCTGCCGCAGTCGGTCGATCACCTGTTGCAATAGTATGATTACGTCTGCCTGTTGCTGCGGCTGGCGTTCATCCCATGATCGCAGTTCAGTTTCCAGCTGCAGTGCGCAGCTGTAGGCGGAGTGCTGTTGATCGATAAGGGCCTGGACGTCATGTACAAGTGCGGGATTCTCTACTTGAAGCCGGTCCCGATTGCGCAGTCGGCGTTCATACGGTTCGCCCCCTTTCAATCCGCAACAGGCTACACTGCGCCAGCAATCCTGATGATGCCACGCGAGATACTCCGCCAGTGCATCGGCATTTGGATTATCCTGTCGCAGCCGTGCGCGAGTTCGCCGCAGCAGGGCTTGATCAATTCTGGCTGCCGTTGCCAGCAGGTCGAGCAGAATTTCCGCGGCTTGTCGCGATGCGGACAACGCCCCTTCGGCCGAGGCAGGAACCCGGATGCGTCCCAGTTTTCGAGGAAATCGCTGCCCGAGATCCCAGCTGACAGCATTCCATGCGACGGCCACTTCGGCACTCAGCAGGGCTGGAGGTACGGGCGCCAACGCGGTCAGCCGGTGTCCCAGCTGTTGCAGAGACTGGGCCTGCCGCAGCCACTGCTGAGGCAGCAGTGATTGCGGACTCAGCAAACCCAGCGTGGAGACCAGCAGCACCGGTGCGGACACCGGTAAAACTGGATTCTCGTCGGCCGAAAGCATACGAATGACTTTTACGGCACTACTTCCCGCTTCACGCTGAAATCGCTGGATCAATTCCCTGACATCAGCCCCGAACACGTGCATGTCAGCAGAATCGTCCCACAGGACCACCACGGGTGTGGCCCAGACGAGACGACGAATTCGCGGGATGCGAGGAATGACGGTTCCTTTCGTCGCCAGACGCAGCAGAAGTCGCAGATCGATAAGCTGCCCAGCAACCAGCCGACCGCCACGACTGCGGAGAAACGAGCTGGACCGTCGCCATGGAACTGGTAAGAGATGCCGCAACTTACGCGTGGGGTCCAGTTGGTGCAGTTTGTGATCCGAAATCGGTTGACCGATCCGAGGCACGATTTCCGAGGGCTGAAGTGAGGCAGCCTCGGTCGCCTGCCAGAGACTCAGCGCGGGTGGTTGACTGGGGAACTGAAACAGCGTCCGGCGTGTGCCAGGCTCCGGATCCAACGGTTCATGCAAGTCGTCCCCTTCTTCCGGCCACGGTGTATACTGCGGCTTCACAGCCTGATCAGGCTGTGAAGCCGTGGGAGCAAAACCGAGGCTGCGGGCAGCGTGACTGAGATTGTCTGTACCGACCGCTTGCAGCACCTGCAGTAAATCGGCTGCAGAGATAGGTCTTAACGTGGCCATG
>CAXBSH010000534.1:0-3128 GCA_963977705.1 uncultured Planctomycetaceae bacterium
GAGTCCGCTACGACCCCACCAAACCGGGCGAGTTGAATGAAGATACATTGTGGCACGGCTACGAACGGATTGGATCAGAGCTGTCTTTGTCTCCGTCACACATGGATCGCTATTACAAAGCTGCCGAACTGGTGCTTGATCGCGCTTTCCCTGCGGTTTCTCCTGAACCACGAAAGGTCCGTCGCACGGCAGCCGAACTGCGATACGGTGGCGGTAAGGAGCAGCAAGCCATTCTTGATCGCTTCGGAATCAAACGTCCGCTCAGGTATCTGCTGTATCCGGGAACCGTAGAGCAGGCTCTGTCGCCCAACTGGTTCGGACAAACGGGCCCTGAACACAGCGGTTTGTATCGAGTCAGACTGCAGGCCAGCGGAATCCGCCCGGTCGGCGGACAGACGGCACACCTCAGCATTGGCAGGCGCACCAGTGAAGAAACGGTGGACGGCCTGATTGAATTCGACCTGACGGCCCCCGAGGACAGCCCGCAGATCCACGAGTTCGAAGTATTTCTGGAGATGCCTGCCAGTCTGGAATTCTGTGTTGTCGCGACCGATATTGTGGACCGTCGACAGGGCGCAGCCTTCCGGAATGCTCTCGGCAGCCGCAGCGGCCACATTTTCACGCACAGCAGTGAAACACTCCTGTTTAACCCGAATGCACCGCAGATGTTCGACGACAAAGGGAACGGCCTGTTCTCAACGGTGCTGCTGGACTGGATTGAGTGGGAGGGACCGCTGGTCAGTGACGCAGAGCGTTCGCGACGTGACGGGCTGATTCCGACTGAGGATGCGACGGCAGATCAAATTGCCCAGCACCTGCAAAGATTTGCTCAGCGTGCCTGGCGTCGCCCCGTATCTCCTGAAGAACTCCAGAACTACCTCGTGTCCTATGCTGAAGAACGTGCTGGAGGTGAATCTGTCGCCGCAGCCTATCGTGCGGTAATGCAGAGCGTGTTGACAAGCCGCAATTTCATCTATCTTGTCGAGGGTGATCCGACCCCGCGTGAACGGCTCAATGACTGGGAGCTGGCAGCTCGGCTGGCTGCATTTCTATGGAGTTCAATGCCGGATGAGGGGCTGTTCGCGGCGGCTGAGCAGGGAAGTCTGCTGGCTGCCGATACCGAGCCGCAGGTGGATCGTATGCTGAGTGACGGCCGCATCAATCGTTTCCTTGAAGACTTTGCTCGGCAGTGGCTGCAGCTGCATCGGGTCGGGATGTTTCCACCGGACCGGAAGCTGTATCCAGCATATGACGACTGGCTGGAAAGCAGCATGCAGGCAGAACCCGTCGAATTCTTCCGCGAAATGTTCTCCAGAAATCTACCGATCGACGCATTTGTCGATTCTGACTGGACAATTGCAAATGCTCGGCTGTGCGACTTCTATGGCCTGCCCGAGCCGCCTTCGGGTGGTTTTCAGCGGGTATCGCTGCCCGCGGAGGCTCATCGTGGTGGCTTACTGACCATGGGTGCTGTGCTGGGTCTGACTTCTGACGGCACACGACATCGTCCGGTGCATCGGGGAGTCTGGATCAGCGAAGCATTCTACAACCGAACTCCACCATCGCCGCCTGCAAATGTCGATCCGATCGAGCCTGTTCCACCGAACGGGGAGAAGCTGACCATTCGTCAGAGAATTGAGTCGCACGCAAAGAATGCCAGTTGTGCCGCCTGTCACCGAACCATTGACCCGCTGGGGCTGGCATTTGACCAGTTTGACGCGATCGGCCAGTGGAGAACGCTTGAGCACGTGCCAACAGGTGCCGGGGCCGATCCACCGGTTAATGCCAGCGGCAGCCTGCCCGATGGCCGGCAGTTTGCTGATGCCGCAGAATTCAAGCGTTTGCTGCTGCAGGATCGCCAGCAGATTGCTCGAGCATTCATCGAGCATCTCTGCACATATGCTTTGCGAAGAGTTCTGACGGTGGATGATGCCGATGAGGTCGATGCGATTGTTCAGCGGGCTTCTGGAAGCAACTACGCTGTGCGGGACATTGTGAAGGCAGTCGCCACATCAGAACTGATCAAAAGGCGGTAGAGACGGTTGATTCACTGGTCGACTGGGCAGTTTGAAAAAGAGGTTTTTCCATGAGTAATTCACGAATGGGCAGCTGGCTGATTGATCGTCGACATCTGCTGCGTGCAGCCGGTACCAGCATCGCATTGCCTTACCTGGAATGCATGGTGCCTTTGAACGCTGCTCCGCAGCAGACTGAAACTCCGCGACGCAGCGCCTTTATCTATCTGGCGAATGGTGTGCACTCGCTGAATTACCAGATCACCAAAGCGGGTCGTGACTATGAATTCTCGCGATCTCTGAAGCCTCTGGAAAAGCATCGTGAAGTGCTGACCCCGATCAGCGGTTTGCATCACCCGGGGGCGCTCAGTCATCATCACAATTGCATTTCAGTCTGGCTGACGGGTGGAAAACTGGGTCCTGCCGATCGCAATACCATTTCTGTTGACCAGAAAATGGCTGAATTAACGGCTCAGCATACTCGGTACGCATCGCTGGAAATCGCTTTGACTCAGGGTTCATTGTCGTGGACGGCAGATGGCGTGCAGCTGCCGGCCCAGCGTCGTTGCAGTGAGATTTTTGCGGCATTGTTTGAGGCCCCTAAAGGCGGTACTGCTGCACAGCGACGGGCTCTGCGGCGAAAAGCCAGCGTGCTGGATGACAATCTTGCGGAAGTTCGCCGTCTGGAACAGAAGATGGGCACTGCCGATCGCGGTCGCCTGGACCAGTATCTTTCGTCGGTGCGTGAAGCAGAGATCCGTACTCGTCGAGCGGATGCGTGGCTCGATACGCCTCTGCCCGAGATCTCTGACTCGGATCGCAAACGTACGAATCGAGATGTGCCGCAGACACAGGCTGGTGACTATTTCCGTACCGTCTATGACCTGATTCTTCTGGCCTTCCAGACAGACGTGACCCGCGTGGCAACCTTCAGTCTTGGCGGGGAGGGTGATGCCTTTTCGATCCCGGAGATTGGGATTACAGAGTCCCGCCATCAGCTCAGCCATCACGGCGGTGATGCCGGTTATATGGAAAAACTGACGAAGTACGACACGTTTGCGATCGAACAGTTCAGCTACTTTCTGACTCGACTGGCAGAAACCAATGACCTGA
>CAXBSH010000535.1:0-3099 GCA_963977705.1 uncultured Planctomycetaceae bacterium
GTGTTGCAAAGGAGAACCTTGACCGCGCGAAAGGGAACGCCAGCGACGAGGAACTCAGTACTCTGCACGGCCTGCTTGGGCAGGAACTTCTGCGAACGGGGGACACAAAGGAGGCCATTCGCGAGATGACTCAGGCCCTCGAGTTGCTGGAAAAACAAGGGCCACAGACGGATCCACAACTTCTTCAACAGGTACTCTATCAGGTCGCTGTGGCGCACCTGCGAGACGGTGAGAACGCCAACTGTGTGAATTGCATCAACGGCGAAAGATGCCTGTTTCCCATTAAGGGCACCGGAGTTCACGAAGCGCCCGAAGGCAGCCGCATGGCGACCGTCTATCTGCAGCGGGCATTGGAGTTGCAGCCGGAGGATTTAAAGAGCCGCTGGCTCTTGAACATTGCCTACATGACGTTGGGCGAGTATCCGGAAAAAGTTCCAGCTCAGTATCTGATTTCTCCGGATAAGCTTCAGGGAGAACAGTCGCCAGTCGGTGAATTCAAAAACGTTGCCAAAGAACTGGCTCGTCTGATTTCCAATTGGCAAGCCGCGCCGTCGTTCGGACTGGGTGAACAGGTGGTCGCCGGGGAAGAAGCCGGAGACTGCCGCCTGTCGGTTCGAGTGGTCGATGATCTGGCCGGCCAGATTCAGGACCTGCTGATCCTTGATCCGGTGTGCCAACCGATCCTTCAGCAACTGATGATCAATGCTGGGGAAGAATTGTCGCACGTCGCACTTGAGCACCCACGCGCTGGAACGGGCAAACTGCTGATAGCGGTGAATTGCGGCATGCGTACCGCGTCCCAGCCTGCTGGCATAGCTGTCGTGGATGAATCCACGATCAAAGACAGGTTCGATGATATTACACAGTGCATGATGCACAACTCGATCACGAAAAGGCGCCGCACTGATCATGCGGGGCTTTGTGTCGTAGATCATGAAAGTATGGTACGGGGATGGAAGGTAGGTATTGGTTGTCAGTTCGTCTCGCAGGCGTGCCAGTTCCAGTTCGCGTCGATACTCAAACTGCTCAACCACGGCTCGAGTGCGTTTACCGCGTCGCGCCTTGAGATACGCATTCAGCAGGTTCTGGTGGGCCAGCAACGAGCTCCACAAGTGCCCAACTCTTTTCATGGACGTCCTCGTGATTCCGCTGCCCGTCGCCAGCCGCCAATCTGGGTTCCGATGTGCAGTAACTTTTCGCTTGCATCGCCGACAACTTTCACTGTCAAATGACCAAGGTCGTGGCAGAGTCGCAGCAGGAACCGCAGCTTTTCAAGGTCAATATTGACGCGGTCCAGAATTGGCAGTCGATCGCGACGAAATTTTGCTTCGATCAGGTCATCGAGGACATCAAGCATCAGTGTCTGCACTCGGTCTCCAAGCAGGAATTTCTGGTCGCGAGGAAATTTGTTGATTCTGGGCAGCATCCAGGTCATGAATTCATACCACTCGCGAATGACCGGTAACTCATCAGCTGGCTTCATATCGACAAGCTCCATTCTTCAAACTCGCGCGCCACGCTGCGCGTGTCGCGGATACACCAGTCGCAATGATTCGCAGAAATCGCAAAGGGAAAAGCAAATCCCAAAGGGAACAGGGCAAAAGGGACAGAGAGGAGAGTATTACTTGGTCCTAGAGAGACGAAAACCTGTGACGTTATCACGGTCGTCGCTCCTGTACCGGCCCGAACAACGGGTGCCCGTGGCGATATCGTCCCACGAGCCCCCACGAACGCAGCGAGCGCCATTATCTGCCGCCACCTTTCGCTTTTCACGCTGCTGTCCTCCATATTTGTTGTCCATCCACTCCCACACTTGGCCGTGCATATCGCAAAGGCCAAAACCGTTTGCCGGATAGCGATCTATTGGCACTGTGCCGTTGAGATCCGGACCCTTCTCAGCTTGTCCAGCAGGGTAATCGCCATCAAAATTGGCCCCATAAGACGACAGCGAATCATACTGCTCATGCCCGCCCTTGTCCCTGATCGGACGCTGCTGGTCGTCGCACCACGGAATGCCGAACTCATCCTGTTTACCGTCGCGACCGGCGCGGCAGCAGGCTTCCCAGTCTTCATCCAGCGGAAGCCGAAATGTGCCGAATGTTCCACGCCCTGTCATCCAGATGGCCAGCATATCAGCCTGATACGGCGTGATTTCCACGGCAGGATGATTATCCAGTTTTTGCCCGTCCAGTTCCATCTCTGGTCGATACCAATCCCAGCGGCGAAAGCGGCGATGCAGCGGATCAAACGCTTCAAACTGCAGATTGGTCACAGGCGTCCGCTGCAGCTGGTAGTTCTGTGGCAGATAATGCACGGCAGTCTTCTTCGACAGCCATCGCCCGTCTTTTCCGCGGCGCAACTCCGTCGCCGTCACTTGACATTCCCTGGGGTCGCGGGACTTCCCGTTTTTCCCACGATAGGCATGTTCCCAGCCCAGCGGCGGGCAAAGGCAATAGTTTGCCTGCAGACTGCGCAGGTCATGATTGAACTTGTCACGGCGCGCTTCATAGGTGCCGCTTTCGGGAAGCGGCCACTGCTGCAGTACCTGTTTGGTAGGACGTCCATCAGGAGTGTTTGAGGGCAGCACGCCCAGATCCAGCAGCACATCATCCGGAAGCAACTGCAGTAATCCCTGATCCGCAGGCAGCCATTTGCTGCGAAAGCGGCCACGATTTCGTTCAGCAGCGGCCCGAACTCGCGTCTCAAATTCCCCAAGAAAACCTGCGTGAATTTCAGCGCAGACCGGGTCTGCGAGATTCTCTACCACAAGCTGCCACGCGGAATGCAGCCAGCGGCTGTCGCGATTCGCCCATGGTTCAGCCTGCCCAGTGCGGAACATGTGCTTCAGCAGGCTCGCCAATCGCAGTGTGAACTGCGGCAGGGAACCAGTCGGTTGATCAGCCCACGGGGAAGTGTTTCGGTACCAGCGGGTAGTCCGCGACTCATTGTCCCGATCGACCAGCCAGCGACACAACTGCTCCAATTCTTCGTCCAGCCTGATCTGATCTTCCTTCACGGCCTTCCAGAGCAGGAATGGCTGGCCCTGCTGCAGCAGGGCCTCAGCGAGCACAGTAACGGTCTCCACCTTCTCCAGGCGCT
>CAXBSH010000536.1:0-3067 GCA_963977705.1 uncultured Planctomycetaceae bacterium
AGATCGCATCGATGGTCCGCGAATCGACCTGAATGAGCTGATATCTCCGCTGCAGGCTGCCCGGCGCGAAGCTGAGGTTCGCGGGAGTGGTCGGATTCGCTTTATTGTGGATCGCGGGCTGGATGGCAAACCGCTGGCTCGACCTGCTCCATTGGATATCTACTGGAATGAGAAGATGTCGTTTGCTGAGCGCACGGCCCGATTTACGGGGAACGTGCGAGCGGTACTGGATAACGAGACCGACTTTGATGTGGAGCTGACGTGTGCGGGTATGATCGTACATTTCGGTGAAGCGGTGCGTGTTGAGCAGCCTGTGGCGGGGCGAGAAATTGAAGTGGTCTCTGCGGTAGTTGATGAGTCGGCTGAGCAGCGACGTCCGGGTATCGAGCGAATTGAGTGTGAGGGGCGAGTGCAGGTGAAGGCAGAGATGCTGACGGGTGGCGTTGTGACAGCCCGGCATTTCGCGGAGTTTGCCGATTTTGAGTTTGAATATGCGAGCGGGCAGTTTCGTGGAACCGGTCCGGGCTATGTGGAAACTGTGCAACCTGATTCCAGCGGTCGACTGGCGGTTTCGCGGGCTGCTGTAGCGCGAGCCAATACTCCGGTCAGTGAACCTGATCAGGCGTTTGTGTACGTCAGGGCGACTTTTATCGGGACACTGGATGGCAGTCAGCAGGCGAATTTTGTGCGGTTGCGGCAGCATGTGCGGGGAGTATTCGGGCCGGTGAGATCACTGGATGAGAAGATCAGTCTTGAGCGATTGAGTGTTTCTGAGTTGCCGGACCAGACGGGATTGATGGGGTGTGAGAACCTGACAGTTTCGCTGACAGCAGGTGGTGGTGATCAGACGCGGTCCTTCTCGCTGGTGGCAGAATCCAATGCGGCCGGTGGCGGTGGAGGGACTCGAGCCCCGTGTCGTCTGGAATCACGGCTGTTTTCGGGTGATGCCGACAAAATCACATACGACCATGCCAAACAGCAGTATATTCTGCGGGCGGAAGAGGGACGGCAGGCGAAAGTCACCTATCTGCCAAACAATGGCCAGCCGCAGGTTCTGACTGGTCGTCGCTTTGAGTATTACTCGGATCGTAACTATCTGAATGCCAATCAGATCACCGGAGTCCAGACTTCGGGGGGGCTGTGAGACTGGTGGCGACGTTCCCTGTCAGGCGGAATGTATGAAACAGATGCAGCCGGTGAGCGGATCTCGGGATGTCGTCATTGTGGGCAGTGGTCACAATGGTTTGATTGCAGCGGCGTATCTGGCGGCAGCCGGTAAATCAGTACTGGTACTGGAACGTGGCAGCCAGCTTGGGGGTGCGACGATTTCCCGGCAGATCTTTCCGGACTATGAAGCGTGGCTGTCAAGATATTCGTATCTGGTGTCGCTGCTGCCGGATCAGATTGTCAGTGATCTGCGGCTGAATTTTCGTACTCTGCGGCGTCGTGTTTCGTCATACACACCGTGGCATGACGCGCGGGGCCGACAGCGAGGGCTGCTGCTGTTCCCGGACGATCAGCAGAGGTCACGGGAATCGATGGAGGAATTGCCCGGGGGGGGTGAGGAGTGGCGGGGATATCTTAAGTTCAGTGCATTGCAGTCAGAACTGGCGGCGTTGATCGCCCCTTCGTTTCTGCAGCCATTACAGACCAGACGGCAGTTTCAGCAGCAGCTGCGGACGCAGGAGCAGTGCGAGGCATGGGACAGTTTTGTCGAGCGTCCACTGGGTGAGGCGATTGAGCGATATCTTCTTACGGATACCGTTCGCGGGCTTGTGATGACGGACGGGAAGATCGGGGTTCTGGCGGGACCACACGATACCGATCTGCTGCAGAACCGCTGTTTCCTGTATCACATCTGTGGCAACGGCACGGGCGAATGGCGTGTACCTGAGGGTGGAATGAGAGCCCTGACCGGCGCCCTGATGCAGCGGTGTATGGAAACTGGTGTGGAACTGTGTACGGAGTCGCCTGCAGTTCGTGTTGAGCCGGGGACGAAGTGGCATCGCGTGACGTGGCTGCATGAGGGACGGGAGTATGGAATCGATGCGGGTGCGGTGCTGCTGAATGCCGGGCCTCGTACGACGGCCAGCCTGCTGGGACAGACGTGGCAGGCAGCGGATCGAGACGAAGGATCGGTGATCAAGATTAATATGCTGCTGCAGCGATTGCCACGACTTAAGGATCGTGATGTTTCCGTACAGGATGCGTTTGCTGGTACACTGCATATTGATGAGGGGTATGCCCAGATGCTGGATTCATACCGACTGGCTACGGCTGGGCAGATTCCGGATCCGGCTCCGGGGGAAATCTACTGTCATACTCTGACGGATTCCTCGATCCTATCGCCGGCACTGCAGGCTGCTGGTTTTCACACGCTGACACTGTTTGGTCTGGATATGCCGTGGCGATTGTTTGAGGATGCGCATGATCAGCGACGTCAGTTGGTACTATCACGTTATCTTGACGGGTTGAATCGGTTGTGTGCAGAGCCGATTCAGGATTGTCTGGCGCGTGATGCCAGTGGTTCGATGTGTCTGGAGATTCACACTCCGCAGGATCTGCAGCACGAACTTGATCTCGACCGTGGTAATATTTTTCACAATCAGCCGTCGTGGTTCTTCACGGACGATGTGGCAGTGGCAGGGCGACGTGGGGTAGAGACAGAGTGGCCGGGCATTTATCTGGCGGGTTCCAGTGCTGTCCGGGGTGGTGCGATCAGCGGAATTCCGGGTTATCATGCGGCTCGCTGTGTGCTGGAGGGGCAGGGCGGCAGTGGCCGCGGTTGATGGCCTGGCGGCGGGTGGAAGTTCTGCGTGATTTGGATCCTGACCAGACGCTGCCGCATGATTTGCTGCGAGGCAGAGATCGGTGCGAGCGTGAAACCGATTGATTCGCAGGATTCGGTGCTTTCAATTCTTCGCTGGAGTGCGTATTCTGGGCGGTAATCAGCACCCAGTTCTGTGCGGGAATTGCCGGGGAGCCAGATCTTGTCCACAGCCGAGATGAATTTTGATATTTTGCCAGGTGACTGGTGGTTAGTTCGCCAGCGAGAACTGAAAACGCC
>CAXBSH010000537.1:0-3051 GCA_963977705.1 uncultured Planctomycetaceae bacterium
GTCGCTGGCTACGACAGCGAGGTGCCGGTATCCTGTAAGTTTTCCCGCAAGCTGCCGATCTGATCGCGGCGTCGTGCGGCCATTTTCGTAAGGGCGCAGCACGCCCATGCAGACGGCAAACTTCTGTTTTCGCCAACAGCGTGTCGTATCCCTCTGTCCTAATGCAACTTGCAGGTGCGTACATGATTTTCGTGTTGATCGCGCATTCGGCTGGGCAGGGCTGCAGTGCGTCGTTTCCGTCGGCGGGCGCGTCTGATGCAACGATTATTTGCCGAGGGCCGTATTTCATTTGAACAGATTCGGCAACGGTTGGTAAGCTGGACGGGCCATGCGGCATTCGGGGCTTCGCACCAGTGGTGTCAGGCGTTGCTTGCCAGTGTGGTCTTTAGCAGGGGGAACAGTCGTTAGGCCGTGTGTTGCGTGGCGGTTGCTGGAACAATAACTCAGACAACTGCTCCGCGTGGTATCGCAACCACAACACACCTCAGAACCAGAACCACAAAATCGGTTTTCGTTTGGCGAGCACTTTGCAGCAGTCCAACGAGACTGCAGCGTCAGAATCGATGGACAGCCTTCGGGAATTTCGTCGAGAGCACGTCAGGTGCAAAAGTTCAGATTGTTCTCCTGTGTTTGCAGAGACCAAAGCTCTGCAGGCCAAAGTTTGTATGTCCCGGTCGGGCTGGTAGCTGTTGTCGAACGTCCGACCGGGACAGTTTTTTCGCACTTCTGTGTTGCCAGCTTAACCAGTGTGTTGGGCGGTTTGCTGAGGGGCCAGTCATGCCTGGTGTAGAGCTGATCGATGACTTGCGCAGTGACATTGCTGCCGGCCGAGTGATTGTTCTGGCTGGTGCGGGGTTATCGAAAAATGTGGCGGGAAGTGCGGCCCTGGATTGGCGTGCTTTGCTGCATACCGGCGTGCAGCATCTGGCTTCGCTGAACGAAGACGCTGGGTGGTGTCAGTGGGCAGAAAGCAGCCTTAAGCTCCATTTCCTCGATACCCTGTTGTCTGTGGCCGAGGCGACGGAACGCAGACTGAAAGAGCGGCAGGAATTTACCGTCTGGCTGCGGCGTCAATTTGAGACGCTGTCGCTGGCCAATCCGCAGCCACTGCAATCACTGGCCGCGTGGCAGTGTCGGGTAATGACCACCAACTACGATACTTTGCTGGAACAGGGGCTGGGGCGTCAGGGAATCACGTGGCAGGATGGGGGGGAAGTGTCCCGATTCAGCCGTGGTGAGTCAAATGCGGTGCTGCATCTGCATGGTTGCTGGAATAATCCGGATTCCGTGGTGCTGGGCATTCGCAGCTACGTGGCAGTGGCCACTGATCAGCCGACGCAAAGTCATCTGAAAGCCAATGTGCTGACGAAAAGTCTGGTGCTGATTGGCTGCAGTGATGACGGTTTAACGGATCCGAATATCGGGCAGTTTCTGCAGTGGTTGCGGACTCTGGAACGAGAGATGGGTGTTGAGTGTCGGCATTATCGTTTGTATTGCGATAAAGAGTCGACGCCGGCGCAGGACGGGCGTGTGTTTCCGGTGCGTTATGGGGCAGATTTTGGTGAGCTGGGGGCGTTTCTGCACAGTCTGATTCCGGCAGGTCAGGCTGAGGCAGCGACAGCGGGCGGATCGGTTAGTGTGGGCGTGCGGTCACCGCGTGCGGCGTGGCCTGAATCCGTGCTGCGGTATGTGGATGCCTTAGCTGAAAAGACGGCCCGATTGAATCTGCTGGGGTTTGGCAAGGGGTTGCAGATTGATCTGCCGATTCACCGCGCGTATGTACCGCTGCGTGTCTTGTGGACTCAGGCCATGGGCAATCAGCGGCCTGGTCGCGCGGTACGTGAGCAGGGCGAGCGTGATCTGCAGGGGGTAAATGACGTTTTTCGCAAGGAAGCCGGTGAAACATACCGCGGTGCGTTGCTGCTGGGGGAACCGGGTGCGGGTAAGACGACCGCTGCCAGGCAACTGGCGTGGCGACTGGCATCGGCTGCTGTGGATCCGACGACGCTGGGATTGCCGGCGGGAATCTGCCCGGTGTTCCTGCGTTTTCGCGATCTGTCACAACAGTCTGCAACTGAGCAGGGTGGGTTGGGGCAGTTCCTGCAGCAGTCGCTGTTTCGCAACAACGCACCGCAGCAGTTTCAGAATCCCGGGCAAGATCTGTGGGACAGTCCAGCTGTCCCCATTTTGTGGATTCTGGATGGCCTTGATGAAGTGGTGGACCATGGTGTGCGGAAGCAAGTGGCAGGCTGGGTGTCACAGACTCTGGCTGATCGGGAACAGGATCGTTTCCTTGTGACCTGTCGGTTTGCCGGATTTAATCGGGCGGGGCTGGAGTTGCCGGAAGGTTTCCGCGAGTTTCACGTGCAGCCTTTAAGTGCAGCGGATCAGCAGCAGTTTGTTACCGAGTGGTTTGGGATCGTCTATGAGCGTCTGGCGCAACCTGCCACGACCGCGCAGCAAAAGGCCCAGCGACTGCTCAGCAAACTGGCAGACAGCCAGTATCAGACTCAGAAGATGCGCGAGCTGACTGGCAATCCGATGCTGCTGACGGTGTTGTGTCTGGTATTTCACGACAATGAGGATCTGCCACGGCAGCGTGGCGCGGTGTACGAGCGTTGTGTGGAGGTATTGCTTGAGCATTGGCGCAAGTCATTGTATGCGTCGCCAACGGGTGCAAGGCTGCAACCGCTGGAACCGTTGGCCGTGCGTGAAGTGCTGATGCAGGTGGCGTGGTGGCTGCACGCAGAAGAAAATCGCACGGCTGAATCTCAGACGGTGCTGGCAAAGCAGGCTGAGGAGGTGCTGCAGCTGATGAATCCGGACTACCGGCAGAAACTAACGGCACAGCAGTTTCTGGATCGAGTGGTGGAGGAGACGGGAATCCTGGCGGGAGAGCAGGACGGTCGACTCAGTTTTCTGCATCTGACGTTTCAGGAATTTCTGGTCGCGCGGTCAGCCGTGGCAGGTCGCAAGGCCCAGTTTCTGGGGCAGCGGGTGGCTGCCAGCGATTGGTGGCTGGAGGCCACAGATCGGAAGAGCGTCGTGTAG
>CAXBSH010000538.1:0-3048 GCA_963977705.1 uncultured Planctomycetaceae bacterium
GCCGAGCAGGAATGCTCGGGCTACATTTTGGCTGACCACTGACTACTGAGAACTGACCACTTCTTTCGGCTCGGCGGGAGCCTCGCCCTCCCGAAGGGCATACAATGACTGGGCGGGAGGCTCGTTCTACCGAGCTTCCCCAACAGCACTCAGTTCTGTGCCGCTGGGAGAGACCTTGGGCTGGGTGACGAACTGGCGGCTGACCCCGGTTTCGCTTGCGGCTTCAACTGACGATCTCTCAGCTCTGATCCTACTGCAATGTCAGTGAACCTTGTCAGGTCGGTCCACAATGTTCCACTGCCAGCGTAGAACAGATCCAACTGCAGATCTTCCGGCAGTCCTTCAGCAAATACCCACTGATTGTAGGCTTCGCCCGAGCCGAAGGCAGACACTGCAAGGCCGAACAACTCAGACTTCGCCTGAGCTTCCAGTTTCTTCGCATCGGCTTTCGATCGTCCCAGGTTGACTGTTGCCTGAGCCTCAAGTTCGGCTGTTTCGCGTTCAACGGCCGCCACCTGCTTCAGCGTTTCAGCCCGAGTCTCCTCTGACAACTTCTGCCCTTCTGCGATTGCCTGAGCGACCAGTTTCGTCGTTTCAGCTGCAATCCGATCGGTTTCCAGTTCCACCTTCTTCTCAGCTTCCCGCAAGGTCGCTTCCGTACGCGCCGTCATCTGCTCCTGATCACGTGTCAGCTTCAGCTCGTCCGCAACAAACTTCTCCTGAATCGGCTTGCGAATCTCCTGCGGAATATGAATGTTTCTGACGAAGCCGTGCAGCAGCGTCAGCCCCTTCTCTTCAAGGATCTTGTGGAAAGATTCCGACACCGTCTCCTGAAATTTCTGTCGAGTATCACCAACCAGCAGATCAACCGCCCCCAGCGAAGACCCCTCGTTTCGGCAGATGCTTTCAATCTGCGGAATCACCACTTTGGTCTCAACCGCTTTCAGATTTCCGAATTTTCTGATCACATCCGCAGCCTGATCAGGCAGAATCCCCCACACAGCGGTGAAGTCCATGTGAATTCGAAATCCGTCGGTTGATGGAAACGTAATACCACTTTCGTCATCAGCCACCATCGGCTCGCCACTCTCATCCAGCTGCGGCTTGCCGTCCTGCTGCAGAAAGTTGGACTTCACAGACAGGTCCGTGTATCCCAGTCCAATGATATCCACATGCTGCTCGTTCGGGTTCACCGGATACAGACCAGGCTGCAGAATGTTGTCCTGAATACCAGCCTGCAGGCCAGCAGTCGGGTTGTCGGCCAGATTCGTCACGACTCCCGCATAACCCGCTGGGATAGAGACCCAGCCGACATGCTTTTCCTGCTGATCCGACTGCACCACTTCCTGCTTGATGATCTTGACCGTGTAGGCATAGTCGTTGATTCGGTAACGGCCCGGGCTGAGCACTTTTCGCAGAATGCCCTTTTCGGTCGTCTTATCCAGGTCACCGTCCACCAGAAATCGACCATCAGACAGATCGCTTCCCATCCGACTGGTCACCACAGCAACTTCCCCGGGCTGCACCAGAGTATCTTCAACCAGTTTTGTCTCCCACCAGCCGTACCAGAGGAAGTGGCGTCCCGGCCCCAGCATGGTCTGCAGCACTCCCTTTTCCAGCGGACGGCCCCGGTCGTCCACTTTGGCAAACTGCCCGCTGGCTGAAACCGGACGTTCGCCCGGCAAAAACGGCAGCGGAGGTCCTTTGTATCGCAGCACCAGACTGTAGCCGTCCGGCACGTAGTGGCGATTGAAAGTCCATTCAAAAGCCACAGCCGCTATGGCAGCTGCGGCCACTGTGATCAGCTTCGGCAGCACTCGCCCCTGTAACACACTCGTCATCCAGTCAGAAACACTCATTATTTGTTTTCCCTTCATTCATTACTTTGATTGCGCTGATCATCGATCGTGGCGAGGCATTGAGTTCCGAACTACGGTGCTGCTGCTGGTCCTGCTGGTGGGTCAGCAACAGCCGGCGCTGTCACTGGCGGCTGTACCGCCAGCGTCCTGCCAATCGGCTCGGTAAATGAATCGAGAATCTTCATCATCGGACTGTCTGCGGTATTCACCATCATCCGCTGCCAGGCGGAACTGAGCTTCTGATACAGCACATATCGGGCGTAGGCCTGTCCATCCCCGCTAAAGGCCTGCACAGCTGTCTGCCAACCCGCCGCTTCAGCTTCGTTGTCGAAGCGAACCACATCGGCTGCTGCCTTTCCACGAGCCTCGATAGCCCGAGACTCATCCAGCGATGCTTCCAGCTTCAACTGGGCCACTGCCAGCTGCTGATTGGCCAGCGTCAAAGCCACCTGTTGTTCCTCAGCAGCCTTCGTTGTGACCTTCACCACATCGCGATCGGCTGTCACCAGTGCCTGCTTCTGTTCAACCATCGCCTTTTCAACCGCCAGCTTCTGCTCAGATTCCTGCTGCAGCACCTGCTGCTTGTACTGCAGCTCCTCCTGCTTCGAAATCTCTCGCCGACGCACAGGCTCGGCAATCTTTTCCGGCGGGCGAATGGTGGTAATCAAAGCCTGAATGATCTCAATTCCAAGCGGCTCACAGGCCTTTCGCATCTCAGTCTCAAACGCCTTCTGAAAGGCTGATCGCGTCTCACCCTGAATAAATTCCCGGCCTGATGAATTTGAACCCTGCAGTCGACAGAAGCTGCGGGCGTTGGGCATGATGATCGTCTGCACAATCTCAGCATCGATTGTCGGTCCGTTTTCCTGCTGGTTGAACAGTACGTACACCTCAGCTGCCTTTTCCGGGTTCACACGAAACTCAATCACCCCGTCCAGGCTGACCCAGAAACCGTCCTTGGACGGAAAGCCCATATCATCTTCCTCGCCAAGGTTGAAACGCTGGCTGCGACAATCCACCAGATCAACTCGCGTCACGTAAGGGTTCAGATAATGCGTCCCCGGTTCCAGAGTCACCGATTGCACGCCTCGCTCGGTCGCATCCACAAGCAGTCGATTGGGTAGTTTTGACAGCGGAGCCGCCAGGTTGGTGACAATCCCCTTGAATCCCGCTGGAATCGTCGTCGGCT